>SICM01000045.1 GCA_009694805.1 Candidatus Latescibacterota bacterium
ATATAAATAGCAGTTTTGGATTATCGCAGGAACCGCCTCTTAGAGAGCCGTATTCGTTGGTGAAGCTGACGCCTATATTTCAGGCCCGAAAGCTTTCTGCCGAGGTTTTCGGGGGGCATAAGTTGGGAATGGTAAGTGAACAGTGTCTACTATTTACCTTAGTATCCCTGGCCAGCGACAAAGTTGAGGTAAAAATCTCTGATGTGCCTGGAAGAGTACTATAGGCGGCAAAAACCTGAGATCTTGCCGGTTTTTTTGCCAATCCTTCAGGAATATTGCGTAAAAGAGGGGAGTCCGGCGGCAGAGCCTTCATCTCCCCCATTTTGGTGTTATTCTGGGACTCAACGGGTTCAACCTTTGCAGTAGAAGACAGATGCCTAAGAATAGATGCCTTTAGAGAATCAGGCAGACTATCAGAGCTAACCACCATTTCATCAGTTTTACCTTCCGTATCCGGCGCAAAAAATGCCATCAAAAACAAGCAGGCCGCAATACCCCTGAAGAACAAATTTATTTTTATTTTCGTAGTCATATATTAACCCCTACTAAACGCAAAAAGCCGCACCTATCCGATGCGGCTTACCGTTGCCCCTGACTGCGATGTGTCCGAGCGTCCATCGTGCCCTCCTGATGCTGGACGTGCGAACCGGCTTGAACTGCCGGCCAATGTAATGCAGGATCGCCCCGGCGTCAAGCACAAAAACGAGCGCCCTGTCAGTCCCGCCCGGCGCAGCATGGGACCTCCGCCCCCGCCCGGGGCAGTCCGGCTCCTCCCGTGGCCGGGGCGTGGGACTCCCGCGCGGGCCTCGATCACGAGCGGCAGGCAGTCCCGCGCGGGCAGGAGCAGGGAGCGGAGGCCGGAGGCTGGCCGCCCGGAGGTGTAGGCCTGTGTGAGGGGGAGGAAGGTACTCTCCCCCTAAGCAGTCCCGCCGTCCCTCAGCGCCCGGTTTCGAGTCCCGCTTTCCTGCGCCTGCCCGCTGGCTGGCCCTGTCGAGGCCGTAGCCGCCCCACCAGCGAGGGCAACGGGCAGGCCGGGCAGAGAAGTAGGACGGGAGGAGAGAACGCAGGACAGGCACGGGCAGAGACGGACAGGCCGGGGAGGAAAGCAGAAGCCCCGGCAGCACGAGGGCGACCGGGGCGCGGAGGTAGAGGGGAGGCAGGCAGACGGGCAGGGGCTACGGCTTCGGGCGCTTCTTCGGGCTGGCCTTCGAGGGGGAGGCCCACCGGGCACGGCCTGAATCTTGGTGCTTCTCTGAAGGAGTCCACGCCTCATACTTCGGATTCTGAACAATGGCCCACGCCTTACCAAAACGCTCCGCATCGATCATGCCGCGTTGAATGGCACTCATGATCGTTATTCTTGTGCAGTTCTTTTGCTTCGCGGCATCATTTACGGTAATCATCAACCTGCCCTTTCATAAAAATCTAATAACCAAGTTATACGCTTTATTAAAGAATATAGCACATTTTTTAGAAACGTCAAGAAAAATAGAAATACTACAAAATATCGCTTGACAAATATATATAGCGAATGTATATTTAGGACGTGAACGATACGAAGGCTCTTTGACAGCGGACTACGGGAGGACAGGCCGAAAGGTTCAGCCCGTAGGACGACCGGAGACAACCCGGAATCGCAGGGCAATGAGTTATCACATATTCATGTGGCGGGCACGAACCCCCGTAACTCCGGGCCAGGCGGACAGGGATAGGACGCAACGACCCCAGGGACGGGGAGAAAATAAAATCGGCCCATCGGAGACGCCGGCAAGCTGAATCCGATAGGCCGAAAACGTAACCTCACGTAGAACGGGAGGTATTTTAATGTTAGGCAATTCCCCTTCTCAAGTCAAGTCCAATCCCCATCCGGCCACGTTCGCCATCGGCGACCCGGAGGACCGCCTGAGCATCGCCCACGCGATGCGAGAGGGTTACACCTTGACCCTGGACGGCGACGGTTGCGCGGAGATCCTGAAGGCAGACGGAACCGCCTACCACGTCCACGAATGGCAATGTGATTGCCCGGACGCACAAGGCAGGGACGGCGGAAGCTACGGAGTCAACGGACACCGGACATGCAAACACGTCCTTTGGATCGCGCAGCTTTACCCCTGTCAGTATTGCGGGTCCACGATGCACCTGGCCGAGCATACAACGTGCTTCGGGGAGACGTTCAAGACCTTCGACTGTCCCACCTGCAAGAACGCGGTTGACTTCGGTTTTATCCGAGGGCAGCGCCGGTTCCGGCGGGTCCAAGCCAGGCAGCAGGCAGAGCAGGCCGGAAGGGAGGCCGCGAATGTCTGACCTCTACGGCCCCGATCCCGAACCCTACGAGGGCAACCCCTACGACGGGCTTGAACCGAACGAACCGGAGGCCAACGACTACGACCTTCCGACGTGCGACCGATGCGAGACTCCCAACGACGAATGGGACAGGTATTGCACCTGTTGCGGCTACCCCGTTGGGATGTATGCGCGACTGAAGGCCGAGGGCCAGCTTGAGACGTATCTGGCGCGGGTAGTGGACCCGGCAACAGCGCCGTTTTGATGGAGGACGACCGATGGCTTACACGCCTGAGTTGAGTCAACAGGAGTCGGCCACCCTCCGCCGTATCGCCTGGGCGCTGGACGTGCCGATGACGGAGGCCATGACGCGGGTGTTCGAGGAGATCGCGGGCAGGATCGACGGGCGCAAGGTCTGCGCATCCTGCAAGGACAAAACGCCGTGCGCCGTGTGCGCCTTCAACCCGAACGCCTGAAACATCGAGGGGGGAACGCAGGACGCGACCCCCTTTCTCTTGACAAGGGGAGACAACGACGATGGAGCAGACGACACTTGACACGTTGACCCGGCCCTTTGACCCGGCGCAGATCCGCCAGCGCGAGGGACGCGGGGGAAAGACTCTCGATTACCTGGAAACGCATGTTGTGGTCGCCCGGCCGAATGAAGCCTTTACCGGGCAGTGGTCCTTTGAAGTCCTGTCCCACGAAGTCACCGAGACGGAGGCCATTGTTCACGGACGCCTGACAGCCGGAGGCGTCACCAAGACGGCCTTTGGAGGTTCCGACATCGCCCGGCATCGGGAGACGCAGAAGCCCGTCAGCATAGCGGACGACCTGAAGGCCGCGGCCAGCGACAGCCTGAAGAAAGCGGCCACGTTGTTCGGCATCGGCCTACAGCTTTACGCAGAGAAGGGGCAGAGGCCCGCGCAGACGCGCCCGACGCCCCAGGCCGACCGGAGGCCGGGACCAGGGCAGACGACGCAGCAGAGGCCCGTCAGCGTCAACGGCCGCACCTACACGCAGCGGTAGCACCACACAGGGGGAGCGCCCGGCCCGTCACACAGAGGATGGCGCCGGGCGTCTCTCCCTCTACACGCCGCAGCCAGGACGACAGCGGCCACCACGGGGAGCCGGAGCAGGGACGCCGAGGCCCCCACGATCTCACGGAGGAGAGCGACATGGCCGAGATCCTCAAGGACGCCGCCAAGCAGACCGCCCAAGCCACCGCCTGACGGCCCGCCCGAGGCCAGCAGGCCGGGCACGGAGACGCGAACGGCACCACGCCCGCCAGGGAATGGCCAGGGCGCAGCAGCGGGGCCGGGAGAGCCAGGAGGCAACCCCGGCCCTTTCACGTTCACGATGGAGGACCACCTATGGGTGTATTCAAGCGGAAAGGTAATTGGTGGATCGACACCTATGTCAACGGTAGGCGCATCCGGCGCAAGGTCTGCCCCGACAAGCGCACGGCGGAACTGGCCTTGAAGAACATCGAGGTCAGGGCCGCAAAAGAGGACTGGCTTGAATACGAGGAGATCAAGCCCCTCAAATTCGAGGCGTTCAGCCGGGACTACCTGAAGTACGTGGAGACGAACCTCTCCCCCGGTCGATACCGGGTTGCAGAAAGCGCCGTCCGGGTCAACCTGGTCCCCTTCTTCGGGCGCTACAACCTGAAGGAGATCACCCCCCAGGTGGTCGAGGAGTTTAAGACCGAGCAGGGCAGGAAAAAGCTCAAGGCATCGAGCATCAATTCCCTGCTGGCCGTCCTGCGGGCGATGCTCAACCTGGCCGTGAAGTGGAAGCACCTCAGGGTCAGCCCTTTCAAGCAGATCAAAACGCTGAAGGTGGACACCACAGAGCCGCCCCACCTGTCGGTCGAGGAGGCCGACCGGATTTTGGAAGCCTACCGGGAGGATCGGGATCTCTACACCTTCACGGCCATCGGCCTTTCCACCGGCATGAGAGTTGGGGAGATCGTCAACCTCACCTGGTCAGACGTGGACCTGTCACGCCGGGTTGTGAAGGTGAGGCCCAAGACCGAGGCCGAAGGCGTGAGGACCTGGAGGGTCAAGACCGGGGATCTCCGAGACATCCCCATCAACGACTTTCTGGCCGACGTGCTGGCCCGACATCCCCGGCACATCTCGTGCCCCTATGTTCTGTATCGCCAGGACGGGACCCCACACACCGAACAGGGCATCAGGGACCGGATGGAGAAGGCCGACGCCGAGGGGGTCCACGTAAACCCCCACCTCCTGCGTCACACATTCGGGACGACCCTCGCCGCCGCTGGCGTGGACCTGGACACGATCCGCCACCTGATGGGACACACGGACATCAAAATGACGATGCGCTACCTCCATGCGGCCCCGGACCGGCTGAAAGGCGCGGTCGAAAATCTTCCGTTTGGTCACTATTTGGTCACCAGAGCAGACGAGAAGAATCAGGCAGGGAGGTAACGGGCTACTGCGCAGAAACTTACACCAGGGGAGCGTGGTAATCCTTGACTTCAAAAGGGGGGCAAGGTAAATTGTGTCTGTTTGAAAACGCTCGTCTGTGAAGAATAAGAAGGATTTAAAAAGTTTCTCCCCTATTTTCCATCCAGAGGAGGTCCCTTTGCAGATAAAAACCCTGACCCCGGAGGACATCCAGGCCACAGACCCCCGGCTCTACGGCCAGCTTCAGGCATTTGGCGGCTGTTCCGACGAGGCCCCTCTGATCAGGGCGCTCCAGGCTAGCGGCCTGGAGGGCGTCCTCTACCGCGACCTGAACGACCCACGCGGCGTCGGCCTGCTCCTGTTCGCCGAAGACCCGGAGTCACTGGTGGGAAAGGCGAGGGCGCTGCTGGTGCGCGAACCCTTCGGGGCTCTGGTCCAGAAACTGGAACTGACCATGATTGGCAGGACCTATTCCACCGGCCACGAGCGGGACCTGAGGGACTGGCTCCTCCAGAAACCCCGCCGCAACGCCCTGAATCCCGAATGGCCCTGGGCCATCTGGTACCCGCTCCGTCGCAAGCCCGAGTTCGAACTGCTGTCAAAAGAGGAACAGAACAACATCCTGCTGGAACACGCCCACATCGGCATGTCCTACGGCCGGGCCGGCTTCGCGCACGACATCCGCCTGGCCTGCCACGGCCTCGACCGGAACGACAACGAGTTCCTGATCGGCCTGGTCGGCGCAGACCTCTACCCCCTGTCCCGGATCGTGCAGGACATGCGCAAGACCCAGCAGACCTCCCGGTATATGCAATCCCTGGGGCCGTTCTTCGTCGGCAAGGCCTGCTGGCAGAGTCCGCTACAAGAGGTGCTTTCATGACCGAAACCAGATCCACCCCTCCCATCCGCGTCGGCGTCGTCGGCGTCGGGCGGGGACAGAGTTTTGCCAGGGGGGTCAACGAGACCGTAGGGATGGAACTCGTGGCCCTGTGCGACACCTGGGAGGAGCGCCTCCTCGAGGTCGGAAAACGCTACAACGTGACGACCTACACGGACTACGGGAGATTCCTCGAACACGACATGGACGCCGTGATCCTGGCCAACTACTTCCACGAACACGCCCCGTTCGCCATCCAAGCCCTCCAGGCCGGCAAGCACGTCATGAGCGAAACCGCGTCCAACACGACCCTGGCCGAGGGCGTGGCGCTCTGCCGGGCGGTGGAAAAGACGGGCAAGGTCTACATGCTGGCCGAGAACTATCCGTACACCGTGTTCAACCAGGAGATGCGCCGGCTGTATCAGAGCGGGGAGATCGGCGAGGTCACCTACGCCGAAGGCGAGTACAACCACCCCATGGCCGCGCCCGACCGCCTGCGCATTTCGCCCGGGATGCACCACTGGCGCGCCTGGCTGCCGTCCACCTACTACTGCACCCACGCCCTGGCGCCTCTGGTCTACATCACCGGGGCCCTGCCAGTCAAGGTCAACGCCCTGTCCATCGCCTGTCCCTCCGTGGATGCCCAGACGGTCCGCGTGGCGGACCCCGGTTCCGTCATCCTCTGCCGGACAGATAACGGCGCGGTGTTCCGCATCTTCGGGCTGGTACTGCCGGGACACAGCAACTGGTACCGGGTCCACGGTTCCAGGGGGGCGATGGAGATCGCCCGGGGGCCGGGCTATTTCGGGTCGGGTCAGATCCGCGTCTGGCACGAGAAGTGGGACCTGCGGCCCGGCGAGGAGCCGGAACGGGTCTACACCCCCGAATGGCCCGAACACGGCGACCTGGCCCGCCAGGCCGGACACGGGGGCGGGGACTTCTGGACCAACTTCCACTTTGCCAATGCCATCCGATCCGGCGTCCCGCCGTTCCTGGATGTGTACCGCGGCGTGGCAATGTCTTCGGTGGGCATTCTGGCCTGGAAGAGCGCACTGGAAGATGGGCGGCCCTTCGATGTGCCCGACTTCAGGGATGAGGCATCCCGAAAATCCCACGAGGCGGACGACTGGTCTCCCTGGCCCGAACACGCCAGGGAGGGACAGCCTCCGCCGAGCATCCTCGGCCACGTCGCGCCCAGCCCGGAGGGGGTTGCCCTTGCCCGGAAGATCTGGGCGGAGATAGGGTATCGAGAGGATTGAGGATCGAGGATTGAGGATCGAGGATTGAGGATCGATGTCTGAACGATTCGGCAAACGGTTTTTATAAGGACGGGACCCCATGAAAATCACGAAAATCCCTTCGCCCACCTCCCACGTCCGCTTCGGCCACGCCCGCGTGGACATCACCCCGCCCGTGGGCATCTACCACCGGCTCTGGGGCGCGGCCCGACACGACCGTTCCACCGGCGTCCACCGGCCCCTGTGCGGGGACGTGATGGTCTTCAGGCCCGTCGGCGATGACGGCAGGACCCTGATCCGGGTGCAACTCGACCTGTGCGGACTGGTAAGGTCCCAGCACGAAGACCTCGCCCAGGCCCTGAGTGAGACCGGCAGCGTGCCCCCGGAGGACATCACCATCACCTACTCCCACACCCATTCCTCCGGCTGGTTCGTCCCGGACCGCCTCCCCCTTCCCGGCGGAGAGCTGATCCTCCCCTATTTAAAGGACCTCCGGACAAAACTCCAGGACGCCTGCCGCCGCGCCCTGGCGAACGTCCAGGAGACGACCCTCACCTACGCGGCGGGCCGGTGCGACATGGCCGCCAACCGGGACGGCTACGACGACGCCTTCGGCGGCCACGTCTGCGGCTTCAACCCCGATGCGCCCGCCGACGACACCGTCCTGGTCGCGCGGATCACCGACCCGGCCGGCCGCGCCCTTGGAACCCTCGTCAACTACGGCTGTCACCCGACCACGCTGGCCTGGGAGAACAGCCTGATCAGCCCGGACTACGTGGGCGCGATGCGGGAGGAGGTCGAAAAGTCCACCGGCGCGCCCTGCGTCTTCCTGCAGGGGGCCTGCGGGGACCTCGGCCCCAGGGACGGGTTCACGGGCGACGTGGCCGTGGCCGACCGGAACGGGAGACAACTCGCCGGCGCCGCCCTGTCCGCCCTCGCCTCCATGGGACCTCCAGGGACGGACTTTGCCTATCAGGGGCCGGTCATCTCCGGGGCCACGCTGGGGGCCTGGGCGCGGGTCCCGTTCACCGACGAACGCCGGAGGCAGGTCACCCAGGTCTCGGGCGGGACCTTCTCCCTGGACCTCCCCCTCAAACCGAGTGCCGGCCGGGCGTCGATACAGGGCGATCTCGACCAGTGGGAGGCCCGGCAGCGGGCCGCAGGCGCCGCCGGAGACGCCATCGCGGCGCGGGACTGTGGCGCACGCGCCGAACGCGCCCGACGCTGGCTCGCTCGCCAGGCCGACCTGCCCGACGGGCCGACCTGCCCGGTAGCGTTCTCCGTCCATCGCCTCGGCGATGCGGTCTGGGTCACGTGCGGCGGAGAGCCTTACAATGTCCTCCAGACCGAACTCCGCCGCCGGTTCCCGGAACGCACCCTCCTCGTCTCCCCCCTGTCCAGCGGCCTTCAGGTGGCCTACCTGCTGCCCGAGGACCGCTACGGAAAGGGGCTGTATCAGGAGGAGCCCTCCCCCCTCGCGCCGGGGTGTCTGGAGAGGCTGACAGAGGCCATTGCCGCCCGGATCGAAGAGATCGGATAGCCCTCTATGCGACCGGATACCGCTCGCACCCCAGGGCCTGCGCCATCGCGCGGATATGTTCGGGGCCTGCGGCGCAGCACGCCCCGATGTAGTTGATCCCCTCGGCCTTCGCCTTCAGGGCGTACTCGGCCATCTCCTTCCCGGACACGATCATCGCCTCCCGGATCGCGGTCGTGTTGGGCCCCGCCCTCCGATAGCCGCCCGGCTGGTAGGCCACCGGGATGTCCACGGCCTGGCGCATCTCCAGCACGGTCGAGAACATGCCCGTCAGGTCCCCGCATACCTGGCCCACGATGTCCGCCCCCTCGCCCGCCAGGATGCGCGCGCACTCTGCGATGGGCACGCCGTCCTGTGACTTTCCCCCGCTGCCCATCAGGACCATCGTCGGGACGTTCGCCCGTTTGCAGCGGGACAGGCAGAGCCGGGCCTCGTCCAGCCGGGAGAACGTCTCCGGGATGAGAAAATCCACCCCCGCCTCCACCATCGAGGCGATGTGCTCGTCCCACTCCGCGCACGCCAGATCGCGCGCCTGGGCATTCTCGGGATCGAAGATGAACGGCCCGGTCCACGACCCGGCGGCGGTCTGGTTCAGACACCCCCCCACCGGCGCCTCCCCGCCGCTGGCCTCTTTGGCCAGGCGGATCGCCGACTGGGTGATCTCGTCCAGCTTGTTCCCCCACCCCTGCCGCCGCTCCAGTTGCGTGCGGCTGGTCCACCAGGTGAGCGCCTGGAGCGCCTGAGAGCCGGCCCGGAAGAAATCCGTGTGGATCTGCCGCAGGGCCTCCGGGCTCTCCAGAACGACCTCCGGCGTGCCGTACCCCCGCCACCGCGCCTCAATGATCATCCCCCCATCCCCCAGGACCACGCCCTCCTTCAGCATGTCCAGAATGTTCTTTGCCATCCTTCAAGCCTCCTACCTTTTCGCGACGATAAGGACATTTGAAAACTGAATCGGTAAAGAATCACGGCCTGTAGCGAGGAAATAAATTCCCTCGCTCCGGTTGCCTCACACATTGACGACCACGCCCTCCCGGTCCCCCACCCAGCGGGGCCGCAGCCCGATGTGGACCCGCTCGCAACCCAGGGCCTGGGCCACCGAGCGGACGATCTCCGTGCCCGCGCCCTCCCCGCCGCCGAAAAAGTTCATCCCCTGCACCTTCGCCTGCAGGGCGAACTTGGCCATCTCCACCCCGTAGATGACCACCGCCTCCCGGATCGACTCCCAGTTGTTGTTACTCGTCCGGTACCCGCACGGCACGAAGGCCACCGGGCCGTCCACGGCCTCCCGCATCTCCAGGGCGATCTCCCACATGTCCTGCGGCTCCCGCATCCCGCCCGCGCCCACGACGTCCGCGCCTTCGTCAGCCAGGGCCAGCGCGCACGCCGCCGGAGACGCCCCGTCCTTGGTCGTCTCCTCTCCGAGGGCGATGGCCACGGTCACCATCGTCGGCAGGCCCGTCCCCTTGCAGCAGGCCAGGGCCAGCCGGGCCTCGTCCAGCCGGTCGAACGACTCGCACACCAGCAGATCTGCCCCCGCGTCCTTCAAGACGGTGACCTGCTCCTCCCACTCCCCCGCCAGCCCGGCGGGACCCACGCACCCCGCCACGAACGCCTCCCTGCCCGCGGCCTCCTTCGCCAGCCGGACGGCCGTCCGGTTGATCTCCTCCACGCGGCTCCCCCATCCTCCCTGCTGGTCCAGACGCGTGCGCGTGGCTCCCCCCGTCATCGCCCGGAGCATCTGCGCCCCCGCCCGGAAGTAGTCCTGGTGGATCAGCCGCACGACGTGCGGAAACTCCAGGATCACCCTGGGCGTGGCATAGCCCCTCATCCGCGCCTCCTCCGCGTTCCCTCCGTCTCCCAGCACGAACCCCTTCCTGAGCGCCTTCAGGACACTCCGCTTCGCCATCCTTCGACCCTCCTGAAAAAAAACCAAACCACCAAGACGATCCGCAGATGAAGGCAGATGCTCGCAGATGGGTTTCTATCTGCGCCTATCTGCGACATCTGCGGATTCTTTTTTTAATGCTCCTATTGGAGCCTTATTTTTCCAGCTCCACCTTGAACAGGAAACTCGCCCGCGCGTGGTTGTCGCACTCCGCCACGATGAATGTCCGTTCGTCCACCTTGCACATGTGATGCGCCAGCCAGCAGCGCGTCCCATCCCGGCTGTCCACGAGGGGCCCCAGGATCGTGAAGACCCGCGATCCAGGATCGTACGTGAACATGTGCGTGTTATACTCCGCCCCGCAGGCCCCGTAGATCAGCCCATCCTCCCCCTCGATCAACCCCTTCAGGCGGGGGGCTGGAAAGGGCTTGCCCAGATAGGTAATCTTCGGGCCGCGATGGTCCACCTGCGCCAGGACCCCCGCGCTGGTTCCGATGTAGAGCCTCCCGTCCTTCGTCAGCAACGACGAGTCGATCTGGTTGGCCCCGGCCCGCCGGATGACGCTCCCCACGTCCGGCAGGTCCACGTTCAGAAAGTCGATCTCATCCCGGTCCGGGTCGTAGCGCAACAGCGGATGCCGCCCTGCCCACTGCATCATCTCGTAGGTGTGCCACACCCCCCCGTCGGCGTCCATGGCCAGATTCTCCATGGCGATGTTCCCCAGCATCGTCAGCTCCCGCGCCTGGTTGGTGGCGATGTCGTACCGGAACAGCTTGCGCCCCGGAAACGTGTCCCCGTAGATGATCCCCCGCTTCCGATCCATGATCGTCGCCTGCAAATAGTCGTGGGCGATGGGGATGCACAGGAACTCGTACTCCCGCGTCTTGGGGTCGTACCGGAACAGCTCCCCGCCCCGGGCCTTCGGCCAGATGTCCACATCCCCCAGCGTGGCGATGCCCCCGTAGAGACGTCCCTGGGCGTCCAGCTCCAGACACTGGTGGATCTTGGACCCGTAGCGGTCCCGGCTTCCGGGGTAGTTCAGGGAGGCCCAGGTGTCCGTCCGGGGGTCGAAGGTGTAGAAGACGTCTCCCGCCAGGGAGGTCATGCCCACGTAAACCAGACCGTCGTTCGGGTTGTAGAGCACGCAGGTGGGACCGACCCACTCCTTTCCGAAGACCGGATCATCGATCCACTCATCGCTCGTCTTCCACTTCGTGAAGTGCGCCCACTTCTCCATGCTGATCTCGCACTCTTTGAGCCGGTGTGCGGTGATCCGTGCGATCTTCTTCGCCATGGGGGTATCCTTTCGTTGAGATGAAATCTATTCCTGTCCATCACTCTGCACAATCTTATTTTACTGCCTCAGGACTTCACGTCTTCACACCCACGCCCCCCAAATCCTTCGGCATCTGCCCCGAAGGGCGGTCCCTGTTCGGACGGAAGTCCGGCACCTTCCGCATCCCGCCCCCCTCCGCAATCGAGTCGATGGCCAGGACCGCCGGGGCCACGGTGTCCATCGCCCGGTACACGTCGAACGCCAGAGGCGCCCCCTTCAGCACCGCGTCCCTGAAATATCGGTGTACGTAGTAGTCCGCGTCGCTGTGCCCGCTCCCACGAGCCTCCTGGGGCGCATCCGTCCGCTCATACCGCCAGTCCGCCTCCGCCCAGTCCCACATCTGCCCATCCGCAAACCAGACCTTCGGGTGTTCCTGGCGGGACCGCCGCCACTCCAGGCTCCCCTTCGTCCCGATCATCTGCCACCAGTGGTGGTCCCCGTGTGGCCTCGGCTGGTTGAACCCGGCCAGCATCCGGATGACCGTGTCCTTCTCCGTCTTCATCAGCGCGACCTGGATGTCCGCCGGGGCGATCTTCGGGGACGTATAGCTCGGCGTCTTCGTGCCCATGGCCGTCACCTCCGTCACCCGGTCGTCCAACACCTTTAACAGGATGCTCAGGTCGTAGGAGGCCACGATGATGTAGGGGATGTCCTGATGGACGGAAGGCCGGGCCTCCGGGTGGTCCGCCAGGTTTTCCAGCGCAACGTGCTGGCCGGTCTTGTAGTCCTGGTGGAAATGTCGGGTCCCGTAATACCCCAGGTACTGCCCCTCGGCATACGTCACCTTCCCCAGACGCCCCTCGTCCACCAGATGTTTCCACCCGTCCACAACCCCCCAGAACCGCGTCTGCTCCGCCAGGCTGTAGACCAGCCCCGTCCGCTCCACGGCCGCCACGATCCGCCAGCAGTCCGCCATCCGGAGCGCGCCGGGCACCTCGCAGTTCACGTGCTTGCCCGCCTCCAGGGCCTGCGCCGCCATCTCCCCCTGCTCCAACTGGCGCACCACCAGGGCGACCGCGTCCATCTCCTCATACGCCAGAAAGTCCTCGTACCGGCTGAAGACCTTCACGTCCTTCCCGTAGGCTATCCTGGACAGCGCCCGCTCGTGCAGCGCCTCGATCCAGTCATAAATCGCCGTGATCCGGTAGCCCGGCATCTTCTGCAACAGGTTGATCCAGCCCAGCCCCCGTCCGCCCAGCCCGGCGACGCCGATGCGTATCTCGTTCATGAGCCCTCGTTTTTTTTAGCGTTGATCCCCCAGCTTTTTTCGGGACCGATGCGCGATCCCCGATCGCGCCTACAACGACGTACAGATCTCGTATTTCAATACCACTGATGCACGATATGTCCCTGGCCGGGGAACCACAGGGCGTCGATGATCAACCCCGCGACCACGGCCAGGATGAACCCGATGAGCATGCCCACGAAGAACGGCTTCGAGCGCCGGTAGAACGCCACCCCGCCTGTCTTGAGCATGACGAGCTTGATCAGCCAGGCGACCAGGAGGGTGATGCTCTCCCGCCGGGCGAACATCGTCCCGGACAGCGCGAACCCCACCGGGTGAAACGGCCACCGGACGAACCGGTAGCGCATCGCGTTCAAAAAGGCCATGGCCCCCGCCCCGGCCAGGAACAGCCCGTAACCCGCCCTGTCCATCGGCCTGGGGTCCCGGATCTCGCTGACCGTCATGCCGTACTGCCACTCCCCCTCTTGGATCAGCAGCCAACTGGGCTGGACGTTGTAGGCCCCGATGGTGTAGCCGATCCAGATCGTGTAAACCGTGGAGACCACCACTCCCACCACGAACGCCGCACAGATCCCCCCGAACAGCCGGCGTCTGCCCCCCGTGATGAAGTCGCCCAGCCGGGCGATGTGGGCCAGCGTCGGCATGGCGTACCCCTTGGGGTGATCCACCGTGAAGGACAGCAGGCCATAGGTCGCGCGCGTGGAGACGTTCAGGGCCCCTCCCCCGCCGAAGACCGGGAGCGAAAAATCCCACGCCAGGACCGGCGGGTCGAGATAGATCAGCCCCGAATCCGCCATGATCTTCGCCAGGCCGATGGTGATCAGGAACATGGCCGGGATCAGCAGCGCGATCATCTTGACCTCCACGCCCACCTGACCGAGCCAGAAGGCGATGTAGAGGCAACTGACGACCAGGCCGACGACCGCCCCCCGGTAGGAGATCAGCTCCCGGCTGTCGTCCAGCGGAGAGCGGTCCGGGTGGAGGGCCTTGCGCAGGACCTCCCGGAGGTGCAGCCGGGAGGTCCAGAGCCACCAGAGGACCAGGACCACAAAGGCCCCGGCCGTCTGCCACCGGTACGTGGTCGTCGTGTAAGGCCCCGCGCCGTAGTGGGGGGAGGTGGCCACGATCCCGATCCGGTTCAGAGCCGCCGCCTCGAAGATGTAGAGGAGGTCGAAAAACCAGAGACTGAACAGGACCTCCAGACTGGCGAAGTAGGAGAAACAGATGACCACCGTGCTGACGAAGACGATCAGGGGGGGATACTGACGGGCGAACCAGTAATAGAACGCCGAAGACGTCGGGAGCGTGGGGAAATGCGGATAGAACCAGGAGATCATGTTCCATCCGCAATTGAGCGTGACCAGCCCGAACCCCGCCCAGAAGACCCTCCCCTTCATGAACTCCGGGAGGGCGCGTCCCCCCGTCCCGGCCCCCGTCGTCATCTCCAGGACAGGCGTCAACGCCGGATATACGAGCCGCTCGTGGTCCGCCCACTGCCGGTGGAGGAGGACGGCCACGCAGGCGAAGGCGAAGGCCAGGGCGCAGATGAAGAGCAGCCACCAGAAGAGGGGGAGGACCCAGGCCCCCCACGGGATGGAACCCCCCGGCGGAAGCCCCTCGAAAAAGTGGGTGATCGCCCCGTCCTCATTCGTCGGAATCAGCCACGTCGGCAGAAACGGATGCAGGGTCTCCGCCCAGCGGTTCTCCGTCGTCGCAAAGTAGTAGGGGGCCGTCATGATGCTGACGAGGTAACCGCTGATCCCGTAGGTGGGGCCCAGGGCGCTGATGAACCCCATGCAGAAGACCGTGATCCACTCCGAGGAGGACAGCGCGAACCGACGACCGAACCACCGGGACAGTGCGGCGCATCCCAGGACCGACAGGAGGAACAGGAGGAGGTTCCCCATGGGCATGAGGTCCACGGCCATGTAGGAGCTGTGCATGAGGTAGCGGGCCGTGTTGGACAGCAGGCTGACCCCCACGGAGAGGCAGAGCCCGTAGAGAATCGCCCGGAACGTCACCCCCCGGTCCTGACTCGTTGTTCGTCGTTCGTCTTTTGCGATTCGTGCAGCCCCCCTTCCACCCCCTGGTCACCTCAAACCGGTGGAAAGCGTCACCTGGAACAGAAAGCTGGCCCGCTCGTGATTGTGGCTCTCGGCCAGGATGAACGTCCTGGGATCGACCGCGCACATATGATGCGCCATCCAGCACCGCGTGCCGTCCCTGTCGTCCACAATCGGCCCCAGGTCTTTAAACAGGCCCGAAGAACGATTGTAGGTGAAAAGATGAACGTCGTATTCCGTCCCGCACACCCCGTAGATCAGGCCGTCCGGCCCCTCGATCAGCCCCTTCATGCGAGGGAATGGAAAGGGCTTCCCCAGATAGGCGATTTTCCGACGGCGATGATCCAGCGTCATCAGGGCCCCGGACCGGCTCCCCAGGTACAAAGTCCCGTCCCGCGTCAGAAGTGCCGTCTCCATCTGGCTGCCCGCCCGTATTCCGGACATCAGGTCAGGCAGGTCCAGGTTGAGAAACTCCACCTCGTCCCGGTCCGGGTCGTAGCGCAGCAGCGGATGACGCCCTGCCCATTGAAACATCTCGTAGTGGTGCCACACCCCGCCGTCCGCGTCCAGCACAAGATACTCCGGCAGGACGTTGCCCAGCATCGTAAGCTCTCGCACCTTCCCGTTGGCGATGTCATACCGGAACAGCTTCCGCCCGGGAAATGTGTTCCCGTAGAGGATCCCGCGCTTCCGGTCCAGAATGATCCCCTGAACGTAGTCGTGCGGGATCGGGATACACAGGAACTCATACCGCCCCATCCCCGGATCGTACCGGAAGAGCTGGCCGCCCGGCGCCTTCGGCCAGACGTCCACGTCCCCCAGCGTGGCGACCGCCCCATAGATGCAGCCCACGTCGTCCATCAGGAGCGATTGATGAATCTCAGAGGCGTAGCGATCCCTTCCGGCGGGATAGTTCAGCGACGTCCACGAGCCCGTCCTGGGGTCGAAGGAATAGAAGATGTTCCCGTCCAGCGCCGCCATGCCCACGTAGACCAGACCGTCCGACGGGTTGTAAAGCAGACAGGTGGGCGAGACCCATTTCTTGCCGAACGTCTCGTCGTCGATCCACTCCTCGCTCGTCTTCCACTTCGTGAACAGCGCCCTCTTCTCCACGCTGATCGCACATTCCTTCAGCCGGTGCGCCGTGACGCCTGCAACTTTCATCGCTCAACCCTCATCGAACCCCTGTCCCGCCCGGGTCTGCCGGCATCTGTCCGGCAGGCCGGTCCGCATTCGGACGGAAATCCGGAACGCGCAACAGCCCGCCCCCCTCCCGGATCGAGTCGGCGGCCCGGATGGCGGGCGCCATCGTGTCCATCGCCCGGTACACGTCGAACTCTAAAGGCTTCCCCTTCAGCACCGCATCCCGGAACAGCGCGTGAACGTAGTAGTCCGCGTCCCCGTGCCCACTGTCCCGCGCCTCGGGCGGCGCGTCCGTCCGCTCATAACGCCAGTCCACCTCCGACCAGTCGTGCATCTGCGCGTCAGCCAGCCAGAGCTTCGGCATGTCCCGGTGCGACCGCCGCCATTCCAGGCTCCCCCTGGTCCCGATCATCTGCCACCAGTGGTGGTCGAACTTGGGGCGAGGCTGGGTGAACCCGATCAGCATCCGGATCACTGTATCCTTCTCCGTCCGCATCAGCGCGGCCTGGACATCCGAGTTGACGACCTGGGGCCAGGCGTAACTGGGCTCCTTCGTGCCCATCGCCGTCACCTCCGTCACCCGGTCGTCCAGCACCTTGAGCAGGATGCTGATGTCGTGGGCAATGCCCCCCCGCAGGATGACCGGAATGGACTGAACCATCGTCGGCTCGGCCTCCGGGTGCGCGGGAAGTTCCTCCACCGGATACTGCCTGCCCGTCCGGAAGTCCTGAAAAAATTGCTGAGTCCCGTACCAGCCCAGGTACTGCCCCTCCGCATACGTCACCTTCCCCAACCTCCCCTCGTCCACCAGACGCCTCCACCCGTCCACGAACCCCCAGAATCGCGTCTGCTCCGCCAGGCTGTAGACCAGGCCCGTCCGCTCCACGTCAGCCACGATCCGCTAGCAGTCCGCCATCGTGTAGGCCGGAGGAACCTCCGAGTTGACGTGCTTGCCCGCCTCCAGCGCCTGCGCGGCCATCTGTCCGTGCTCTATCTGGCGTACGCACAACCCCACCGCGTCCATCCCATCGAAGCCCAGGAAGTCCGCGTAGTCGCCGAACGTCTTCACCTCCTGCCGGTAGGGAATCTCCCCCAGAGCCCGCTCCCGCAGCGGCTCGATCCAGTCGTAGACCGCCGTGATCCGGTAGCCCGGTACCTTCTGCAACAGCCGGACCCAGCCCAGCCCCCGTCCGCCCAGCCCGGCGATCCCGATCCGTATCTCGTTCACGAAAATCCTCTCATTCTATCGCTGAGCCTTTTCATACCGGGCGCTAACCGTGACGTAGGTCTTCCCGGAAGACAGGGGAAGAAGCGCCACGCCTTCCCCGTAACGGACCGCCTGCTGCCAGTCTGTGTCCTTCCGATCCAGCCTGACCCCGGCAAGGGATGCCCCCGCGTGGTGGGCGGGCAGCAGAAGACACAGTCCCTCGTGAGCCGTCTCCCCTTCGGCCAAAAATCGCAGTTCGGACCCGTCCCACGACACCTCCCGGAACCGCCAGGTGTCCCGGGCCTCCCAGAAGATGCACCACTGGTCGTAGGACCAGACCGGCATGTCCCGCTCCCCCGCCTGTCGTAACAGGGTCTGGCCCTGCGGCCTGGAGTACTTCGCCCAGTTGCTCGGATGGACATTGACCCCGCACGGCGTGTGGAAGCGCGTGGTCGCCTCCGTGAAGACCCGGTCCACCATCACCTCGAACTGCGCCGGGGAGATATGGAAAGAGTACGGGGCGTCCGGGCTGAACAGTTGATTGTCGCCGATATTCGTGTGCTGCTGGAACACCTCAAACAACCGGCCATCGGGCCGGCAGAAGCGCATCGGCATGGCCGCCCCGAACGAAGTGTAGGGGGAGCAGACCCGGTCCCGAAGATAGGAAGAACAATAAAAGTTTGCATCCATCCGCACCCCCAGCTTCTCCTCTGCCTCCACCGGCTCCATATACCCCGCCCACGCATGGCAATGGTTCCGAAGCGTCCGCGCCTTCACCCCGAACATCTCCTGAAACATCCGGATCTGACGCTCAAACTCCGCGATGCGCTCTGCCACGGGACGCCCGTCCAGAGGCCGCAAATCGGGATGAGGCCCCACGTCGTGACGGGAGGCGTAGCGACGCACGTCCTCCCGCGTGGACTGCGTGTGGGTCGGGATCAGGTAGAGGTTCATCCGCCCCCCCACCCCGGCCACATAGTCCAGCTCGTCGTCGTTCCAGGACACCTCCGCATAGTCCTCGTCCCCGGAATACAGAAGAATCCCCCGCGACGACCCCGGCAAGTGCGACATCAGGGGCAACGGCACGCCCGCCCGACGCCGTACCAGGTCGACCAGAAACCGGGACATCAGATCCGCAAACGGGAACCATCCCGAATCCGAAGGGCCGATCTCCGCCGCCATGTGCGAAGGACGGGCGCACCCGTCCCCCGCAGGAACGAACTCCGTGAGGGCAGGATCCCCCTGCCGAAGCATCAAAACGCACAGCGCCAGATCGAACGCAAACGCCACGACCCTCCCCTGCCCCACATCCGTCTCCGTCACCCCCACGCTCTCCCCTTCGTACCGCCCCGGATGATACAGGTACGCCAGACCCCGCACACCGGGGGAGGTCCCATACGTCTCCGCCCGCCCCACCACCGGCAGCGACTCCCCCGCCAGGCCCGCCGCAGGCTCCGCCGCCATCCGCAGCCTCAGCGGAACCTCCTTCCCGCCCCTGCGCTCCAGCCCGGCCGCTGCCGCCAGTGCGCCGTCCGGCAAAAAGCTGACGACCGTCCCTCCCCGCCCGGCGTAGGCAACCAGCGCCTCCTCGCACCCCCGGACATCCTCCGGGGCCGGGCAGATGACCACCGGCGCATCCGAAGGGGCCAGGCCGGAGATCTCCTCCAGCGCAACGGTCCGGGTCATGGCCAGGCCCCAGGTCTTCAGCATCTCCACGACGTAGGCCGAAAGGTCCGGCGGACTGGATACAACGGCAATCTGCACGGTCAGAACCTCCGAAAACGGGCGATCTGCTGGCCCTCACCTCACCCCCACTCCCCCCAACTCCTTCGGCATCTTCCCGGCTGGCCGGTCTGTGCTCGGCCTGAAATCCGGCACCCGGATCAGCCTGCCCCCCTCCTCAATCGAATCCACCGCCAGCAGGGCCGGCGCCATCGTGTCCATCGCCCGGTACACGTCGAATTCCAGCGACCTCCCCTTCAGCACCGCATCCCGAAAGAGCGCGTGGACGTAGTAGTCCGCATCGCTGTGCCCGCTCCCGCGCGCCTCGGGGGGCGCATCCGTCCGCTCGTAGCGCCAGTCCGCCTCCGCCCAGTCCCACATCTGCGTGTCCGAAAACCAGACCTTCGGCCGGTCCCGCAGCGACCGCCGCCACTCCAGGCTCCCCTTCGTCCCGATCATCTGCCACCAGTGGTGGTCCCCGTGCGGCCTCGGCTGGGCCTGGCCGTTGAGCATGCGGATGAGCGTATCCTTCTCCGTCTTCATCAGCGCCACCTGGATGTCGGCCATCTGGACCTGCGGAAAGGCGTAGCTCGGCGCCTTCGTGCTCATGGCCGTCACCTCCGTCACCCGGTCGTCCAGCACCTTCAGCAGAATACTCAGATCGAACGAAGACGAACAGATCTGCGGACGGACATTGATCCACGTCGGCCGGGCCTCCGGGTGGTCCGGAAGCTCCTCCACCGTGTGCAGCGCCCCCGTCTTATAGTCCTGAAAATACTGCCGGGTCCCGTAGTGGCCCAGGTACTGCCCCTCGGCATACGTCACCTTCCCCAGGCGTCCCTCGTCCACCAGGCGCTTCCAGCCGTCCACGAACCCCCAGAACCGCGTCTGCTCCGCCAGGCTGTAGACCAAGCCCCATCCGCTCCACAGCCGTCACGATCCGCCAGCAGTCCGCCATCGTATACGCCGCAGGGACCTCCGCGTTCACGTGCTTGCCCGCCTCCAGCGCCTGCGCCGTCATCGCCCCCTGCTCCTTCTGACGCACCACCAGCCCCACCGCGTCCATCCCCGAATACCCCAAAAAATCCTCATACCGGCTGAACACCTTCACGTCGCCCCGGTAGGTGATTCCCGCCAGCGCCCGCTCCTGAAGCGGCTCGATCCAGTCGTAGACCGCCGTGATCCGGTAGCCCGGCACCTTCTGCAACAGGTTGATCCATTGCAGACTGCGCCGACCCAGACCCGCGATCCCGATCCGTACCTCGTCCATGAAACCTCCTCCCTGGCGAGTTGGGGGCTCGCAGTCCTCCAGGGTCCACAACGATTCTACCCTTCTGACCCGCCCGACACCCCGCAGGCGCTGCCCTCTTTCGCTAACTCATCTCCTTCGGAAGCTCACCCGGCCTGCGATGCGGACCCGGCCTGAAATCGGGGACATCCTGCGGCCGGTTGTCGTCCAGGACGGACTTCGCCGCCAGGATGGCGGGTGCGGCGGTCTCAACAGACCTGTAGACGTCCAGCTCGTGCGGCGTATTCCGCAGGACGGCGTCCGCGAACTGGGCAAAGACGTAAAAATCCGCATCCCCGTGCCCGCTGCCCGCCGCCGTCTTCGGCCCATCCATCCGGGACGTGCTCCATGGCACGGCAATCGGCTCCTGCAACTGCCAGCCGGCCACCCACAATTTGGGCTTGTCCCAGTCGGCGCGTTTCCACTCCAGGGCCCCTTCGGTTCCCTTGATGTGAAACCAGTGATGAGAAGTCTCCCCCCGGTGGATCACGGGCGTGTTGGACCCCCTCGCCAGCTTCATCACCGCATCTTTTTCCGTGTGCATCAGGGCCAGCTGGATATCCGCCCGCTCGATCTCCGGATGCCGGTAGCTCCGGGGCCGGGTGGACATCGCAACGACCCGTTCCACGCGGTCTTCCAGGATATACAGCAACGGCGAGAGTTCGTGTACCAGATAGGTGATGGGCTGAAGCTGGTGCCGCCACGTGGGCCTGGCGTCGGGATTCCCGCGCGACTGTTCAGCGGTGTAGAACCTCCCCTCGCGATCCTGGAACATCTGCCAGGTGCCGTAATACCCCACGTACTCCCCCTCCACGTAGATCGGCCTGCCGATCACGCCCGACTGCACGATTTCGCGCCAGGCCCGGATGAACCCCCAGAATCGGGTCTGCTCCATCAACAGATAGACCTTGCCCGTGCGCTCAACGGTCGTCACCAGCCGCCAGCAATCCGCGATCGAGCAGGCCGCAGGGACCTCCGTCATCACGTGCAGGCCCGCCTCCATAGCCTGGCAGGCCAGCGGGACCTGCTTGTCCGCGTCGATGTGAATGGCCACGGCGTCCAGACGCTCCTCCTGAAGCATCTGATCGTAGTCCGTATAGCCCCTGACGTTCAGGTGGTGCTCACGGGCCAGATCCCCCGTGACCTTCTCCACCAGCTCCGGCCGGAGGTCGCAGACGGCGACCAGGTCGTAGTCATCGTATTCAACCGTCTTTCGGATGGCGTTTCCGACGGCCCGATGCCCCAGGCCCACCACCGCGATTCGGATCGACCCCTCCAGGGTCGGCTTCAGGACGGACCGGGCGTTCGGGTCCCCGAGCAAGGTGGCTCTGGTGCCCATGGATGTCTCCCTTTTCGTGGATGCGCTACAGGAGCGCGCGGGGGAAGGATTGGACCCATCGCTTGTGGTGATGGGGGACGTCGTTGACCCGGATGTCCAGATTGAAAACAAGATGGAAGGCGGTCTCCGTGCTCCGCACGCTGCACACCGTGTCCACCGCCGTCACGCCGTCGGCCCGTACGATGCGCCAGAAGAATTTTCCGATGGCGCTCACGTCGGACGGGTCCCGGTTGCTGGCCCACACCTCCAGTTGCCGCGTGTGCCCCACCTCCATCGTCTCGCTGCTGCGGGCCGAGGACTTCATGGAGATCCTGAGCCCGGTCCGGTCCCCGAGCAGGTCGTGGACGATCTCCCACGGACGCTCATTGGGAGCCTCGCGATACACCCCCACGGCATTCGACGGGGGCGGGAAAGACGCCTGATCCTTTTTCTCGCGGGTGGGGATGACGGGCAACGCCAGGCGCGAGGGGTGGGCCGCGTCGCGGTATAGACTGACGGCGCCCGGGTAGGGCGTGGGCCAGAGGTTCGGAAAATCCGCGCTGCACACGGACAGCCGGATGCGGTGCCCCGGCTCGAACCGCCAGGCCGTGCTGTCCAGGCTGATCTTCAGCTCATAGACCCGGCCCGGCGCCATCGGTGAGGGATCCGTGAGCGATTCCCGCCGGGTGCCGTTGAGCACCCCGTTGCAGACCAGGGCGCTGGTCCCGTCCGGGGCCACGTCACACAGGCGGACGACGAACGCCATCACCGGGGCGGTGGAACTGACGTGGAGGACAGCCAGCGGCATGTGGAGGATCTCCAGCGGCTCGGCCAGGGGCTCACTGGTGTAGTTCAGGGAATAGACCTCGTCGGGCCCCTGGTCCGTGGGCAGACCGAAGGGCAGGCCGCCGGACCACAGTCCGCCCGAAATGCCCACCGTGGGCCGGTAGTCGTACCCGTCCGCAGCCTCCCGGGCGGAAGGGGCCGCCTCGGACAGCGCCCCGTCCGCCGAGAGGTACAGCATCTTTTCCCCGCTGCCGGGCACGGGGAAGTCTGGCTCCGTCCGCCAGTAGCCGGTGGTCTCCAGCCGGTCCACCTTCGGGTCATCGTACCCCTGCATGTAGAAACAGACCGGTGGCCCGTCCATCACCCCGTTCTCCTCCCCCTTGAGCCAGTAGTCGCACCAGCGGATGACTTCCGCGATATAGTCGATCCTCGGTCCGGGAATGCACAGCTCGATGGGCCGGTGGTTCCACGGGCCGATGAGCACCTTCCGGGGCGCCTTCATATTCATAAACGTCCGCAGCGGCGGGTTGGGATAACCGTCCCGCCAGCCCCCGATCAACAGGGCCGAGCACCGGATCTGGTCGTAGCGCCCCCGGATGCTCCCCGGACGCCAGTATTCCCCGTCCGTCTGGTGCGCCAGCCAGGCCAGGATGTACGGCGTATTCGTGGAGAGGTGCTCTTCCCAGATGTCCGCCCAGGCGTCCCCGCTGTATTCGGGATAGGGAGGGAAGGCGTTCCGCCCACTCACCGACGTGCCGTACGCGCCGATATCGTAGTAGCACCGGAGGCAGCCCCCCCGGTAGTGGCAGTCGTCCGTGTACCGGTCGTCCGTGTAGAAAAAGGGGATGATCGTGGTCAGGTGCGGTGGGGCGTGCGCCGCGATCTGCACGGCTGTGAATCCCCCGTAGGACCCGCCGAACATCGCGATCTTGCCTGTGGACCAAGGCTGCTGGGCGATCCACTCGATGGCCTCCACCCCGTCAGCCTGCTCCTGGGGGGTGTATTCGTCGGTATTGATCCCCTCGCTGCTGCCCGTACCCCGGCAGTCGATCCGAGCGCCGATGATCCCGTGCTGCGCGAATCGGTTGTGGTAGCCCGAGTAAGGCGCCGAATCGTCCTTCCGGTAAGGCAGATACTCCAGGATCAGCGGGCGCGACTGGTGCGCCCAGTCCTCGCAGTCCGGCACGTGCAGATCCATCGCCAGGCGGACGCCGTCGGACATGGGGATCATGATATTCTTGATGAAGCGGACCCCGTTCTGCGGGGGGAACTCGATGGGCATGGAAGGTCCTTTATATAATACAAGCTACACAGGGGAGACATCAGGCCCAAAATTTGTCGGTTTACCGATCTGACGTAGGGGCAGCCCTCTGTGGCTGCCCGGCGATTTTGACGCATGGGACCGACGGGCGATCACAGGGGATCGCCCCTACATCTGGACGATAAATCGCCTGATTATGGGCCACATTCCGCACCTGCGTAACTCGTCATCTAAAGCGTCACCTTAAACCGCTCTTCGAAGGCGGGGATCTGCGCCCACCGCTGGACCACCCCATCCCCGTCGTTCTCGAACACGGCCAGCTCCAGAGAAACCTTCGTCCTCCCGCCCAGGGACAGCGAGACCTTTCCCTCCCTATCCCGGGCAGCCGAGGTGATCCACGACTCGTCCCGGGCCCGGGTATATTCGGCGGCCTGCTCGTGCCCCACCGGGCGGGCCTCATACCGGGCCACCTCCTTCGCCAGCAGGGCCAGCCAGCGGTCGATCTCCTCCAGCGTCAGCACCCCGAACTTCTGCTCGTGGGTGGTGACCGAGGCCCAGAACCCGCTGTCGAGCGCCAGCCGGACCGAATCCGCGGCCCGCTGCGCGGCCTTGACCATGTCGTTCGTCGGGTTGTCCCCGGCCCACATCGTACACCCCGTCAGCACGTCGGGGGGGACGAGGTGGCGGGGCAGGCTCGCGCTGATGTTGTACATATCCGGGTCTTCCGGGAAGTAGTCGTAGAACAGGCTGTTGAGCCCGTAGGGCCACCAGTTGGGGGACAGCCGCTCCCACTTCAACTGCCCCAGGTGGTAGGTGGAATAGACGAAGGTCCGGCCACGGGCCTTCATGAAAGGCAGGACGTTCACCCCCACCTCCCCCCAGTGGAAATAGGACGTGCGGGGCGGCTGGATCCCCCGCGTCTCATACCATCGATCCACCCGCGCGAAGACCTCCCCCAGCTCCGCCTCGCTGTATTCGCCGACCCCGAAATCGAACGGGATGAGCCTGTAGTAATCCAGGGCGTGGGCGTCCCAGTCCACCTGCCCGGCCTCGTACTTCGCCCGCATGAACGGGACGACCTCGTCCGGGACAAGGTCTATGAAGAAGGAGAGCAGCGGACGGTGCCCGTGCCGGTTCATCACCTCCGCGTAGCGGAAGTCGTGCCGCCCGATGCAATCGTCCACCCGGAGCGTGACGAAGGGCGGCATCATCTGCGCGACGAACGGCTTCCGGGCGGCCCAGACGATGGACCGCCAGAACAGCCCGTCCAGCCCCATCGCATGGCCCAGAAACTCCGGGTGCCAGACCCGGGGGCTGCACGTGAACTGCACGGCCCGCCCCTTCCCGCACGTGGCCGCCAGGACCGCCGGGTACTGGTCCGGCTCGTAGGCCGTGCCCGGCACGTTGTGCCGGGAGAAGATCAACTGGTCCTTGCCCATAGCCGTCTGGGCCAGCTCGGTAACGTGGCGTCCCACCCGTTTGATCTGCGCGAAGGTCACCGGACGCTTCAGCTTCATCAGGCCCCCCGCCTGCTGCGTCCAGGTGATGAAATGGTCGTTCCCGCCGATGCGCAGCAGGTCCGAGGCCATCGGGATGCGGTCCACCTCCAGCCCGAACAGCCGGAGCAGAGGGGGCTTGTAGAGCCGTAGCTCGCCGTCGAAATTGACCAGCCCCACGCCCGCCTCCTCCACCGCCGAGGCCAGCAACTCCGTCTCCTGCAACGACAGGGCCTCCCCCAGCCGGGACTGCCCTATCACGACTGCGGCGCAACCATCCAGCGTCTCACGGGTGAGCGGACCGTCCGCCAGGTCGTACACCCGGAACGGAAACCCGAAGTGGCGCAGGGCGACCAGCACGGTCTGATCCACCACGCTGGTGTCGGTATAGCTGCCCCGGCTGTCGGCCAGGACCAGCAGGGCCGCGTTCCCCTCGCTCTCCCGGCGAGGGCGCTGAACCATCTGGCGAGGTGAGAATGGCACGTCTTTTCCTCTCTTTCTCCGCGTGTTTGAGGCTCTCTATGACAGGTCTTTCAATACCACCGATGGACGATATGGCCCTGCTTCGGGAACCAGACGACATCGACCAGCAGCCCCGCGAACACGGCCAGGATGTAACCGATGAGCATGCCCACGAAGAAAGGCCCCGACCGCCGGTAGAACGAGGCCCCGCCGAATTTGAGCATGGCCAGCTTGACCAGCCAGGCGAGAAGAAGGGTGGAGGCTGCCAGTCGTACCGACGAGATCCCGGACAGGGCGAATCCAAGGGGATGAAACGGCCACCAGACGAAACGGTATCGCATCAGGTTCAGGAGGGACACGCCTGCGGCCCCGGCCAGGAAGAGCCAGGCGTTCACGGTCTCCATCGGCCTCGGGTTCAGGATCGCGCTCACCGTCATCTCATACTGCCATTCCCCCTCGTGGATGATCAGCCAGTTAGAGCGTGTTATGCACTTGAGAGTAAAGGAGCTGCCTTGACCAGCATGAGGATGGCGAACACCACAAAATAGAGACCGGCAACCGTTTCTGGCAATCGTTCATAGTCCTTGGCCAGACGCCGGAACCGAGCCGCCCAGGCAAAGGAA
>SICM01000046.1 GCA_009694805.1 Candidatus Latescibacterota bacterium
TAGGGACATTCGAAAAGAGCGGGCGTTGGACTCCACTATGATGGGCCTGCTGGGGGGGCGGACCGTCACACTCTTCTTAGCCGTGCAACGATGGGGACCTTGGCAAAGACAAATCCTCATCACAGCAATTTTCTAACCGGACAATACTGAGTTTGAATCTTCAAATCTTGAATTTTTAACTTCTTGAGGGAACCATGCGGGCTGAGATGTCGTCCAATGCTGTGCCAGAAGATGCGGAGCTTGTCCGGCGCTGCGGGGAAGGGGATCAGGAGGCATTCCGGACGCTGGTCACTCGGTATCATCCTCGCATCTTCAACCTGATCCACAACCTGGTCAAAGATCGAGATGAGGCCGACGATCTCGCCCAGGAGGTGTTCATCAAGGCCTTTCGTTCGTTGGCCGGGTTCAAGGGTCAGGCCCAGATCTACACCTGGCTGTATCGTATTGCGGTCAATCGTTGTCTGGACTGGCTGAAAAACCGGGGGCGGCATCCCGAGATGACTCTGGAGCGCGTGGAGGTCTACAGGGCTGATGAGGCCCACCTCCAGAGCCCCGGGACAGCGGATGCCGAGATGGTGCAGCGCGAACTGGGCCGGGCGCTGGAGAAGGCCCTGCAGGCCATCCCCTCCGACTACCGGGTCGCCCTGACGCTGAGGGAGGTGGATGGTCTCTCTTACGAGGAGATCGCCGAGGTGATGGAGTGTTCCGTGGGCACTGTGAAGTCCCGCCTCTTCCGCGCGCGGTTGCAACTGCAGAGGATGCTGGCGGACATTCACGAAGACTGGAAAGGGGCGTGATCGACCGTGCGGTGCAGAACCTGTCGCAAAAAACTGTCCTGCTACGTGGATGACGAGTTGTCCGGCCTGGACCGCCGCGCCGCCGAAGAGCACCTGGCTTCGTGCGCGGGGTGTCGAGCGGGGGTCGTACGCCTCAGGGCGATCCGAAAGGCCTTTGCGCGCCTGCCCGATGCGTCTCCCAGACCGTTCTTCTACGAACGCCTGATGTCCCGCATGGCGGCGGAAGAGGCCCCTGCTCCAGCGCGGGAGGGATGGCGGGCCTTCGGCAGGCTGGCGGCCGCGGCCGTGCTCCTGATCGCCGTCCTCGGCCTCTCCCTGTACTGGGTGGATCAGCAGTTCGATGACCAGACGCAGGGCATTTTGGCCCGCTATCTGGAACAGTCTTCGGAGGAGGACGCCACAGAGGTCTCCGCGATCTACCGGTCGGATGTGACGCGGGATGCGGTGCTGGACATGGTGATTCAGGAGAAGTGAGGTGTGAAACGAAAAACTCGTGGATCGGGATTCGACAAAACGAGCCACGATTCACGAATCACGTTTGTGTTTTTCGGAGGTCTGATATGCGATCACGAGTTCCTATCGTTGTCTCGATGATCGTCGGGTTCATCGTGGGCGCAGGGGGCGGCATCCTGGCCGCCAAGGTCGGCAGTTATGGGGGAGAGGGCACGTCCCGCCAACGTCTGACGAAGGAGGCGGCTTGCGACAAGCTGACGCAGCAGTTGCAACTCACGCCTTCTCAGCGGGACAGCCTGAACGTCATCCTGGACGATGGCAGAAAGCACATGAAGGAACTGAGCCAGGTGTTCAGGCCGAAGTTCCGGGAGATCAAGGCGCAGACGCGGGATCGCATCCGGGGCATTCTGGATCCCAATCAGCGGGAGGCCTTCGAGAAGATCGTCGAGGAGGAGGACCGGAAGCGGGAGGCGCAGAAGAAGGCAGACGCTGTGCAGGATGGGGCGAAGCCGGGATGAGGTTCTGGAAAGCAGGGGCAAGTCGTGGGCGTGACCCTGTTCACTGTCTGGAGGGGTGAGAATGGTCCTGACGTGGCCTCAAAAGGCCGTTTGGGTCGGGTTGGTCGTTCTGTCACTGGCCTGTGGGAAGGGTGACCAGGCCGGAGGGAGCCAGGCCTCCGTGCAGCAGACTCCGGGTCCGCGACCCGGCAGCGCAGCCGTTCCGGTGAAGGTGGAGGTGGTGCGGCGGGAGGATATTTCGGACTATATCCAGACGAACACGACCCTGGAGGCGGACCACGCGGTGGAGGTGCGGTCGCGCGTGGCCGGACAGGTGCTGGAGGTGCTGGTCGAAGAGGGGGACCGGATTCAGGAGGGGAAGGCCCTGGCCCGGCTGGACGGGCGCGCTGCTGACCTTCAGTCGAAGCAGATGCAGGTGGCCTACGAGGATGCGAAACGCACTTTCGACCGACTGGAGAAGATGCACGACCGGAACCTGGCCAGCTCGGAACAGTACGAGGCGGCCAGGGCGCAGGTGGACCGGACCCGGGCGCAGTACGAGGCCGCGAGGCTGACCCTGGAATTCACCGAGATCACCTCCCCCATCGCCGGGGTGGTGACGGCGCGGACGGTGGAGATGGGGAATATGATCACGGCAAACCAGTCCCTTTTCTCCGTGGCCGACTTCGACCCGCTGCTGGCGAAGATCCGGGTTCCCGAAAAGGAGATCCGGAACATCCGGCTGGGCCAGGGGGCGCGGATCGCGGCAGAGGCCGTGCCGGACCGGTCTTTCAGGGGTACGGTGAAGATGATCAGCCCGGTGGTGGACCCCGAAAGCGGCACGGTGAAGGTGACCGTGGATGTCCCGGAAGGGCAGGACGTGTTGAGCCCGGGCATGTTCGTGTCGGTCTTCATCATCACGGCCACGCATCAGAATGCCCTGATCATCCCGAAGCGGGCGCTGGTCCTGGAGGGGGGGGAGACAGACCAGGTGTACGTGTTTGAGGGCGGAAAGGTCCGGCAGTCGAAGATCCAGACCGGGTTTGTGGACAACGACCGCCTGGAGGTCCTGGCGGGCCTGAAGGAAGGGGAGCAGGTGATCACGGTGGGGAATGAGGGGCTCAGGCCGGGCTCGGCGGTGCGGCTGGTGGGGGAGGGTGGAGGGGAGAAGGCCGAGGGCGGAAGGCAGAAGGCAGAAGGCGAAAAACAGAAGGCGGGAGGGGAAAAGAAATAGGATCATGAAGATCGTCGATTTTTCGATTCAACGACGTGTGACCGTGACCATGCTCGTAGTCGCGGCCATCATCTTCGGCTACGTGGGGTTCACCCGACTGCCGATCAATCTGCTGCCGGACATCACCTATCCGACGCTGACTGTGCGGACGGAATACGCTGGCGCGGCCCCGGTGGAGGTGGAACGCCTGATCTCCGAGCCGGTGGAGGGGGTCGTGGGCGTGGTCCCGAATGTGGTGAAGGTCAGCTCGATCTCGCGGCCCGGCGTCTCGGACGTGGTGGTGGAGTTCGAGTGGGGCACGAACATGGACTTCGCCGCCCTGGACGTGCGGGAGAAGCTGGACCTGGTCAACCTGCCGCAGGACGCCCGGAAGCCGGTGCTTCTGAGGTTCGATCCGTCCCTGGACCCGATCCTGCGGGTCGGCGTGTCGGGCGACATGAGCCTGATGGCCCTGCGTCTGAAGGCCGAGGAGGACATCAAACAGGAGCTGGAGAGCTTAGACGGCGTGGCTGCGGTGAAGGTGAGCGGGGGGATGGAGGAGGAGATCCACGTCGATATCCTGGAGGCGAAGCTGGCCAGCCTGGACATCCCGATCAACCAGGTCACGACGCGGCTGGGGCAGGAGAACGTCAACCTGACGGGCGGGGCGCTCAAGGACGGGGAAGCGGAGTATCTGGTCCGGACCCTGAACGAATTCAAGACGGTGGACGAGATCCAGGACATCGTGGTGGGGGAGCGCAATGGGGCGGTGGTGACACTGGGGGACGTGGGGATCGTGAGCCGGGGGAACAAGGAGCAGGACGTCATCACGCGGATCAACGGCAGGGAGGCGGTGGAGATCGCCGTCTACAAAGAGGGGGACGCCAACGTCGTGGGGGTGGCCCATCGCGTCAAGGAGAAGCTTGACAGGCTTCAGGCGTCCGGGGAGGCGTCGGGGGCCAGGCTGGAGGTGGTGTTCGACCAGTCGAAGTTCATCCAGCAGGCGGTGGACGAGGTCAAGGGCGCGGCCTGGGAGGGGGGCATCCTGGCCCTGGCCATCCTGTACTTCTTCCTGAAGGACGTGAAGAGCACGTTCATCATCAGCGCCTCCATCCCGATCTCCGTCATGATGACCTTCTTCGTCATGTACATCTCCGGCATCTCCCTGAACACGATGTCGCTGGGGGGGCTGGCCCTGGGGGTCGGGATGGTCGTGGACGACGCCATCGTCGTGCTGGAGAGCATCCAGCGCTACCGGGACGAGGGCTACTCGGCGGTGGAGGCGGCGCGGGTCGGGACGGGAGAGGTGGGGCTGGCGGTGTCGGCGACGACGCTGACGACGGTCTGTGTGTTCGTGCCCATCGTGTTCGTGGAGGGCGTGGCGGGGCAGCTCTTCCGGGATCAGGCGCTGACCATCACCTATTCTTTGCTGGCGTCGTGGGTGGGGGCGATCACCCTCATCCCTATGCTGTCGTCCCTGGAGGTCGGAAAGGGAAACGGAGAAACGGAGAAAGGGCAGCTCTCCGATTCCCCGGTTCCCCGTTTCTCCGGCTCTGTTTTCACCCGGGGTCTGGTGGCGATCCTCCGGGGCGTGAAGACTTCGGTGATGGGGGTGGGCCGGCTGATCCATCTCATCCTGTCGCCGTTCATGTATGTCTTCGACAAGGTTTTCGGGGTCATCCAGGAGGGGTATCCGAACCTCCTGCGGTGGGCGATCGGGCATCGTCTGCGCCTGGTGTTCGGGGCGGCGGGGGTGCTCGCCCTGGCGGTGCTGGGGCTGATGTCCACGGGGACGGAGCTGATGCCGGAGGTGAGCCAGGGGGAGTTCTTCATCGACGTGAAGATGCCGGTGGGGACGCCGCTGGCTGTGACGGACCGGACCGTCCAGGCGATGACCGAGATCGTGCAGGGGCTGCCGGAGACGCGCATGGTCTACAGCATGGCCGGCGCCGGGGGGGCGTCGAGCGGCGCGGCCGGGGAGGAGCGGAATAACATCGGGCAGATCCATGTGATGCTGAAGAAGGGCGTGAGAAGGCCGACCGAGGAGGCGATCATGGACCATCTGCGGTCGGAGTTCTCCAGGATTCCGAGCGTGGGTCACAACTTCTCCCGGCTCTCCTACTTCAGCTTCAAGACACCGGTGGAGGTGCAGGTGTCCGGCTACAACCTCCGGCAGCTCCAGGACCTGTCGCACGAGGTGGCGGACCGGCTGTCGCACGTCGCGGGGCTGACGGACGTGAAGTCCTCGGCGGAGGGGGGCAACCCGGAGGTTCAGATCACCTTCAACCGGAAAAAGGTGGCGTCTCTGGGGACGACCATCAGCGCCATCGCGGGGCTCCTCCGGAACAAGATCCAGGGGGACGTGGCCACGGAGTTCATGCAGAAGGACCGGCGGATCGACGTGCTGGTGCGGGCCAGCGAGGGGGAGCGGACGGGGGTGGAGAGCATCAAGCGCATGTCGGTGAGTCCACCCAACGCCCCCACGCAGGTGCCGCTGGCGTCCGTGGCGGACGTGCGGGTGGAGCCAGGCCCGGCGGAGATCCGGCGGATCGACCAGCAGCGGGTGGCCCTGGTGACGGCCAACCTGGTGGGGCGGGATCTGGGGAGCGCGGTGGCGGATATCCGGCAGGCCGTGGCTGAGATCTCTATCCCCGCCGATTTCTCGATCGTGGTGGGGGGGCAGAGCGAGGAGATGGCCACTTCGTTCCAGAGTATGCGGTTCGCCATCATCCTGGCGATCTTCCTGGTCTACCTGGTCATGGCCTCTCAGTTTGAGTCCCTGCTCCATCCCCTCGTGATCATGTTCTCGATCCCGTTCGGGCTGGTGGGGGTGACGCTGGCGCTGCTGCTGACCGGGGGGACGGTCAGCGTGATGGTGCTGATCGGCCTGATCATGCTGGCGGGCATCGTCGTGAAGAACGCCATCCTGCTGATCGACTACACGAACCACGCGCGCAGGCAGGGGGTCCCGAAGGAGGAGGCGGTGGTGCAGGCGGGCCAGGTGCGGCTCCGGCCCATCCTGATGACCACGGGGGCGACGGTGCTGGGACTGCTCCCCATGGCCCTCGGCCTGGGCGAGGGGTCCGAACTCCGTCAGCCGATGGCCATCACGGTGATCGGGGGGCTGACGATCTCGACGATGTTGACACTGGTGCTGATACCGGTCCTCTACGTCATGCTGGATCGGGGGAAATAAAGATCCGCAGATGACGCAGATGAACGCAGATGAACGCAGATGGGTTTTATCTGCGCCTATCTGCGAAAATCTTCGGATGCAGCTTTTATACGACCAGAGGTATACCATGAAACTGTCCGAGTTCTGCATCCGCAAGCCGATCACGACGATGATGGTGACCCTGAGCGTCGTGGTGCTGGGGCTGATCTCGCTGACCAAGCTCCCGCTCAACTCGTCGCCCAACGTGTCCTGGCCCTCCATGTGGATCTGGGTCCCCTACTCCTCCTCCTCCCCGGAGGAGGTGGACCGGCTGATCACCAGGCCCATTGAGGGGATGATGGGGACGCTGACGCACGTGAAGCGGATCAGCTCCACCTCGTCGTCGTCCGGCTCTAACGTCCGGCTGGAGTTCAACTTCGGGACGGATATGGACATGATGGCCGTGGACGTGCGGGACCGGCTGGATCAGGTGAGGCCGACGCTGCCGACGGAGGTGGAGCGGGTCAACGTGCGGCGGTGGCAGACGGACGACTGGCCGATCGTGTCGGTAAACCTGACCTGGAAGGGGGACCCGGAGGAGTTTCGGCGGATCGTGGAGAAGGTGATTCGGCCGCGCCTGGAGCGCGTCAACGGGGTGGCCAACGTCTCGGTGGAGGGGCTCCAAAAGAAGCAGCTCCTGGTGAAGGTGGACCAGGGCCTGATGCAGGCGCATAACGTGGATATCCGCACACTCAACTACAACATCCGGTCGAACAACCTGACGCTGTCCGCGGGGACGGTGGAGGACGGCGGGAAGCGGTATGCCGTCCGGTCTCTGGGCGAGTTCCGGTCGGTGGAGGAGCTGGCCGCCACGCCGATCATCCGCCGGGACATCGTCCTGAGCGACGTGGCGAGCGTGGCCTACGACTACCCGGAGAAGAAGCAGTTCGAGCGGTTGGACGGGAAGGATGCGGTGAACCTCGACATCCGGAAGACCTCCACGGCCAACATGGTGGAGACGGCGGCCCGGGTGCGCCAGGCGCTGGATGAGCTCCAGAAAGGGGTCGGATCGGACCGGCTGACCCTGTTCGTGGTCCGGGACCGGTCGAAGGACGTGATCAAGGGCCTGAACAGCCTGAAGGACGCGGGACTGCTGGGGGGGGCGCTGGCCATCGCCATCATCTTCGTGTTCCTGAGGAGCATCCGGAGCACGGTGATCATCGGGGCGGCGATTCCGCTGTCGGTGGTCTGCGTGTTCATGGGGATGTACCTGGCCCGCGTGCTGTTCCACTCCGAGATCACGCTCAACATGGTGTCGATGATGGGCCTGATGATCGCCATCGGCATGCTCGTGGACCCGGCGGTGGTCGTGCTGGAGAACATCTTCAGGAAACGGGAGGAGGGGCTGGACCCGGTGGAGGCGGCCAAGGCCGGGAGCAAGGAGGTGGCGCTGGCGATCCTGGCGGGTACGCTGACGACGGTCTGTGTGTTCGTCCCGCTGGTGTTTGTGACGGAAAGTCAGACGGCGCTCTGGATGAAGGACTTCTGCCTGACGATGATCATCGCCATGGTCACGGCGATGGTCGTGTCGCTCACCCTGGTGCCGCTGGCCGCATCCCGGCTGTTCGAGGAGCGCCACGCGCACATCGGGAAGTGGATCGGCATCCCCATGGTCGGGGGGGCGCTGCTGTTCCTGGGGCTGGAGCTGAGGGCTTTAGGGTGGACCGGGATCGCCAGGTGGGGGACGGCAACCCTTTCGGGTGTCGCGAACACGTTCCGGGGGATGAGCTGGGGTTCCGGGGCCGGGATCGGGGTGTGCGTCGTCCTGGCCGCGATCCTCGTCCACGAACTCCGGCGGCACGGGCTGAAGGGGTTCTACGCCATCGCGGTGGGCCGGGCGCTCCGTTTCCGGTTCTCCACGCTGGCCCTCTCGCTCCTGATCGGGGGGGCGAGCGTCTACTACATCGCGTTCGTGGTGGAGAAGCAGGGCCGGCGGTGGGATCGGGAGCGCCGGGTGGAGATCGCCGTGGAGTTGTCCCGCAGCTTCGAAATCGGGCAGGTCGCCAAGATTTTTGAGGACGTGGAGCGGATGCTGGTGGCCAAAAAGAAGGAATTAGACATCGACCGGGTGTCCACGCGGTTCGGGCTGAGGAACGGGCGCATCGCCCTCTACCTGGTGGATGCGGACAAGGGGAAATACACGACCACCGACGTGACCAACATGGTCAAGAAACTCCTGCCGCAGGGGACGGCCGGCGTGCGGTTCAAGATGGGCGGGTCAGGCCGCGGGGAAGGCAGCAGCATCGGGGTGGGGGTGGAGATCAAGGGGAAGGACCCGGACGTGCTGGCCCTGCTGGTGGAAGACGCCAAGGCCAGGATGGATGGGATTCCGGGGGTGCTGGACCTGGACACCAGCCTGGAGTCGGGCACGGAGGAGATCCGGGTGTCGGTGGACCGCCGGAGGGCCTCCCGCTACGGGATGTCCCCCTGGGCCGTGGCCTCCGAGGTCGCCTCGTCGCTGGGCACGCGGGGGAGCTCCAAGTTCAAGACAGAGGACCAGGAGATCGACATCATCGTGCAGTTGAAGGAGGAGGACCGGGCCAACCTGGAGCAGTTGAAGAACGCCGTGTTTGAAGGACAGGGGGGCAACCGGGTGGCGTTCGGGACGCTGGCGGACTTCCGGCTGCAGAAGGGGCCGCAGGCGCTCCGGCGGGAGGACCGGCGCTCGACGGTGACGGTGTTCGCCAGCACGGACCAGGCGGCGGTCCCGGCGGTGGGCAAGGAGATGGAGAAGCGGATGAAGAAGGTGGCCCTCCCGGGGGGCTACACCTGGCAGATGTCGTCCAGTTTCCGGGCCATTCAGGAGGCGCAGGGGGAGTCGTCCTTCACGATGCTGTTTGCGGCGGTGCTGATCTACCTGATCATGGCCTCGCTGTTCGAGTCGTTCGTCCAGCCGTTCGCCATGATGATCTCCATCCCGTTCGCCTACACGGGGGTGGCGCTCGCGATGTACTGGATGCAGATCCCGCTGGACAGCAACGGGCAGATCGGCCTGCTGGTCCTGTTCGGGGTGGTGGTGTGCAACGGGATCGTCCTGATCAACCACATCAACGATTACCGGAGGGAGGGGCTGTCGAGGCACGAGGCCATCGTCCGGGGGGGGCAGGACCGGGTGAGGCCCATCCTGATCACGGCCTGCACGACCGTCCTGAGCCTGATGCCGCTGGTCGTTCCGATGATCTTCGGCGCCGCGGAGGGCTACGCCAAGCAGTGGGGGCAGATCGCGCTGGTCGTGGTGTCCGGGCTGATCACCTCCACGCCGCTGACGCTGGTGATCGCCCCGACGGTCTACTCGCTCCTGGACGATCTGGCGGCGTCTGCCAAGCGGGTGTTCACAGCCATTGCACAGGAGCAGTGCGCTGTTTAAGGTTGTATCCTAATGGCGACTTTTGCTGTCAGATTGTCTCCCTGGCCCCAACTTCTACTTTTTCTTTTTGCTTTTTTCTCATATCTTCACTATACTATACGTAGTTCATCCCTTTGTCTCCCAACGACGACTTTCCACGAAACATTTTCGGGCTGGGGTCCGTCTAACGGGGGTGAAACGTGAAAATCCCCCTTCCACCCCCTGTCCCCTCCCAAAAGGGTAGGGGGTAGGTCGTAGAGGGTAGGTGGGGAAACCCCTACATTCCACCTACTCCCTGCCACCTACCAGGTTGGGGGAGGGCTGGGGGCTGTTTGTCGTTTGTCGTTGTTTTGAAAGGAGTCTACGATGCGATTTCCGGGCGGCAGAATGATCGCCGCATTCCTCGCCCTGCTTCTGATGACAGCCGGGCTGATCCCCTTCCCTGCGGAAGCGAAGCCCTTCTTCACGGTGCGGAAGACGTTCTCCGTGCTGTTTCTGGGAGGGAGCGGTTATCTGGGCTGGAGGGCCTGGGACTACCGGAGGGATGCCAACGAACTCTATGATCAGTACAAGACGGCGACAAACTCCGATCAGGCCGCGGCGTTGTTCAAGCGGACGAGCGACCGGGATACGAAGAGCCAGATCAGCATGGTGCTGTCCGCTGCGCTGCTCGTGGCTGGTCTGCGTCTCATCCTGTGGGGGGGGTCCGATAAGCAGGGGGAGGAGCCGGCCAAGGTCGTTCGGAAATTCAATTTTGACCTGACAGGGGGGCCAGAGCAGAAGGGCCTGCGGGTGGGGATCAAGAGGAACTTCTAAGAAAATGCAAAATGCAAACAGTGTAAAATGCAAAGGAAGGCTTTTCTGTTTTGCACTTTGCAATTTGAATTTTGTACTTTGCATTGAGTTACTTGAACAGTTCCGAAGGGAGTCTTCTTATGTGGCGTCTGCGATGGATGGGGTCCGGGTTGGGACTCGTGGTTTTGATCGGATTGCTGGGCGTTCAATGCGGTCGGGAGCGACTCAACCCGATCGACCCGAATTCGGGTAGTTTTCCAGGCAGGCCGAGTGCGCCGCTGAGCGTCAGGGCCACGGGATCATTCGGGCGCATCGTGGTCGACTGGGTCCAGCCTATCGGGATCACGGACCTGGCAGGCTACGGCGTCTACCGGGCCGTCGGATCTCCCACGGAGAAGTACACGTTTTTGCGGGGGGACGTGCAAGGGGATACGACGATCTCCACCGGCGGGACCACCTTCATCGACAGCTCGTTCGTGGGCAGCAGTAACACGGTCTACTACTACCGCGTCACCACGGTGAACAAGGGAAAGCTGGTCAGCGACCTGTCGAACCCGGCCAGGGGGGAACTGGTCAAGGACACCTCTCCGCCGGCATCCCCGCAGAACGTAACAGTGCTGTCCGACTCCGTCTCCGGGGCCGTCACCGTGAGCTGGTCGCCCCCCAACACGGACACGGGCGGAACGACCCTGACGGGATTTTCCCGGATCCGCCTCTATCGCGCGGAGGGGACGGCGGACGCCTTCGTCCTGGTGACGGAGACCACGCCGGACGTGAAGAGCTACGTGGACAGGGGCGTGAAGGGGGGCACCCGGTACTTCTACCAGGTGAGCGCCCTGGACCCGTCGGGCAACGAGAGCGCCCGTTCCAACGCGGGGTCGCTGGTCACGGCGGGGGTCTCGGTCCCCACTGCCCTCCGGGCGACGGGGGACGTGGGGCGGATCGCCATCGCGTGGAACGCCAGCACGGACGACGGGCTGAGGGGGTATAACGTCTACCGGTCATCCCAGTCCGACGCGGGCTACGTACGACTCGGCCCGGCAGGGGCGGCCTTCACCACGGGACAGACGGCCTACACCGATTCCAACCTGGTAGGCGGGGCCACCTATTTCTACAAAATCAGCGCCGTGACGAACCGGGGGGAGGGGTCGCAGACGCTGTTCGTCTCGGCCACGGCCCAGGCGGACAACGTCCCGCCCGCAGCGCCGAGCAACATGTCGGCGCAGCTCGACGATAAGTCGGTGGGGCGCGTGACGCTGGGCTGGAGCGCGCCGACCACGGACGCCACCGGGAGGGACCTGACGGGGCTTTCGGGCTACCGCATCTACCGGTCCAAGGGGAACACCACGTCCTTCGTGCTGCTCGCCTCGACGGCGCAGAATGTCTACGTGGACACGGGACTGGAGCCGCTGACCATCTACTTCTACGCGGTGAGCGCCTACGACCCGTCGGGCAACGAGAGCGCCCGGACCGCGCCGGCCCAGGTCACCACCAAGGGGATCGCCACGCCCTCCGGCGTGCGGGCGACGGGGGACATCGGCAAGATCACGATCATCTGGAACCCGAACACGGAGACGGAACTGCTGGGCTACAACCTCTACCGCTCGACCCGGTCCGACACGCTCTACGTCCGGCTGCCGGGGAACGAGGGGACGCGCTACACCACGGGCCAGACGACCTACATCGACTCCAACCTGGTGGCCAACACCCGGTTCTACTACCGGGTGAGCGCGGTGGGGGCCGGTTCGCTGGGTGAGGGGCAGGTCTCCGCGTTCGTCGCGGCCACGGTCCTGGTGGACGACCAGCCTCCGGCGGCGCCGTCCAACCTGCTGGCGGAGCTGGACGCAAACATCATCACACGGGTCACGCTCCGCTGGACCGCGCCCAACAAGGACACCAATGGGAAGGACCTGACGGGGCTGTCGGGCTACCGGGTGTTCCGGAACAACGTGCAGATCGGCACGTCCGCCACGACGGTTTACGTAGACAACACGGTGGAGCCGCTGACCCCCTACACCTACGCGGTCAGCGCGGCGGATCCCCTCGGCAATGTGAGCCTCCTGTCGAACACGGTCTCGGTGACGACGAAGGGGGTGGGGGTCCCGGCCAACGTGACGGCCACGGGGGACGTGAGTCTGATCAAGGTGACCTGGACGGGCAACCAGGAGCGGGACCTGGTCGGCTACCGGGTCTACCGGGCGAACGCCTCGACCGGGCCGTTCAGCGCGATTCGGGGGGTCCAGGACACGGTGATTACGACCACGGACGTGGCGTTCGTGGACTCCAACCTGGTGGCCGGGACGCAGCGCTACTACAAGGTGCGGGCCGTGGCGGTCTCCGGCGTCAGCGACCTGTCGCGGTTTGTGGTGGGGACGGCGCAGGAGGACCTCCGGCCGCCGGCCACGCCCGATGTCAACTTCTTCTCCGTGGCGGTGGACGCGACGGACACGCGCATCCTGATCTTGAAGTGGCGGGCGCCGACCACGGACGTGGGGGGCGCAATCCTGACCGGGCTGCAGGGCTACCGGGTCTATCGCGCGGGGACTGTGGGGTCGTTCGTGCAGATCGCGGAGGTGCTGGCCCCGACGGTGACCTACGCAGACAGCGATGCGACGCTCGAATTCGGGACGACCTATCAATACAAGGTCAGCGCCTTTGACGTGAAGGGGAACGAGAGCGCGCCCACGGCCGCGGTATCCCAGCTGACCGGCGGCGTGCCTCCCCCGACCAATCTGACCGTGAATGCCACCTTCGTGGATGCCACCGGGCAGGCGGCCCTGACCTGGAGCGCGCCCACGAAGCCGGGGGCATCGGACTATGTGGTGGAGCGCCAGCTGGTGGGGACGAGTTCTTCGACCTCGTTCACGGTGGTCGCGTTCACCACCAGCACGGCCTACACGGACACCGGGCTGACGCGGGGGCAGACCTACGCCTACCGGATTCGCAGCCGCAACTCGGCCAAGACGCAGCAGAGCGACCCGACGAGCGTTCAATCGGTCAAGATTCCGTAGACCTGCCCCCCTGATCGCTCGCAAATGAAGAAGCCTGTCCTCTCAGATAAGGGGACAGGCTTCTTTGTTATCCTGTTTACAAGAAATGGCCCCCGTAGGGGCGAGGCATGCCTCCACCCCTACCTGAATGGCAACCTCACGGCCTGCCCCGTCTCGGAGGACACGTAGGCCGCCAGGGCGACCTCCACCGCGGCCCGGCCATCCTCCCCGGTCACCGGGGGCGGGGTGTCGTCCACGATGCACCGGACGAAGTCCCGCACCTCGTCTGAAAACGCCTTCTGGCGCGGGTCCTGCACCCGGGTGTAGTCATAGACCGTCTCCCACGCGCCCCCTTCCCGCGCGACTTTGACCTGGCTGTAAGGGTCCACGTCCATCAGCCCCCGGTCCCCCACCAGTTCCGCCCCGCACGCAAACCCCTTCCAGCCCGGCGGGGGGAGGGCCTCCGAATACCAGAGCTGCGCGCATCCTCCGTTCCTGAAGGTGATCATCACCATGCTGGACGTGAGGTCTCCGGGGATGTCCGTGCGAAATGAGAAAGAGCGGGCGAAGACCGTGTCGGCCTCGCTCTCGAACCACCAGCGCAGCCGGTCGATGTTGTGGACGCCCCAGGCGACCAGGCCGCCCTGCCCGTAGAGGCTCAGGTCGGTGAACCAGGCCCGCCCCGGGTTGTGCCGCCGGTAGCCGGGGGTGGCCAGGGTGTCCCGGCACATGACCAGGTTCCCGATGGCCCCCTCCTGAAGCAGGCGTTTGGCCACGACGCCTCCCTCCCAGTAGCGGTGGCTCTGGGCGACCATGAGTTTTTTGCCTGCCCGTTTCGCCGCGGAGAGGATGGCATCGCACTTCTCCAGGGTCAGCTCCAGCGGTTTCTCCACCAGGACGTGCTTTCCGTGCTCGAAGGCCAGGACCGCGTGCTCCGCGTGGAGGGCGTGGGGGGTGGTGACGATGACGGCGTCGAGGTCCTTCCGGGCGACCAGGGACTCTACGCTCTCCTCATAGTCCAGGCCGTACTCTTTTGCCAGGTTTGGACCTGCGTCCGGGAGGCGGGCCGGGTCCGTCACGGCGACTACGATTCCATTCTCCACATCCTTCAGGGCGTCGATGTGCGTGCGGCCCATCTTGCCGACGCCGAGGATGCCGACTCGAATTTTGTTCATGGTCATTCCTTTGTTTAGGGATAAGATCAGGCCAGAAGTTTCACCCCGAACCCCGGCGCATCGGGCATGCGCAACAACCCTTCCTTCAACGCGTAGGCGTTCCAATCGTGGTCCAGGGCGCGGGCGGGGATGCCCTCCACGGTGACGGTGTTCCCCAGGCCGGACGCAAGCTGCGCGGTGTAGAGGGTCTTGAGGGGCTCGCCCCAGGTGTGGGGCGCGGCCCTGACGCCAGCGGCGGTCACGGCGGGCATTAGACGCCGCCAGTTTGTGAAGCCGACGGAGGCGATGTCCATGATCAGGGCGTCCAGGAGCTTCTCTCGGGCCAGGCCGAGGAGGAGGTCGATGTGCTCCGGGGCGAAGCCGCCGTAGGGGCCGCCCGGCTGACCTTGCCCGATGCGGGCCTCGCCGTCCACGACGAGGGTCCGGGGGCTTCGGCGGGTCAAAAACTCGCGCAGTCGGCGGAGGTCGTCCCGGTTCTCCTGGAACGGCTCCTCGATCCAGAAGAGGTTGCAGTCGGCCACGCCGTCCAGGTAGCGGAGGAAGCCGTCGCAGGTGTAGCCGTCGTTGGCGTCCACCAGGGTGTCGCAGCCGGGGAAGAGGTCGCGCACGGCGCGGGTGAGGTCGATGTCGCGCTGGAGGCCCTCTTCGGGGGGCATCCATTTGAAGCCCCGGCCGATCTTGAGCTTGAAGGCGCGGTAGCCCAGGTCGTAATCGTGCCGGCAGTTGTCCAGGACCACGCCGAGGCCAACGGGGTTCTCCTCCGGCTCCACGTCGTCCATGTAGATCGCGCCGTCGTAGCAGGGGACGTCACGGGGGCCTTTCCCGCCGAGCATCTGATGAACAGACTGACCCAGGATGACGCCGCTTAGGTCGTGGAGGGGGAAGTCGAGGGGCATGGCCTCCGGGGCGACGACGCCCTGATCCGGGTCGAAGAGGGAACCGACCGCGCGTCCGACGAGGTCCGGGGTCTCCTCCGGTTTTGCCCAGGAGATGCCCCAGCCGGATGCGCCCTTATCGGTGCGGAGGACCCTGACCTGGGTGGTGGGGCCATCGCCGTGGTTGAGGAGTTTCGAGTTTCGGCTGATGCGCCGGGGGTAGCGGCAGCGGACGGAGAGGGTGCGGACTTCAACAATGCGGTGCTCGTCGAGGAGGGCGCGGGACATGGCAGAGATCCTTTCCGTTTCAGGATGGACGATCCTGCACGATTCATGATTGTCTGTTCGGTCCGATCTGTCTTTTCGCCAGCATGTCGAGGAACGGGGAGTCGCGAATATCGAGCGGGAGGTCGATGCGGGCGCGGCGGCGGGAAGATTCGTAACAGGCGAAGATGACCTCCGTGGCCTGGAGGGCCTTCCGTCCGCTCAGTTCGGGTTCCCGTCCGGTCTTGAGTGCGTCCACGAGGTCGAAGATGGCGCGGGTGAAAATGTCCCCCCCGCGAAGGCCGCCTTCGATCTCCGGGACGACCCAGCCGGAGGTCTTCTCCGAGGCGTAGCGGACGGCGGGGCCGTCCGGGACGCCGACCTCGATGATGCCGTCCGCGCCGAGGAGACGGAGGCTGCATCCGGCGTTGGCGATCCCCGGCCCGGTCTCCAGCAGGCCGCGCACACCGTTCTTCCACTGGAAGGAACAGAGCGCCTGGTTTTCCACCGGAACGCCGAAGACGAGTTTCTCCTCCCGGCTGTCGACCTGGCCGATGACCCATTCGGCGGGCTGGTCGTCGTTGAAGAAGCACATCATGTCGATCCAGTGGGTGCCCAGGTCGAGGATGTTGCCGCAGTAGCCCTCCATCTGGCGGATCTGGCCGACGACGCCGCTCCGGGCGAGGTCCCGCGCCTTGCGGAAGGAGGGCTCGAACCGGCGCTGATGGTTGAAGGTGAGCTGGACGCCGCGTTCGGCGCAGACACGGACCATGTCCACCGCCTCGCCGAAGGTGGGGGCCATGGGCTTCTCGGAGTGGATGGCCTTGACGCCGGCCCGGGCACAGTCCAGGACGATGGGGGCGTGGAGGGCGATCCAGACGCAGACGCTGACGATGTCCGGGCGCTCCTTCGTGAGCATTTCGCGGTAGTCTTCATAGGTGCGGGGGACGTTATGCTTCTGCGCGAAGGCCTCGGCGTTCTCCGGTTTGATGTCGGCGCAGGCCACGATCTCGGTGTCCGGGCAGGCCAGGTAGCCCGCCGCGTGGTGGTGGGAGATGCCGAACCCGGTCGCCCCCTCGCTCCTGCGCGGGCGGCCGCAGCCGATGATGCCGACTTTAAAGGTGGACATGGGCGTTCTCCAATCGTCGGTGTGTTGGTTTTTAGGGGCGGGGCATGCCTCGTCCCGACCTTGCGTCGGCATAAACCCTTGGCAGCCGGGGACCTAGGCAGGCGACGATCTCGTGGGGGGTGCCGTCGATGGCCCGCGTGAGGTCCCACACAGTGATCCGCTCCCCGCCCTGTTCGCCGATCAGGACGGCCTCCTCGCCGACGGAGACGCCGGGGAGGTCGGTCACGTCCACGACGCACTGGTCCATGCAGACCCGGCCCAGGATGGGGCAGCGCCGGCCGCGCAGGAGGACGGTCCCGCAGTTGGAGAGCCGGCGGGGGTAGCCGTCGGCGTAGCCGACCGGGAGGATCGCCAGGCGGGAGGGGCGTTTCGTGACGAAGGTCTCCCCGTAGCTGACGGGCCACCCGGCGGGGGCGGGGTTGACCTGGGTGATCCGGGCCTTGAGGGTGAGGGCGGGCCGGAGGGGGAGGGGACAGGGCCCGTCGAGGGGGGGGATGCCATAGATGAGCAGGCCGACGCGGACCCTATCGAGATGGGCGCGGGGGAGGAGGAGGGTCACGGCGCTGCTGGCCGCGTGTCGGATGGGGCAGGGGTCGAGGCCGTCCAGGGCTCCGAGGAAGCGGTCGAGCTGGGCCTCGATGGCCGGGATCTGCGCGGGGTCTGACTGGGGGAAGTGGGTGGCGACCCCCTCCACAGAGAGGCCGGGCAGGGAGAGGAGTTGACGGAGGAAGGTGGAGGCATCCGAGACGGGGTAGCCAACGCGTCCCATGCCGGTGTCCAGCTTGGCGTGGATGTGGGCGGGGATTCCCTGCCGCACAGCCTCGCGGGAGAGGGCGGCCGCCATGCCGGGGTCGGACACGACCTGGACGATGCGATGTCCGACCAGGTCGGGGGCGTCTTCGGGGAGACCACAGCCCAGGACGACGACGGGTGCGTCGATGCCGCTCCGGCGGAGGGCGAGGGCCTCGTCCAGGAGGGCCACGCCGAGCGAGGAGGCCCCGCCTTCGAGGGCGGCGCGGGCGGATTCGACCAGGCCGTGACCATAGCCGCTGGCCTTGACGACGGCCATGACGCGGACCCTGTCTCCGACGAACCGGCGCACCTGCCGGACGTTGTGGGCGATGGCGCTGAGGTCGATTTCGATCCAGGCCGGACGCATGGGGGGGCTCCGGGGGTGAGGTCTCAATAAATGATCTCAAACCTGGACCCTATATCCGGGTGTTTCGTCACCTGGATGCGGACGGGGAAGGCGTTCTTGAGTTCGTCCACGTGGGTGATGACCAGGACCTTGTCGAAGTCTTCACTGATGGCCTGGATGGCCTCGATCAGGTGCTCCAGGCCCTCGGCGTCCTGCGTACCGAACCCCTCGTCCAGGATGAGGGTCCGGAGGCGGGTCCCGGCGCGTTGGGCGAGGAGCCTGGCCAGGGCGATGCGGAGGGCGAAGTTGATGCGGAAGGCCTCTCCGCCGGAGTAGAGTTCATAGCTGCGCTCGCCGAGTTCGTCGCTGATCTTGATGTCGAGGGTCTCCCGCGTCCCCCCCTTCTTCAGGTCCCGCAGGGACTCGATGGCCACCTGCGTCCGGTTGTCCGTGAGGCGGGCCAGGATGCGGTTGGCCTCGGACTCGATCTCCGGGATGGCGTTTTCGATGATGAGGGCCTGGATGCCGTCCCTGCCGAAGGCCGTGGTGAGGGTCTCGTAGACCTCCTGATCCTTCCGGGCGGCCTTGCAGGCGGCCTCCACGCCATCCCGCTCGGCGGCCAGGAGGGCGCAACGGTCCAGGCGGCCGGCCAGGCTCCCCTGCCGCTGAAGGAGGCGGTCGCGCTCATCCCGCAACGCGCGGAGATCGGTCTCGGCCCCGGACAGTGCCCGTTCGATCTGTGCAGCCTGCTGCGCGTCCTGTTCGAGGGCCTGGAGCCGGGCCTTCAGGGTCTCGGCCTCTTTCTGGCGGGCCTCGGCCCTGCGCTCGGCCCGCGCCAGGTCCTCCTTCGCGCGGGTCAGGCGGGCCCCGGCCATCTCAATCCGGTCCCGCTGGGCGATGGCGTCGGCGGTGCGTTCCACCTCCTCGGAGATGCGCTGGTGCCGGTCGGGGTCGTAGCCGAGGGCGTCGATCCGGGCCGTGAGGGCCCTGAGTTCCGTGTGCTCCCGCTGGGCATACCGCTTTTCCCGAAGGTAGAGGTCGGCGGTGTCGATCTTCTCCCTGACCTCCGGGACGCCCTCGAGGGCGCGCTTCAGGTTCTCCGAGGCGGCGTCCAGCCGGGCCTTCTCCGCCTCAAAGGGGGACAGCCGGGTGATGGCTTCCCGGATGGCGGTGTGGCGCTCGCGGCGGTAGCCCACGGCCTCGACAGCGCGCCGGAGGTCGGCGAGTTGGGCGCGCTCGTCCCCGGCGAAGGCCCCGGCCTCGATCTGGGCCTCCAGGGCCGCGATGCGCTCTTCGAACTGGCTTGCCCCCCGCACGACCTCCGACGCCTCTCGGACCAGGTTCTCCAGGGAGATGAGGCGGCCCTGGAGGTCGGCCAGCCCTTTCGTCTGTTCCTTGATGCGCTGGTAGCGCGCCCGGAAGTCGGAGCGGCGCTCCTCCTCTTCCCGGGCCTTCCGGCGCAGGCCGGTGATCTCCCGGTTTTTCTGCCGGGTCTCCTCGGACAGCCTGGCGACGAGCGCTCCCCGTCTCCGCGCGTCCAGGGAGGACTCGCAGAGGGGGCAGTGGGCGTCCTCCGACTTCCTGAGGAGTTCGAGCCGGGCGCTGGTCTCGTGGAGGTCCTTCTCCAGGGTCTCGGCCTGGCGCTGGTTCGCGTCGATCTGCGCGGTCAGGGCGCTCCCCTGGTCCCGGAGGCCCTCCCGCTCCCGCTCCAGGACGGTCAGCCGGTCCAGTTCCTCGGCGGCGGCGGCCTGCTCCCCTCGGGCCCGTTCGCCCGCCGAGGCCCTCTCGTCGAGGGCGCGTCGCTGCGCCCGGAGGACCTCCAGGTCGGCGTTCAGGCGGGCGCGGACCTCGGCGATCCGTCTTTCGAGGTCCTGTCCCTGTGCGTCGAGGGCCTCGAACCGGGCGCGCCGCTCCTCCCACGCCTGGTCGTCCCGCCGGGCCTGCTGCAGTTCTCCGTATCCCTTTTCGATCTCGCCCTGCCGGATGGTGAGCCGACGCGCCTCCTCCGCGGCCTCCTGGGCGGCCTTCAGCCGGGCCTCCCACCCCTCCTTCCTGCGCTCGACCTCGTGCCGTGCCTCGGCGATCTTCGTTTCGAGCCGGGCCCGGTCGGCTTCCAGCTCCCGGAGGGTGTGGAGCTTGCTCTGAAGGGCGGCCTCCTGCGCCCGGAGCCGGGCGTGGGCCTCGGCGGCGGCCTCGATCTCCTTCCGGTGGGACAGGAGGGCCTCGTCCTCCCGGACCTGGCGGCGGACCTGCTCGGCCTCCTGCCCGGTCTCCCGGACCTCGGCCTCGGCCCGGGCGAGCGCGGCCTTCGCCTCCCCGGCCTCCCGCCCCCTGGCGGCGATCTCCGACCGGCGGGCGAGCAGGTCGTTCAGGGTCTTTTCGGAGGCCCCGATGCGGGCCTGGGCCTGCGCCAGGTTCTCGGCGATCTCGTCGCGTTCCCGCTCGATCTGCGGTCTGCCCTCCAGTTCGGCGTCGATGTCGGCCAGGCGCGCCTGGGAACGGTCGGCGCTCCGGCCCGCGTCCTGGGCCCGGGTCCGGGCGAGGCGGGCCAGCTCGTCATAGCGGGACAGGCCCAGGATCTCGGCCAGGACGGTCTTGCGCTCCCTGGGCAGACGGGTCGTGAACTCGTCGGCCCGGCCCTGCAGGACGAGCGCCGAGGTGGCGAAGGTGTCGTAGGACATCCGGAGGAGGGCCTCGATGCGGGCCTGGGTCTTCGTGATCGAGTTGGCCTCGGACATGGTCACGTAGGTCCCCCGATCGTGGTCGAAGGCCTGGAGCTCCAGGGAGGCGATGCCGCCGCGGGCGGTCTTTCGGAAGCTGCGCAGGACCCGGTAGCGGGCCCCCTCCAGGTCGAACTCGAACTCCACGCGCATCTCGGACGCGCCGATGCGCAGCAGCCCCTCGTCCGGCTTGCGGTCCGAGGCCCCCCGCCGGGCCTCCCCCCAGAGCGCCCAGGTCATGGCGTCCAGCAGGGCGGACTTGCCGTGGCCGTTCGGGCCGGAGATGCAGGCCACCCGGAACTCGGTGAAGTCGAGCGGGGGGACCTCCTCGCCGTAGCTGAGAAAGTTGTGGAGGGCCAGACGGATGGGGACCATAAATGATCAAGCTCAGGTTGAGAGAATTCAGGGGTCGGGGGTCAGGGGTCGAGAATTCCGGCCCCCCTTCCACCCCCCTGCCCCCTCCCTCCCCCAGCATTTGGGGAGGGAGGGGGTGAATCAGGGCTTTGCCCCTTGAGACGGGGGAGGGCTGGGGGCTGCCTATCCCTTCTCGCTCTCCTGAAGCTCCTGCTCCAGACGGGCGGCGCAGGAGAGCAGGTCGGGCTTCAGGCGCGAGAGGTCGGGGTTGTTCTCGATGTACCGGGCCAGGGCGTCCTGGAGGCCAGTCTCCTCAGAGACGGAGGCGCGGCGGAGGCGCTCGGCCTCACGGGGCTTCCGGGTCACGGAGGCCACGAAGAAGGCCGGGTCGAGGGCGGTGCGCACGGTCTTGAGGTCCACGACGTCGGGCCGGTCGTCCGACAGGTCGTAGATCACGCGGACCACGGCGTCCTCCAGGTCGTGGCGGGCGATGGCGTCCAGGAGGGCCTGCGTGGGGTCGGTTTCCGGGGGGATCTCGACCTCAACGGTCAGGAAGGGTCGGGCAGGGGTCCGGACGAAGCGGTAGGCCGTCTCCCGGCGATGGGTCTGGGGGGGCTGGGGCCCTTCCAGGGAGAAGAGAGGGAGGCCCTGGCGCTCCTCCCCGGCCCCGTCCGCGTCCCGGACGGTGACGATGCAGAAGCCCTTGGACTCCTTCTCCTCGCCGAAGTTCACCCGGTCCAGGCTCCCGCAGTAGACGACGGGCGGCCCGCCCGAGGGGTTGAGGTCCTGGAATCGATGCACGTGCCCCAGGGCTACGTAATCGAAGGCGGAGTTGGCCAGGACGCTGGTCAGGAAGATGGGGTCGCGGCCGATGACGGAGGTGCGCTCGGACCCCGAATAGAGGGCGTCGGCTGCGGCCACGTGGGCGACCAGGAGGGCCGGATGGCGGGGGTCGATCTGATCTGCGAAGTCCTGGATGATGCCGGCGCAGATCTCCTGGATCTTTTGCGCCACCTCGTCGTCGAACAGGTCCTTGTACTCATTCCGGGTCAGGAGCTGGCTGCGGGACGGCCAGGGGAGGCCGGCGATCTGCACCGGCCCGGCCTTCGTCTTGACCCGGAGGAGGCGGGGGCGCGCGAGGATGTGGACTTCGGGGGTGTCCAGGGTGCTGAAGATGTCGATGGAGGAGGCGCGGCCGAAGGAGACGGGGTGGTCGTGGTTGCCCGTGACCATGACGACCGGGATGCCTTCGTCGCTGAGGGCCTTGATCTGCGCCGCGAACTCCCGCTGGTGCGTGGGGGTGGGGTCGCAGGTCCGGTAGGCGTCGCCCGCGAAGACGGCCAGGTCCACCTTCTCCTTGATGGCCTCCTCCACGGCGAAGCGCAGGCACCGGATGAAGTCCTGCACGCGGGTGTGGAGGCCGGTGAAGGGGTCGAACCGTCCGTGGTTCTCGACACCGAGATGGACGTCTGCGAAGTGGAGGAATTTCAGAGTCATCGTGGATTAAGAATAGTCGAAGCGCGGACCCGTGTCAAGGGCAAAAACATCTCTTGACAAACAGGGGACGGAACCGTATACTAAGCGCCCGAATGTCTCTTTCAGGTTCCCGCTGTCCGTCTCTATCCATCCGCCTCTTTATTCAAGAAGGAGATGCAGGGGATGTTCGTACCCAAGAAGATGTTTCTGGTGAAGGGCGTTGGGAAGCATAAAGAAGAGCTGTCCAGTTTCGAGATGGCGCTTCGGGATGCGAGCATCGCCGAGTTCAACCTGGTCACGGTCTCCAGTATCTATCCGCCTCACTGCAAGATCGTCAGCCGGGCGGAAGGGCGGAAGGAACTTTCGCCGGGACAGATCGTCTTCATCGTCATGAGCCGGCAGTCCACGAACGAACCCCACCGCCTGATCGCGACCTCGGTGGGGGTGGCCGTGCCCGCCGACCCGAGCCGTTACGGCTACCTTTCGGAGCACCACACCTACGGTCAGCGGGACGACGACGCGGGGGACTATGCGGAGGACCTGGCCGCCACGATGCTGGCCACCACGCTGGGGGTGGACTTCGACCCGAACACGAGTTACGATGAACGGAAGGAGGTCTGGCGCATCAGCGGCCAGATCGTCCGGACCCGGAACATCACCCAGAGCGCCGTGGGGGACAAGAACGGCCTCTGGACCACGGTGGTGGCCGGGGCGGTCTTGTTGCCTTAGAGGTAGAGGTTCAATGCAGGGGCGAGTCGCCGACTCGCCCCTGCTTTTTTGTGGGATGCCCATGCCCTCGATGATCTTACGAAAAGGCCGGGACCAGCGCCTGAAGGCGGGGCACCCGTGGATCTACGCCGGAGAGGTGGAGCGTTTCCGGGGGGAGTTCCAGGACGGGGACGTGATCGACGTCAAAGACCACCGGGAACGCCCCCTGGCCTGCGCACACGTCAACCGGCAGTCGCAGATCGTGGGGCGGGTGCTGTCGCTGCAACGGGAGCCGGTGGAGGGGGCGTTCCTGAGGACCCGGATCGCGGATGCCATCGCCTGCCGGAAGCGGCTGGGCCTGGACCCGGGGGTGGGGAGGGTCGTCTATTCAGAGGCGGACTTCCTGCCGGGGCTGATCGTGGACCGCTATGGGGGCTGGCTCGTGGCGCAGATTCTGACGCTCGGCATGGACCGCTGGCGGGGGCGGATCGTGGAGGCGTTGAGGGAGCTGTTCCAGCCGGAGGGGATCTACGAGCGGAGCGACATGTCGGTGCGGGAGCACGAGGGGCTGCCGGTGGCCAAGGGACCCCTGTGGGGGGAGATGCGGGATCTCCCGGAGGTCCTTCTGGATGGCCTCCGGCTCCGGGTGGACGTGGTGAACGGGCAGAAGACCGGCCTGTTTCTCGACCAGCGGCAGAACTGGGCGCTGGCGGGCCGGTACGCACAGGGGGCGAGGGTCCTGGATGCCTTCTGCTATACGGGGGGGTTCGCGCTCCACGCGGCGAAGGGGGGGGCTGCGTCGGTCCTGGGGCTGGACATCTCCGAGGATGCGGTGGCCCTGGCCCGGTCCAACGCCGCGCTGAACGACCTGGAGGGGCGCTGCACGTTTGAGGCGGGGAACGCCTTCGACCGGCTCCGGGGGCTCGACTCACAGGGGGAGCGATTCGATCTGGTCGTGCTGGACCCCCCGTCTTTCACCCGGAGCAAGGGGGCGGTGGAGGGGGCGGTACGGGGTTACAAGGAGATCAACCTCCGGGCGCTCAAGATCCTGAACCCCGGGGGGGTGCTCATAACCTGTTCTTGCTCCTACCACATGAGCGAAGAGGCGTTCCGGGCGGTGATCAACGAGGCGGCGCAGGATGCCCGGCGGCGCGTGCGGCTGGTGGAGGTCCGGACGCAGGCCCCGGACCACCCGATCCTGCCGGCGGCGAAGGAGACGCAGTACCTGAAGTGTCTGGCGCTGCAGGTGGTGTGAAACAGGCGAAAGGCGAAAGGGATAGTTTTTAATCTCCTTTCCCCTTTTCTCTTTTCCCTTTTCCCTTTCGCCTTTTTTATGACCATCCGCGCTGGCGGAAGGCCTCGTAGAGGACCAGGGCTGCGGCCACGGAGGCATTGAGGGACTCTGATCCGGGGGCCATCGGAATACGTACGAGGTGGTCGCAACTGCGCTGCACGATAGGGCGGAGGCCCCGGCCCTCGCCTCCGATCACGAGGGCCGTGGGGAGGCGGTAGTCGACCTCGGTGAAGTCCCGGGGGAAATCGGGGCATAGACCGACGGTCCATACTCCGTTCTCTTTGAGGGTCTGGAGGGCCGAGGCGATGTTGGGCACCTGGGCCACCGGGATGCGCTCCACGGCCCCAGCGGATGCCTTGGCCACGGCCCCGGTCAGGCCCACGGCGCGGCGTTTGGGGAGGAGGACGCCATCCACACCGACTGCAGCCGAGGTGCGGAGGAGGGCGCCGAGGTTGTGGGGGTCCTCGATCCCGTCCAGGACAAGGAGGAGGGGGGGCGATGGGCCGGCGCGGTTCAGGATGTCCTCAAGAGAGGCATAGGCGTGCGCCGCCACGAAGGCGACCACCCCCTGATGGGGGGCGCGGCAGACCGCATCGAGGCGGCGTCGGTCCGTAAGCTGGTAGGGGATGCCCCGCTGCCGGGCGGCATCTATGAGGTCCGCCAGGGGGGAGGTGTGGGGATCTCCGGCGATCAGGATGCGGTTGAAGGCCCTGCCGGCCCGGAGGGCCTCCAGAACCGTGTGCCGGCCGTAAATGATGTCGTCCATTGATGAACCCCCCAAAGCAAACCACCCAGACACCCAGGCACCAAGACGATCCGCAGATGTGCGCAGATGCACGCAGATGGGCTTTTATCTGCGCCTATCTGCGAAAATCTGCGGATTCATCTTGATGTTGATCGTTACCACCTGTGCCTTCGCAGAACCTTGCGGACGGTGTAGGTCACCCAGAAGACGTTCCACGCGATCAGGAGCATCCCCGCCAGGATGATCCGGGTCCGGTCCACGATGGGGACGATGCGGGTCTCGGCGGCGGCGATCTCCACCAGGGCCACAGGCCGTACCTTCACTAAAAGACCCGCTGGATGCCCCTCAGTTCTACTGAGGGGAGGAAAGCGGGGGTTTTGAGTTGATAATCGTGGTTTGGGTTTGATATATTGACGGTATGGCTATCCAAAGATCATCCCATGCCGTCTATGACCTGAAGTATC
>SICM01000047.1 GCA_009694805.1 Candidatus Latescibacterota bacterium
CGGTCGGTATCCTGCCGGTGTCTTCGTGACCGATGAGCAAATGGCCCGGATCAAACTGAAGCCTCATCTGTTTCGCGAGGACTGGAACTACACGATTCACCCTAATACTTGAAAATGGAATTAGTCAGTTACTCCGTCATAGGCCCAAGCCCTTCCAGGTAGAGGAGGTCCTCATCCGCATCCGCACCCATCTGGAGCGGGCGCGCCTGGTCCGGCAGCTGGCGGAACTCAACGCCCATCTCGAACGCAAGGTCGCCGAGCGCACGCGCCAGCTCCAGCTGAAAGTCCGGGAGCTCGAGGGCAGGGACAGGATTGCCCAGCACCTGCTGACCCTGCACAGCCTGGAAGAGACACTCGATCTGGTCCTGAAGGTGATCTCGGAGATCGTGGAGGTGGATCGTGCGACCATCTACCTGGACTCGGAAGGTTCCCTGACGCCTATGGCAGCCATCGGGTTCACCGGGGTCTCCGCCGGGCGGGCGCCACTGGAACAAAAGACGCCCGCACACCGGCAGGCCCTGGCCGCCGCCCGGGAGGGGCGGGCGCCGGTCAATGTCCCGGCCCCGGACGGCGGCCCCCCCTTTGCGGTGGTGCCCATTCTCAAAGGGGATGTCCTGCTCGGTCTGATCGAGGTGGAGACGGACGACCCTCCCATCACCGACGACCTGTTACAGACTCTGGCGAGGTTTGCCGTGCAGGCGGCCGTGGCGATCAACGACGCACAGGTGCAACAGGATACCAGCCGATGGCAGGGCCAGATCGATGAAGCGCTGGACGTGAACGACATTGTCCTGGAGAGCATCGCGCCGTCAGAGCGCCCGAACCAGGATGCGGACGCCCGGTGAGGGCCCACGCAGGTCAATATTGGGATCCCCTCGATGAAAAAGCGCATTTCCATAGGTCACCTCACCGTCGGCATGTTCCTCGAAGCCAACGTGCACAGCATCATCGCGGACGACGGTGAGGTGCGTCATTTCCTGAGACCCCACGGCGCGGGCGCCCCGGCGCCCGGGGACAAGCGGGTTCGCATGTTCAAGGGCAAACATCTCGAGGTGGCCGACGAAGGCGGCCTGTTCATCGCCTCCGAGGCCTACCTCGACGTGTTGCGGAAGACCGGGCTGGACAGCGTGGTTATCAACACCCTGAAAGGCGTTGATCTGCCGGGCCACCTTCAGCCCCTTCTCGATCCGCCAACCCCGACGGAGCCGGATGCGGGGACCCGGGCCGGGCAACCTCACCGGGAGGACCGGATCTTGCAGGAAGGCACGCCGGCGAAGGCGGAGGCGTCGGTCGAGGTCATCCCGGGAATCGATGTCGAAGGCGACGATACGGACGCGCACGCGCTGGATGGTCGCATCGAGTTCAAATTTCCGGACGGGGCGGAGCAGGGGCTCAACCTGAAGGCGGCGTTTGCCGCGACTTCGCTGGAGGCCTTGCTGGAAAAGGAGACGCCAGCCCGGCTCGTGGCTCCCGGTGAAGAGCTGGCCGTGCGCGTGCCCCCACAGGTGGGCAAACTCGTCACGGACGCCTCTGGCAACCGCAGCCGGCAGGTCGGCAAAGAGGCTCGCCTCGACGCGGGGCCCCACGTCCGGGCGGTCGGGAACCGTTACGTCTCAGAGATCTACGGGTACGTCTGCGTCCTCGGTGAGGAGATTCAGGTGATCCCCCCGATCTGGATCTCTCCCGACCGGGTCGAGGCTCATTTCGTCCACTTTTCTCAAACCGGTCCCGTACCTCCCCCCAAGCGGGACTGGGTGATGCGCCTCCTGCAGTTTCTGGGGGTGAGGCACGGCATCCTCGAGGCCGCGATCCAGGACCTCTGCAACAGACCATTTGGAGGGACGGAAAGGGCGTCGATGCCCCTGGCCCGGGGGGAGAGACCGGTCCCCGGCGTCGATGCGCGGGTTGAATTCGCATTCGACCCGGAGGGTCGGAAGACCTGCGGCTACCTGCCGGACGGCAGCGTGGACCTGGACGCGTGGCGTCGGGCAGTCGGGGTCCAGTCAGGGGGCCTCCTGGCAAAGGTGTTTCCGGCGACGCCGGCGCGGCCCGGGATGGACCTCGAAGGCAGGGAGATTCCGGCGAAGGCAGGCGAGCCGTTGACCCTCCAGGCTGGGGAAAATGTGCGCGTCGACGACCAGGACGGGGCCTTTCATGCCTTTTACGCCGCGACAGCCGGCAACGCGGAGGTCGAACAGGGCACGATCCACGTTCGCCCGGTTTTCGTGGTCAACGGCAGCGCAGGCGATGCTGGAGGGAATATCGACGTCGATGGCAACGTGGAGATATGCGGTTCGGTGGTCGCGGGGACTTCCGTCCGGGCAGCCGGAAGCATTGTGATCAGGGATACCGTACACCCCGGCGCCACCATCACCGCCCGTGGGGATGTGATCGTCTCCAAGGGCATTGTCGGCGAAACCACGCGGGTGTTTGCCCGGGGCAGCGTGCACACCCGGTTCATCCAGGGCGGTTCGGTCATGGCGCTCGGCGACATCACGGTGGGAAGCCATATTTTCAAGGCCTACGTTCGGACCGGAGGCCGGGTGATCGTCCGGGCGGGGGATGGAGAGCGAGGGGGGAGCATCGTCGGAGGGCAGACCTACGCGGGGACGTGTCTCGAAGCCGCATCGGCCGGCTCGGAAGCCGGCATTCCGACCCAGATCGGGATCTTGCCCGCTCCGGAAGCGGAAGGGCAGTTGCAGAAGCTCAACCAGGGGATAGGCGTCTGCAAGACCAATATCCTGCGCATCCTCCGAACGCTGGGGCTGCGGGATGTGGAGGCCGCAAACCTGCATCACATCATCCAGCGGATGCCGCTATCCCATCAAATTCCCGTGAAAGAAATGCTGGAAAAGCTGAAACATTGGGTGGGGGCCAAGGAAAAGTCGCTTGCGAAGTGGCGGAAACTGCATCGGGAGTGTGAGATAAAACTTCAGCGGGCGGAGGTCCGAATTACAGGGAAAATCTACTCCGACGTCAGGGTGCGCCTGGGCGACAAAACCATGACCGTCACCGAGGAACTCGATCATGCCCGGTTCTCCAGGATTTCCGGGAATGGGAGTATCTCCTGCCAGCCCCTGAAGTGACCGGTGAACCGTGCGCCACGATCGTGCAGGGGATCCCCTGCATTTTTTGTGTCCGGAGGCGAATCAACACGTCACGTCCTTCCCCTCGCTCCCGAACACGGCCAGCCGCTCCTCGGCGGTGATCTGTCCGGTGCGCTCCGGGACGTAGTGGAGCTGGAGGGCGCGGCGACGTTTCGGCGAAAGCGTGGCCGGGGAGCCGTGGTGGAGCAGCCCGTGCCAGAGCAGGCAGCCCCCCGGCTTCAGGGGCACGGCAAGGATCCGGTCCGTGTCCACGTGGGTGTCGCAGATCTGCCAGTCCCGGCGCTTGAAATGCACCACGGGGCCGTCCCGGTGGGAGCCGGGGATGACGTGCATGCAGCCGTTTTCGGGCGCGGCCTCGTCGAGCGCCACCCACGCGCTGATGATGCAGGTGCCCATGGGGAGGTTGAAGTAGGCGTGATCCTGGTGCCAGGGCTTCTCCCGTCCGATCCGGGGGGGCTTGAGCATGGCCTGGTTGGAGAACAGAGCGGCCGGCGTCCCCATGAGGCGCGCCAGCGTCCCCAGCAGCTTCGGGTGCGTGGACAGCGCGTCCAGGCGGGGGTCATAGCCCACAAACCGGACGAGCTTGCGCACCGCGTCCACCTTCTCCTCCCGCGTCATCGTGGGCAGGCGGTCGCGGACGCTGACCTCGAACTCGAGGCCCTTGAAGTCGGGGTTCCTCCCGTCGATCAGGTCGATGAGGCCCTCCAGGGCGGTCCGCACCTCGGCCTCCGAGAAGGCGTGGTGGACGACCATGTAGCCCTGCTCGTGGAAGCGCCGGACGCCTTCGTCGGTCAGGTCTGCGAAGGACCCGATCCCATCGGCGACGGCGGAGCAGCGGTAGAGGTCCGGGGCGTAGCCGGAGGCGACGTAGTTATCGAAGGTGTAGCCGGGCGAATCCGGGTCCGTCTGGGTTTGAGTCTGGTTCATGATTCATCTCCTTGCGGATTTTTGAGCCGTATCTTGTCGTAAATGTAATCCAGGGGCCCCCGGTTTGCAATTCATTTTCCTGACGGCTGGTCCATATCCAGCGTCCAGAGAGAGGGCGTCCCCCGGTGGACCTCCAGCGCCGCCCGGAAGACCCGCTCCCGTCCGGCAGCCCGCAGAAAAACCGTCCCGTGTCCATCCGGCGTCGGATTGCCCGGTGTCCGGCCCGTCGTAGCCTCGAACGGCCCGTCGGACGTGACCAGCAGCCGCAGCCAGACCCCCTCCGACACCCGCCAATCCACGCAGATTTCACCCGCCACGCAGACGGTTTGCCGATCCCGGAACCACGCGAACGCCCCCGTCTCCGGCAATGGCGGCAGGTCCAGCGCCCCGCAGGGCTTCACCGGACGCAGAGCCATCCCGCCCCGCGCGTGAAAGACCCAGCCGTACCGGTGAGCCTCCTGCGACGTGCAGCGATCCTCGATCTGGACGACCGGCGGCGCAAACCCGACGCGGCGCTCCAGTCGCACCCCTTCGTACGCATCCTCCACCACGCCCACCGCACCCTTCGCCCGAAAATTCAGCCTCGCCCGCGACGCCTTCCCCTGGTCCTGCTCATCCACCATCAGCGTGTTGTGGGCCAGCGTGCTCCGGTAGTAGGCGTGGGCGTCCTTCACCGCGTAGCCCGCCGTCCCCAGGTCCGGGGCGATGACCTCCCCCAGCGCCCGCAGGTCCACGGTCAGCCTGTCCGCATGATCGTGTCCGGCCCCGTGCTGTCCGCTCCGGAACAGCAGGTAGAAAGGCCCCTCCGGCGTCTTCCCGCGAAACACGCCGATCCCCGAAACCGGCAACACGGTCGAACGCTGCGAAAGGCGCTTCGCCGAAACCTCGTCCGGCCCGTAAGCCAGCGCCGACAGGCTGTTTCGCGGCGCGCCGGTATCGTAGATGGCTCTGAGCGCCGGCCCGAAAAGATCCGGGTTCAACTGCCCGGCGGCGTATTCGTAGACGTGCCGGTAGATCGCCAGCGACCGCGCGCCGGGCGCGCCCAGATCGCCCAGGCACGGCAGCCGCAGGTCCGGGTCGCACATCCGCACCGGCGCTTCAAACAGCTTTTCAAACCGCTCCCGCACCTCCGGCGTCAGACCCCCATCCGCCCGCATCAGCTCATACACGGCGACCATCGGACAGATCGAGTAGAAGTGGTAGAACGTCGTCCCCTCGAACCAGAACCCGTCTGCGCGCCCCTTCCTGTCCGTCCGCAACCCCTCTCGCAGCAGCGCCGGAAGCCCCCCCGTCGGATGGGCCAGCCCCATCCGACGCCAGTCACCCCGCCCCATGACCTCCCCGGCCACCGCCAGGCTCGCCCCCACGTAGCACGTCATGTTGTGCGCGCCCGTCTCCTCAAAGAACCGGATTTGCGACGGCATGCCCGCCTCGAAGGCACCCTCCCGGACGGCCCGGTGATCCGCCTCCGAGTAGGCCCGGCTCTCCCGCGTCAACGAATAGGCATTCGCCAGCAGCAACAGCACCTGCGAGTCATACAGCGGATGAAAATAGAGCGCGCCGTTCCGGTGCCCCTCCCGCAGGTCCGTGCGCGGGATGAACCGCGCCGCAACCCGAAGCCCTTCGGCCACCCACGCCGCATGGCGCTCGTCGCCGGTCAGCCCGTAGAGGATCCCGAGGCTCCGCATCATCCGGAGCGTCCGCTCGTGCGTCAGCAGCACCCACGCCTGATGCTGCGCCTCGCTGTCGTGCCAGGTCTGCTCCAGCGGGTCCAGAAACCGGCGCGGACTGGTCGGGTCGTAGAGCAGATGTTCCGCCGTCCGGTGCGAGTAGAAGTCGTGCCGCCAGCCGATCCGCTCCTCCGGCAGCAGGGGCGGTTCCCGCAGGACCGATTCCGCCTCCCGCTGCATCTGCGCCACGGCATCCGCCGCCCACGTCAGTTTTTCCGCCTTCCGGCGCACCTCGGCCAGCCGTTCCGCCCCGAAGAACAGCGTCGGCCAGACATCCTCGATGACCATCCCCGAATCGTAGGGGGACAGCGTGTAGGGCCATTGAAAGGCGGCCTTCTCTGCGCGTTCGGTCATGGGCCTTCCTTTTCAGGCAAAAACAATCCGAGACGACAGGGTTCATCGCCCTGTCGAGTCAAGATATATCCTTGTGCGCAAGAAATCAAGAGGGAATGCTGTCCGGTCTCCCTGCTCTGCACGAAGATTGACTCCCGCCCCCAAAATGGATAAATTCTTCCGAACCTTTTCCCGCCCCATCTCGACATGTCTCATGAAGGCCAATGAGAGCGACCCCTTATGAACGATGACACGGCCCTGGCCGGCGGCCCAGAAGCCTTCCCGCCGATTGTGGAACGCTACCGGGACGCGGTGTTCGGCGTGGCGCTGGCGCGCCTGCGGAACTTCCACGACGCGGAGGACGTGACGCAGGCCGTGTTTGTGGAGGCCTACGAGCGCCTCGGCAACCTGAAGGACCCGGCCCGGCTGGGGGCCTGGCTCCGGTCCATCACCATCCACCGGGGCGTCGACCACCTGCGGGGACGGATGGAGGTCACCGGGGTGGAGGAGATCGACGATCACCTGAGCGATCCCACGACGCCGCACACGGAGATGGAACGACGGGAACTGCGCGACCGGATTATGGCCGCCATCGGGAGGCTCAGCCGTCCGCAGGCGGAGACCACCGTCCTGTTCTACATCAATGGATATTCTCAGGAAGAGATCGCCCGCATCCAGGAGGTGCCCGTCGGCACGGTCAAGCGCCGGCTGCACGACGCCCGGAACCGGCTCAAAGAGGAGATGATGGACTTGGCTGAGGACGTGCTCAAAAAGAACGCCCCGAAAGAGGATCTCTCGAAGCGCGTGTTTGAGTTGCTGTGCCGGTACCCAGAAGGTAAACACCTGAGCTGGAACGAGGTCGTCGCGGAGTTGCGGAAGATGGGCACGCCGGGGATCGAAGGGTTCATCCGGGCATTTGCGCTGCCACACTGGCGCACGCGGACGTGGGCCATCAGCATGCTGAAGGAGTCCAGGCCTCAGCCTGCGGAAATGATGATCGATCTCCTCAAGAAGGGGATCAGCGACAGCAACCAGAAGGTTCGCAAAGCCGCTGCGTGGGCCTTGCTGAGTGTGGACGTGAGCGAGGATCGGAAGCGCAGGGATCTGGTGCCTGAGGTCGTCTCGCTGTTGCGCGACCCGACTCCGCGTGTTCGATGGAGGGCAGCGAACGAGCTTCGGCCCTGGGCGGCGGATGTCCCGATCGAGGCCGCGGCCCTGGCCCTGGCGGAAGAGAGAGACGCTAAAGCGCGGGCCGGGATGGCGCAACTCGTCAAGGCGGTCATCGCGGCTCAGGGACAGAAAAAAGGTAGTGATTAGACCGAACCTTTGGGCAGCGGAAATCGACTTATATACAGGAAATGGCGGTCCAACTGCGACCGGACCCGGCGTGGCGGAGGGTGTCCAACGCGCAAAAGGCTGGTCGCGCCCGGGGGAAGTGGACACCCGCTTCCCCCGGGCCGGGCCGCCTTTTTATTACAACTCTCGCTCGCGCCATAGGCGCGGGAATGAATTCCCGCGCTACATTTGAAAAGTCCGCTGAAGCGGACTGAGGGTCCTTTAGCCCGGCGTAGCCGGGCTTTTTCTTTGTAGCGAGGAAATTCATTTCCTCGCTACAGGCTTTTCAACTCCGCGCAGTTCACCCGCACCTTCCGGACCGCGCGGGCGATGTCCTCCACGTCCTCCTTCGTGCCCAGGAGCATCCGCTGGGTGAGCCAGACGGCCTCGTCCGCGCAGACCCGCTCCGTGGCCGGGCAGGAGACCTTCGCGTAGTCCACCTTTCCGCCGTAGAACGCGCTGTCGAACGGGATGTATTCCCGGCTGACGGTGAAGGCCCGCTCCTTGTAGAGCGGGACGTAGCCGGAGGAGCAGGGGATGCCCTCCGCGCTCAATGCCTCGATGAACTTCTTCTTGGGGAGGCCGCCGAACGCCTCCGGCTTGTAGCGGAAGATGTAGAGGTGATAGGCGTTCCGGGTCACCCGCTCGTCGGCGCGCATCGTCTCAATTCCATCCACCTCATTCAGCAACTTCGTGAGGTAGTCCCCGTTGGCCTGCCTCGTCTGCGTCTGCGCCTCCAGCGGCTCCATCTGCGCCAGGAGGAGGGCGGCCTGGAACTCGGTCATCCGGTAGTTGCTGCCCAGCACGTGGTGCTCGTACCAGGCCCCGGTCTTGACGCGCCCGCAGTTGTGGTAGGACCAGGCCAGCTCGCCGATCTCCCGGTTGTTCGAGACCACTGCGCCCCCCTCGCCGGCGTTCAGGTTCTTGCTCGCCTGGAAGCTGAAGGTCCCGGCATCGGCGATGCCCCCGACCTTCTGCCCCTTCCAGATCGCCCCGTGGGACTGGCAGGCGTCCTCGATCACCTTCAGCCCGTGTTTCCGGCCCACGGCCACGATGCCGTCCAGGTCCGCGGGCCGGCCTCCGATGTGGACGGCGATGATCGCCCGGGTCTGCTTCGTGATCGCGGCCTCGACCTTCGCCGGGTCCAGGTTGCAGGTGTCCGGCTCCACGTCCACGAAGACCGGGATGCCCCCGACGTGGACCACGGACGAGGCCGTGGCGATGAAGGTGTAGGGGGGCACGATCACCTCATCCCCCGGCTTGACGCCGCAGGCCTTGAGGGCGACCTCCAGGGCCGCGGTCCCGTTCATCACGGCGATGCAGTGCTCCGCGTCCTGATACGCCCCGAACGCCTTCTCGAAGGCGTCGATCCGATCCCCCATGCCCCATCTCCCGCTGCGCAGGGTCTCGATCAGCGCGTTCTCCTCCCGCTCGCCGAAGACCGGCCAGGCCGGGAACGACTTCGTCCGCGTCTTCTCCCCACCCGTCACTGCCAGTGCGCCCATGACTTCCTCCATTCAGATGAGAGACTTCCTGATCACTGTCGATACTTTTCGATCACCGCTTCGTCCACCTCCACCCCCAGCCCCGGCTCCTCCGGCACGGAGACGTATCCGTCCACGAGAGGGAACTTCTGGCGCGTGAGGTCGTGGCGCAGGGGGGAGTCCGCCATGCAGTATTCGAACCGGACGGCGTTCGGCAGGGCGGCGAGTACGTGGAGGGAGGCCGCGATGGAGACGCCGCTCTTGAAGGTGTGGTTGGCGACGACCCGGTTACGCCGGGCGGCGGCGCGCCCGATGGCAAACATCCCGGAGATGCCGCACCGGGCCGGGTCGGGCTGGACCACGTCGATCCCGCCCACATCCATCAGGCGCTCGAAGTCGGCCACGTCGGCCTCCTGTTCCCCGGCGGCGATGCGCACGTCCACGGCGTCGCTGAGGCGTCGGTAGCCGTCCAGGTCGTCGGGGGGGAGGGGCTCCTCCAGCCAGAAGATGTTGAAGTCGGCGTACTGCCGCGCCCGCCGGATGGCGGTCCTGGCGTCGTAGACCAGGCCGGCGTCCACCATCAGGTCCGCCTCCTCCCCCAGACCCTTTCGGGCCTCGCGGACCAGGGCGACGTCCGTGGCCTCGTCCTTCCCCATTGGACCCCATCCGAACTTGACGGCCCGGAAGCCTTCTCCGACCAGCTTCCGCGCCAGGTCGCCGGTGGCGCGGGGCGTGTCCTCGAACAGGACGCTGGCGTAGGCCTTGAAAGATTTCTGGAAGGGACCGCCGAGGAGTTTGTAGACGGGCTGGCCGAGGGCCTTCCCCTTGAGGTCCCAGAGGGCCACGTCCACGCCGGCCATGGCGTGCCGCACGGCCCCGCGCCGGCCGAAGTAGATCGTCCCCTCGTACATCTTTTTGTGGAGGGCCTCGATGGCGAGGGGGTCCTCCCCTTTGAGCAGGTCCCGGAGGCCGCAGCAGATCTGGTGGGAGAGCGGGGCCTCGATGACGGCTTTGGCCACGAGGGGGCAGGAGTCCACCTCCCCGTAGCCCACGAGTCCTGCGTCGGTGTGGACCCTGACCAGAAGGGTGTCCTGGGTGCCGTCGCAGGCGGTGGTGACCTGGGGCAGGCGCAGGTAAATGGCTTCGATGTCGGTGATTTTCACAGGGACCTCAGAGAAGAAGGCCAAGAGAAGACAGAAGGCAGCGTAAAGACCTTCACGGTGGAATATAGCATAACCTGGCGACCCATGTCAACAGTATAGCCCCGTGATTCAAGCTGTCAGGGGAAAAAGGGCTTGACAGGAAGGCTGTTGTTGGCGTAGCTTGTTATCAGAAAGGAGGATATGAAAAAATGACTACCGCTGAAGCGACCGCAGAGGTGTCTGCCGCCAGATCGCGCACGTGACCCTTCACGCCCTCCTGTTGCTCCTCTGCGCCGCCCTGCTGCATGCCTCGTGGAATCTGCTGGTCAAGCGGAGCCGGGACAAGCAGGTCTTCACCTGGTGCGCGATGTGCGCGGCGGCGGTCCTGTTCTCCCCGCTTATCCTGAGGGATCTCGGCATTCTCCGGGTCGTGGACTGGCGGTTTGTGGTCGGCAGCGCTGCTGTGGAAGTGGTCTATTACGCGGCGCTGGCCCGGGCGTACGAACATGGGGACTACTCCCTCGTGTATCCCATCGCACGGGGCTCCGCGCCGGCGTTCATCGCCCTCTGGGCCGTCCTGCTCCTGGGCGAGCAGGTCTCCGTGTGGGGGGGGCTGGGCATTGCGATGATCGCCCTGGGCATCCAGGCCATCCATCAGGAGTCCTTCCGAAGGTTACGACATCCCCTCCACCTCCTCCGTGCGCCGGGGACGCGCTGGGCGCTGGCCGTAGGGCTGTTGATCTCGGTCTACTCCTCCATTGACAAGGTCGCGGTGGGGCGCATCCCGCCGGACCGCTACATCGTGCTCGTGTTCGGGCTCGTGGCCCTGCTGCCGGCCCCTTACCTCCTCGCCCGGCGGGGGATATCCGCTGTTGTAGCGGAGTGGCGGGCCAACGCCCTCCCCATCGTGGCCGTGGGGGCGATGAACCTCCTGTCCTACCTCCTCGTCCTCCAGGCCATGCAGGACGCCAATGTGAGTTACGTCGGGGCCGTGCGGGAGATGAGCGTGGTAATGGCCGCCCTGCTGGGGGCGGTTCTGATGCGGGAGGGGTTCGGGCTGGTTCGCATTGTCGCAGCGTGCGTGATCTTCGCGGGGGTGATCGTGATTGCGGGATATGGCTAAAGAGATGAAAAGCAGGGGGCAGGGATCGGACTCCGACGACCTCCTTGAAAAAGTCCGGGCCTATATCCTCCAATACGACATGTTCAGGCCAGGAGAGAGTGTCCTGGCCGCCGTGTCCGGGGGGCCGGACTCGGTCTGCCTGCTCGACCTGCTGTTCCGGCTTCGCGAGGACCTCGGCATCCGCCTCTGCGTGGCCCACCTCGACCACCGACTCCGGGGCCGGGCCTCTGACGCAGATGCCCGGTTTGTGGCGCAACTGTCAAAAAAGATGGACCTTCCGTCCGAGACAGGCGTCTGTGACGTAGAGACCCTGGCGAGGGTGGAGAGGCGGTCCCTGGAGGATGCGGCGCGGCAGGCGCGTTATCGATTTCTGGATGAGGTCCGGCGCAGGGTCGGGGCATCCCGTGTGGCCCTGGGGCACACGCGGGGCGATCAGGCGGAGACGGTCCTGCTCCACCTGTTCCGGGGGAGCGGACGCGGGGGGCTGGGGGCGATGCGGCCGGTGCGAGACAGCGTGTACGCACGTCCCCTGCTGAACGTGAGCCGGGAGGAGGTGGAGCGCTATCTGGCCTTCCGGGGACTCGCTTTCCGGCGCGATGCCACGAACCGGGACGTGCGGTTCACGCGCAACCGCATCCGACACGATCTGCTCCCCCGACTCCGACGGGATTACAACCCGGATGTGGAGGCTGTTCTGGCCCGTACCGCCTCCCTGTTCGCGGAGGAAGAGGCGTGGCTGGAGGGGATGGTCCAGCGGGCGTTTGTCCGGGCGCAGAGGCCCTCCCCTCCTGGAAAGATAGTCCTTGATGTTCTGAGGATTTTAGGTTATCATTTAAGTTTACAGCGCCGGGTCATCCGGCGGGCCCTGGCTGAGATCGGATGTCTGGGCGATGCCCTCTCTTTCGAGGTTGTGGAGCGCGTCCTGCACGCCCTGAACGGCCCCACAGTCGCCTTTAGCGTCTCCGCCGGGGTGAGCGTCTGCTGCGCCTCCGACGCCCTGATCTTCGCCAGGCCGACGCCGGCCTTCGAGTCGCCGGTCGAGATCCCCGGACGGACCGCCGTCCCGGCCCTGGGCATCCTCCTCACGGCCCGCATCTATCCCGCATCCGAGGTGCGGGCGTTCGTGCGAAGGGCTATGCCTGACGAGACGTTCGTGGACCTGCGGGCCTTCGGGCAGGGGGCGACGGTCCGAAACGCGCGGGTGGGGGACCGATTTCAGCCCCTCGGCATGGCCGGGACCAAACGGGTGAGCGATCTGCTGGCCGACGCCAAGGTCCCCCGTCTTCTCCGGGACAGCGTGCCGATCCTGGCCGATGGCGGGACTATCCTGTGGGTCGCGGGGCATCGGCTCTCGCACGCTGCGCGGGTGACAGGGCGGACCCGGCAGGTGGTTCACATACGCGTCAAAAAAAGCCACGTGTCACGCGTCAAATGACTCTGGACCCCGTCCCCCGACCCGTGACTGAAAATGGACGCGGGATTCGCGACTGAGACAAGGACATTTCTTATGAATGAACAAGACCGGGAGAAGCCGGAGATCGAGGAATCGGAGGAGGAGGGAAGGCGGCCGTCCGCTCCCCCTGCCTCCCGGCCCGGCGCTCCTTTCAAGGATAAAGGCGCCTCCCCGGAGGGTCGTCCGCCTGGACGGGGGAAGCGAAAGGGGGGACCTCCGCGCGGGTTCCAGTGGCGCCGGGCGTCCAAGGTCCTGTTCCTCTGGATCTTCTTCTTCCTCGTCGTCATCTTTGCGGCCAAGTTCTTCGGCAGCAGCATCCCTTCGGACACGGCGTCGATCAGTTTCAAGACCTACAGGGAACTGCTTCACAACCGCAAGATCAAGAGCGCGGATATCGTGGAGACGAATTTCCAGGGGCATCTGTTCCAGCCGGAGGCCCTGCAGGACGAGACGGGGAACGTCAAAGAGTACCAGCACTTCGTCGTCAACCTGGGCATCATCGATTCCCAGACCCGGAAGGAGTGGGAGGAGTACGGCGTCGACTTCAAGTTCAAGAGCAAACCCTACAACTGGCTCAATTTTCTGTTCAACATGCTCCCCTGGGTCCTGTTCATGGGGCTCTGGATCTTCGTCCTGCGGCAGATGCAGGGGGGCCCCAAGGGGGCGTTCTCGTTCGGGAAGAGCCGGGCCAAGCTGGTTTCGGAGGACAAGCCCAAGGTCACCTTCAAGGACGTAGCCGGGGTGGAGGAGGCCAAGCAGGAACTCCAGGAGATCATCGAAATCCTGAAAGACCCGCGCCGGTTTCAGAAACTGGGCGGGCGCATCCCGAAGGGCGTCCTGCTCGTGGGGCCTCCGGGCACTGGAAAGACCTACATCGCCAAGGCCGTGGCCGGGGAGGCGGGGGTCCCGTTCTTCAGCATGAGCGGGTCCGATTTCGTGGAGATGTTCGTGGGCGTGGGGGCCTCCCGCGTGCGCGACCTGTTCGAGCAGGGGAAGGCGCACGCCCCGTGCATCATCTTCATCGACGAGATCGACGCGGTGGGTCGGCACCGGGGAGCGGGGATCGGCGGCGGGCACGACGAACGGGAGCAGACCCTCAACCAGCTCCTGGTGGAGATGGACGGGTTCGAGTCCAACGAGGGCGTCATTCTGATCGCGGCCACGAACCGGCCCGACGTGCTGGACCCCGCGCTGCTGCGGCCCGGGCGTTTTGACCGGCAGGTGGTCGTGGACCGGCCCGATGTGAAGGGGCGCGAGGGGGTCCTGGCCATCCACACGCGCAACATCCCGCTGGCCAAGGGCGTCAACCTGAAGACCCTGGCCCGCGCCACGCCGGGCCTGTCGCAGGCGGACCTGGCCAACCTGGTGAACGAGGCGGCGCTGATGGGGTCGCGCTTCAACCGGGATCGGGTGACCATGATGGACTTCGAGGCGGCCAAGGACAAGGTGATGATGGGGGCGGAGCGGCGCAGCCTGATCATTCCGGAGGAGGAGCGCCGTCTGGTGGCCTACCACGAGATCGGGCACGCCCTGGTGTCCAAGCTGGTCCCGGGCAGCGATCCCGTACACAAGGCGACGATCATCCCGATCGGCCGGGCGCTGGGCGTCACGCACTTTCTTCCCAAGGACGAGCGGCACGTACACCCGAAGAGCTACTGGTTCAACCGGATCACCATGATCCTGGGGGGCCGGGTGGCCGAGAAGATTGTGTTCGGGGAGACGGCCAACGGGGCGGCGGACGACTATGAGCGGGCCACGGCCATCGCCCGGAACATGGTCTGCGAGTGGGGGATGAGCGACCGGCTCGGCCCGATGACCTACGGAAAGAAGGAAGAAGAGATCTTCCTGGGACGGGAGATCTCCCAGCACCGGGACTACAGCGAACGGACCGCGCAGACGATCGACGAGGAGATCAACTCGATCGTCATGAGCGCCGAGAAGCGCGCGGAGGACCTCCTCCGGGCGAACGAGGATAAACTCCACCTGCTCGTCAACACCCTCCTGGAGTTCGAGGTGCTGGACGGGTCCCAGATCGACCGCATCCTGGCCGGGGAGGTCCTCCGCCGGCCACATCATCAGAGGCCCCGGGGGAATGGACAGCACGGAAACGGGCGGACCGGACCGGGGACCCGGGGCAAGGGACCGGGGGCCCGGGACGAGGAGCAAGAGGCGGGGGAGACGCAGGCCGAATCTCCTGCTCAGGATCCAGAGAAGACGCCTCCTCCGGCGGAGTGAACGATATCAGACATCATCCCCTGACCCCCTCTCCCGTGGGAGAGGGAGAATATATATGCCACTTTTCTTTTCGAAGAAAAGTGGCATATTCGTTGATGCGTCTATGCCTCATGATTTGATTCACATGCCCTGCGGGCGGGCCACGCTGACCTTCGGCGAGCGCACCCTGATCATGGGCATCCTGAACGCCACCCCGGACTCCTTCTTCGACGGCGGGCGGTTCTTTGACCCGGACGTGGCCGGGAGGCAGGTCGAGGCCATGGTCGAAGCGGGCGCGGACCTGATCGACGTGGGCGGGGAATCGACCCGGCCTGCCGGGGCCTACGGGACCGGGGCAGAGCCGGTGACGGAGGAGGAGGAGACCCGGCGGGTGGTCCCGATCATCGAGCGGATCGCGAAGGACTGCCCGGTCCCGATCTCGGTGGACACGACCAAGTCGGGGGTGGCGCGGCGGGCGCTGGACGCCGGGGCGGACCTCATCAACGACATCAGCTCCCTCCGGTTCGACCCCGGCATGGCCCCTCTGATCGCGGCGCGGGGCGCGCCGGTCGTGCTGATGCACATGAAGGGGACCCCCCGGACGATGCAGAAGCACCCGACCTACACAGATGTCATCGGGGAGGTCCGGGCGTTTCTGCGGGAACGGATCGCGTTCGCCGTGCAATCGGGCATCCCGCCAGACCGCATCCTGATCGACCCCGGCCTCGGGTTCGGCAAGCGTCTCCGCGACAACCTGGAGATCATCGCCCGCCTCCGCGAGTTCCGCGCCCTGAACGTCCCCCTCCTGATCGGCCCCTCCCGCAAGGCATTCGTCGGGGTGACGACCCCTCCGATCCCCGTCGAGGACCGCCTCGAAGGCACCCTCGCCGCCCTGGCCCTGTGCGTGGCCCACGGCGCGGACACCGTCCGTGTACACGACGTGCGGGCCGCGGCGCGCGCCTGTCGCCTGGCGGACGCGGTGGTGCGGAGAGGATAAAATTTATTCTTGACATCCCCCTGTTTTGTGCGTATATTTCGGCATAATTATTCTAAAATATGGCATAATTATGCCTTTTTCAAGGTGAGGATGAACGACAAGCGCGTCCGACAGAACAAGATCCTGGAGCTGATCGCCCGGCAGCCGGTGCGCACGCAGCAGGAGCTGGCCGACCTGCTGATGGAGAAGGGGATCGAGACGACGCAGTCGACCCTCTCCAAGGACATCAAGGAGCTGGGTCTGATGAAGGCCCCGGACGAGGACGGCGGGGTCCGCTACTGCGCCCCGGCTCAGGCCTCGACCCCGCATCGACAGGACATCCTCCAGCGGGAGTTGCTGGACTTCATGACCAGCTGCGACAGCGCGGGGAACCTGCTGGTTCTCAAGACGACGGCGGGGAACGCCTCGGGGGTCTGCGCGGCCATCGACAGCATGAAATGGCCCGAGGTCGTGGGCACCGTGGCCGGGGATGACACGATCTTCATCGCGTGCAAGACCCCGGTCCAGGCGCGCGATCTGCAGGATCGGATCGAGGGGATCGGGAACGGGGCGGGCGTCAAGAGCGCTTAAAACCTACCACCAAGACACCCAGAGAACCGCAGATGAACGCAGATGAACGCAGATATAATGTGGGCATTTTCGGGGACACTGGCATGGTCGGCCAGGAGATCGAGCGGGTGCTGAAAGGCCACGACCGGGTCGAAATCGTCTTCCAGAAAAACACCCGGCGGGAGGAGGGGGACCTGGGCGCGTGCGACCTCCTCTTTCTGGCCACCAAGGACCCGGAATCCATGTCCTTTGCGCCTGCCCTGCTGAAGGCCGGGAAGCGGGTCATCGACATGAGCGGGGCGTTCCGGCTGCCGAAGGCGCAATTTGAAAAGTGGTATCGCCTGGAACACACGGCCCCCGAACTCCTCAAAGAAGCCGTCTACGGCCTGCCGGCCTATTTTAAGGATCAGATCGCGCAGGCGCGGCTGGTGGCCAACCCGGGCTGCTATCCCACCAGCGTCATCCTGGCCCTGAGGCCGCTGAAGGGACTCGTGCAGGGGCAGGCCACCATCGTGGCGACGTCGGGGAACTCCGGCGCTCGGAGAGAGGTCGAAGCCGGGTCGAATGAGATCACCTATGGCTACGGGAGAAGGCACAAGCACGTCCCTGAGATGGAGCTGTATTCCGGGTTTCGCGCGGACTTCACGCCCATCGTCCTGCGGTCCGTGTTCCGGGGCATCAACACCAACATCAAAATAGAACTCGCAGAGGCATTAAAAACGGTCTCCGAAGAGGAGGCGGTCGAAAGGCTAAGCCAGCGCATCAAAGACAGCTATCAGCCAGAAGACCTGGTTTTCATCGTAAGGGACGATCAGGCGCAGGATGAACTCGGATGGGGCACGGGCGACGTGGTGAACACGCACAAGGCCCTCATCAAGGTGCGGGTGGATGAAGGGTTCGCTTATATCTGCTCCATGGAGGACAATCTGGGGAAGGGCGCGGCGAGCCAGGCGGTGGAGAACCTGAACCTCATGTGCGGGCTTCCCCGGCTGCACGGCATCCACGAGGCTTATCACACAAATTCATGAACGTGGAAAACATCATCCAGAAAGCCGCGGTCCTGGTCGAGGCATTCCCCTACATCCGATCGTTCCGTGACAAGGTCGTGGTCGTCAAATATGGCGGCAGCACGCTGGCCGAGGAGGGGGGATCTCAGACGGTCCTGGCCGATCTCGTGTTCATGGAGACCGTGGGCATGAAGCCGGTCGTGGTCCACGGCGGCGGGAAGGAGATCAGCCGGCGGATGAAGGAGGCGGGGGTGGAGGCCCAGTTCGTGGAGGGGCTGCGCGTCACGGATGCGGCCACGATGAAGATCGTGGAGGACACGCTGTTCGGCGTGGTCAACCGGGGGATCGTGGACGGCATCCTCCAACTGGGGGGCAATGCCAAGGGGATGTCCGCCAAGGATGCCGGCGTCATGGGGGTCAAGAAGCATCTCAGGTCCGTGGTGGAAAAGGATGGGTCGAGGCGGTCCGTGGACATCGGGTTCGTGGGGGACGTGGACTGGATCGACCCCGACCCGATCCTCCGCGTCTGCAACGGGGCGACCATCCCCGTGATCGCCCCGATTGGGCTGGGCGAGGACGGGGAGAGCTACAACGTCAACGCCGACACGGCGGCGGGAGAGATCGCCAACGCGCTTCAGGCCGAAAAACTGGTATTTTTGACGGACGTGACCGGGATCATGCGGGATCCGAGGGACGAAAAATCCCTCCTCTCCTCCCTGCACGTCAACGACGTGGACGCCCTGATCTCGAAGGGGACCCTCCAGGGGGGCATGATCCCCAAGGTGCGGGCCTGTGTCCGGTCCGTCAAGGGGGGCGTCCGCAAGACGCATATCATCGACGGGCGCATCCCCCACGCGCTCCTGCTGGAGATCTTCACGCAGGAAGGCATTGGAACGGAGATTGTGCAGTGAACCCTAAAAGCGGTTTCGGGTGTCAGATTTCGGGTTTCGGGTAAAAACAAAAATAATCTCTGTTTTTTTCTGACCCCTGACCCCTGACCCCTGACCCCTGATACCTGGTTTTGTTTTCCTGACCCCTGACCCCTACATACGGAGGACTCTCGTGACGACCCAGGAGATCATCGCGCTGGAGAACAAGTATATCCTTCAGACCTACATCCGTCCCCCCATCGTGCTGGAGCGGGGCAGTGGGGTGTACCTCTACGATACAGACGGAAAGCGGTATCTGGACTTCGTCAGCGGCCTGTCGGTCAACGCCTTCGGGTACGGGGACGCCGAGATCCTGAAGACGATCCAGGAGCAGGCTTCGAAGCTGATCCACGTCTCGAACCTCTACCATACGATCCCGGCCCCGCAGCTCGCCCAGTTGCTCGTCGAGCACTCGTTCGCGGACCGCGCGTTCTTCTGTAACAGCGGCACGGAGTCCTGGGAGGCGGCGCTCAAGTTCTGCCGGAAGTGGGGGCACGAGACATATCCGTCCAAACCGAAGTACAAGTTCATCGCCCTGCACGACTCCTTCCACGGGCGCACGACCGGGTCCATTGCCACGACGGGGCAGCCCAAGTATCACAAGGGGTTCACGCCGCTGCTGCCGGGCGTGGACTTTGCGACGCTGAACGACCTGGACTCGGTGAAGGCGCTCGTCACGGATGAGACCTGCGCCATCCTGGTGGAGCCGGTGCAGGCAGAGGGAGGCGTTTATCCCTGCACGAAGGAGTTCCTGTCCGGGCTCCGGAAGCTGTGCGACGAGAAGGGGATGCTCCTGGTGTTCGACGAGATCCAGTGTGGATTAGGACGGACGGGCACGCTGTTCTGCTACCAGCAGTACGGGGTGGAGCCCGACCTGATGACGCTGGCCAAGCCGCTGGCCGGGGGCCTGCCCATCGGGGTCTGTCTCCTCCGGCAGAAGGTGGCGGACTGCATCCACCCCGGGGACCACGCGGCCACCTTCGGGGCGAATGCCGTGACCTGCGCAACGGCGATTCAGGTGTTCAGCCGGCTGGCCAACCCGGACTTTCTGGCGGGGGTTCGGACACGCAGCGAACACCTGTTCGGGCGGCTTCGGGGGCTCCAGCAGAAGCACCCGGACAAGATCAAGGAGGTGCGGGGCCGGGGGTTGATCGTGGGGATCGTGACGACGTGGAAGGCCGGGGATATTGTGACGGCGTTCCGGGATCGGAATGTCCTGGCCTGCACGGCCGGGCCGGATGTGGTGCGCTTCCTGCCGCCGCTGATCATCGAGGATCGGCATATCGACGAGGCGGTGGAGACGTTTGATGATATTCTGACGAAGGGGCTGCCGGAGGAGAAGAAGTAGGTTGTTCCTCCGATGGGGGCCCTCTCAGGGCGAGGCTCTGGCGACCAGAAGGGTTCTGTCTCAGCGGCCTTTTTGCCACTTTCTTTAGAAGAAAGTGGCGCAAAGAATCGCGCTCAGGCGCCGCGCGGGCTGGGCGCGCCGCAACCTTGACGTTCAGTTGTCGCACCGAAATTTGTGCCCCCGGAGAGTGGGTTGCTTCTGCTGTACTCTGGTGGTGGGGGTTTCTGGCGGCGCGCCCTCAGCGCTATCGCGCATCTTGCTCTGCTTCCTCCTCTTTCTTTGAGGGAGGGGGTAGCGGGGGAGGGGTCTTAAAAAGGAGTTCGTGTGAAAGTTTCAGATTTAAAAGGTAAGACTGTAGCCATGGCCGTCTCCGGCGGGCTGGACAGTTGCACGGTCACGCGATGGCTGGCAGACCAGGACGTCCGGGTGGTCTGCCTCACGGCGGACCTGGGCCAGCCGGATGAGGAGAACGTGGAGGACATCCGGGACCGCATGCTCGCCTGCGGGGCGGCGGAGGCGGTCCTGGTGGACGCGAAGGCTATGATCGCGGAGGCGGGCCTGGAGGTGGTGCGGGCGCAGGCCCGGTACGAGGGGGGGTACTGGAACACCACCGGCATCGCCCGGCATGTTACGGTACAGGCCCTCCTGCCGGAGGTCCGGAAGCGGGGCATCCGCGCCTTCGGGCACGGGTCCACGGGCCGGGGCAATGACCAGGTCCGGTTCCAGCTCGCGCCCAACATGCTCGCCCCGGAGGTGGAGGTCTACGCCCCGTGGCGGGACCCGGCGTTCCTGTCGGCCTTCGGGGGGCGGAAGGAGATGATCGACTACTGCACCCGCAAGGGCCTGCCGATCCGGGCGACGCACGACAAGCCGTATTCGACGGACGCCAATGTGCTCGGCCTGACCCACGAGGCGGGGCTGCTGGAATCGCTCGGCACGCCGGCGCTGTTCATCACCCCCGGCATGGGGGTCCATCCGCAGCAGGCCCCGGACCGGAATGAGCCGTTCTGCGTGCGGTTTGAGGAGGGGGTTCCGGTCACCATCGATGGGAAGAAGGTCTCTCCGGTAGAGGCGTTTGGGGCCGCGAACCTGGCCGGGGGGCGCAACGGGGTGGGCATCGGCCTGCACACGGTGGAGAACCGGTTTGTGGGGATCAAGTCCAGGGGCGTGTACGAGGCCCCCGGTATGGAACTGCTGGGGAAGTGCTATGAATATCTGTTGCAGCTCGTCCTGGACCGCCGGGCTCGGCGGCTGTTCAACGACGCCTCGGCCCTGCTGGCGGAGCAGATCTACCAGGGTTACTGGTTCGACCCGGCGTCGGCGGCGGCGCGTGGGATGATCGGCCACTTCGCCCGGCTGGCCACGGGCACGATCTCCGTGGTGCTCTACAAGGGGAACGTCTCGTTCGAGTCGGCGCAGGACGCGCCCCACTCCCTGTATTCCGAGAGCACGGCGTCGATGGAGCGGGTGGGAAGCTTCGACCACACGGACTCCGAGGGGTTCTGCCGGGTGCTGGGCGTGAGCGCGAGGGCGCTGCACGCGGCGGGGCAAATCATTGAAAATTAAGGAGCGGCGCATGGATCTGAGCGTAAAGCATGTGGAGCGCATCCCGGTGAACGTCCCGTTCCGGGAGGTGCCGGCGCGGAACATGATCCGGGAGCTGCCCCACTGGACGCTGTTCGAGGTCTGCAAGGTGACGCTGGCGTGCGGCGTGGTGGGGTTCGGGGAGACGATGGAGTACTACACCTGGGGCCAGGTGACGGACGCGAAGGTGGCCCGCGTCGTGGGAAAGAACGCGGCGGAGATGATGTGGGACGATGGTCTGGGCGCCGGGCTCCAGATGGCCCTGTTCGACGCGGTGGGGAAGGCCAGCGATGTGCCGTGCCACCGGCTGCTGGGGCCGAAGCACCGGGACCGCCCGTTCCTGAGCTGGTGGGATATCGACATGCCGGGGGAGGACTGGGTTCTGGAGTGCCGGGAGGCCATCGCCCAGGGCTACACGAGCTTCAAGACGAAGGCCCGGCCCTGGTTCGACCTGGACGAGCAGTGCCGGACCCTCTGCGCGACGCTTCCGGAGTGGTTCGACCTGGACCTGGACTTCAACGGCATGCTGATCGACTCGGCGCACGGGGTGCGGGTGGTGACGGAGATCGAGAAGTATCCCCACGTGAAGATCTACGAGTCCCCGCTCCCGCAGGGGGACGTGGCGGGGAACAAGTTCCTCCGGTCGCAGACGCGGGTGGCCATCGCCATGCACTTCGGGTCGCCGCCGATCATGACGGCGCTGAAGGAGGATGTGTGCGACGGGTTCGTGATCGGGGGCGGGGCGGCGGCTGTGATGCGACAGGGGACGATCTCGGCGGCGGCGGACAAGCCGTTTTTCCTGCAACTCGTGGGGACGGGGATCACGAGCACTTTCGCCCTCCACCTGGCCGCGGCCCTGTCGCACGCCCGGTGGCCGGCGGTGAACTGCCACCAGCTCTACACGCACCAGATGATCACCCCCCCGATCACGGTGGAGAACGGGACGGCGGCGGTCCCGGAGCGGCCCGGACTGGGCGTGGACCTGGATGAGGAGGCCGTGGCCCGGTTCCGACTGGAGGCCATGCCGAAGGAGCCCTACCCTGCGCCCGACCTGGTCCTGGCCATCCGATGGGGGTCGGGGGCCACGACCTATTATGCCCATACCCGGCAGTACTGGGGCGACTTTCTGAGCGGCCAGCTGCCGATCTTCAGCAAGGGTGTCCGACTCGAACGGGTGATGAACGACGGGAGCCAGGCGTGGAAAGATCTGCACGCGCGGGTGCAGAAAGGGGCAGTACATGAGTAGGGATCAGGGGTCAGGGGTGGGGGACAGGAGGCCCTCATCTCCTGACCCAGGTCTATGGGGGGGGTGAGGGGCTGACGATTTTTCATGCCCGTGAACGCATTTTCACTCTTGCGCGACACGGGCATTTTCTTTATATTTTTCCCCGTTAGCACTCGATCTATGAGAGTGCTAACAATTCGATAAAAGATAAGTATAATCAACATCTTAAGGTTCCGCTTAGGGCGGGTATCCGAGGTTCGCAGTCATAAGGAGGGTAGTAATGAAGATCAGACCACTGGCAGATCGCATTCTTGTCAAGCGCATCGAGCAGAACGAGATGAAGAAGGGCGGGATCATCATTCCCGACACCGCCAAGGAGAAGCCTCAGGAGGCCGAGGTCGTCGCCATAGGGCCGGGCAAGCTCGATGACAACGGGAAGCATATCCCGATGGAGGTCAAGAAGGGCAACCGGGTCCTCATCGGCAAGTACTCCGGCGCCGAGGTCACCCTCGACGGCGAGGAGCATCTCATTCTGCGCGAGGACGAAGTCCTGGCGGTGATTGAGTAAGAAGGCAGACGTGAGACGCGAAACGGCAGACGTGAAACCCCAAGGAACAAGCTGGTTTTGTCTACCGTTTGCCGTTTGACCCTGGTGTTCTTGACCATGACATTCGATTTTGAAGGAGGTCGTTAGGAATGGCAGCCAAGCAGTTGGCATTTAGTGAAGATGCGCGCGATAAAATTCTGGCGGGTGTAACCAAGCTCAGCCGAGCCGTGAAGGTGACGCTGGGTCCCCGCGGACGGAACGTGGTACTGGGCAAGAAGTGGGGTTCCCCCACGGTGACGAAAGATGGCGTGACCGTGGCGAAAGAGGTCGAACTGGAGGACCCCTATGAGAACATGGGGGCGCAAATGGTGAAGGAGGTCGCCTCCAAGACCTCCGACGTGGCTGGCGACGGGACGACCACGGCCACGGTGCTGGCCGAGGCGATCTACCGCGAGGGCCTCAAGATCGTGGCCGCGGGCGCGAACCCGATGGACATCAAGCGCGGGATCGAGAAGGCCGTCGAGGTGACGGTGGAGGAGCTGAAGAAGCTCACGAAGAAGGTGAAGGACCGGGCGGAGATCGCTCAGGTGGCCACGATTTCGGCCAACGGCGACAAGGGTATTGGCGACCTGATCGCGGACGCCATGGAGAAGGTCGGCAAGGATGGGACGATCACGGTGGAGGAGGCCAAGAGCACCGAGACGACCATGGAGGTCGTGGAGGGCATGCAGTTCGACCGGGGCTACATCTCCCCCTACTTCGTGACAGACCCCGACCGGATGGAGGCGAACCTGGAGGACGCTTACATCCTGATCCACGAGAAGAAGATCTCCAACCTGAAGGACATGCTCCCGTTGCTGGAGAAGATCGCGCAGACGGGCAAGCCGTTCCTGGTGATCTCCGAGGACGTGGAGGGCGAGGCCCTGGCCACCCTGGTGGTCAACAAGCTGCGCGGGACGCTCCACTGTGCGGCGGTGAAGGCCCCCGGCTACGGGGACCGGCGCAAGTCCATGCTGGAGGACATCGCGATCCTGAGCGGCGGCAAGGTGATCTCGGAAGATCTCGGAGTCAAGCTGGAGAATGTGCAGATCAGCGACCTGGGCAAGGCCAAGCGGATCACGATCGAGAAGGAGAACACGACGATCGTGGACGGCGCTGGCAAGAAGGCGGACATCCAGGGCCGCGTGTCGCAGCTCAAGCGGCAGATCGAGGAGACCACCTCCGACTACGACCGCGAGAAGCTCCAGGAGCGCCTGGCCAAGCTGGCCGGCGGCGTGGCGGTGATCAACGTGGGCGCGGCCACGGAGACGGAGATGAAGGAGAAGAAGGCGCGGGTGGAGGATGCCCTGCACGCCACGCGGGCGGCGGTGGAAGAGGGCATCGTGCCGGGCGGCGGGGTGGCCTTCATCCGGGCGCTCCCGGCGCTGGAGAAGCTGAAGATGGAGAACGAGGACGAGCAGGTGGGCGTCAACATCGTCCGCCGGGCGCTGGAGGAGCCGACGCGCCAGCTCGCGGCCAATGCGGGCGTGGAGGGGAGCCTGGTGGTGCAGCGGCTGAAGGAGGAGAAGGGGGCCATGGGTTTCAACGTGGCCACGGAGCAGTATGAGGACCTGGTGAAGGCTGGCGTGATCGACCCGACGAAGGTCAGCCGGTCGGCGCTGCAGAACGCGGCCTCCATCGCCGCCCTGCTGCTGACGACCGAGGCCCTGATCACGGAGAAGCCGGAGAAGGATGACAAGTCTCCGGCCGCGCCGCACGACCACGGCGGGGATATGTATTAAGTCCCTCGATACGCCCCTGCGGGGCTACTCGGGACAGACGGATTACCGTAGCCCTGAGTAGCAGCCGAAGGCTGCGTATCGAAGGGCAGTAGGCAGAAGGCCCGATCTCTTGCGAGAGGTCGGGCCTT
>SICM01000048.1 GCA_009694805.1 Candidatus Latescibacterota bacterium
CCAGATGATACTTCAGGTCATAGACGGCATGGGATGATCTTTGGATAGCCATACCGTCAATATATCAAACCCAAACCACGATTATCAACTCAAAACCCCCGCTTTCCTCCCCTCAGTAGAACTGAGGGGCATCCAGCGGGTCTTTTAGTAAAAATTCCGCCGCCGCCCCGCCCCGGAATTCCAACTTTTCTTTGTTTGCCCAAAGAAAAGTTGGACAAAAGAAAGGGCACCCCTCAGACGCCGGGGGGCTCTGGCGCGCCGTAAATGCTCCCATAGCCAGATCGGAGTATCGATGGCCATGACAGGGGCGTTGCCTCTGACGGGCTCCCGTAGAGGGGGATCCCGACGTCGCGCCATCGGGTCGTTGAATCTTGAGGGAGTCTCTGATAAAACCCATGAACGAACTGTTGAAGATCGAAAATACGGGGAGTCGGCCACGGAAGCCCATGTGGCTGAAGGCCAAGGCGCCGGGGAGTCCGGGATACCTGGAGTTGAAGCGGCTCGTCCAGGAACTGGGCCTGCACACGGTCTGCGAGAGCGCGGTCTGCCCGAACATCGGGGAGTGCTGGGGGTATGGGACGGCCACGTTCATGATCCTGGGGGATGTCTGCACCCGGAGTTGCGGGTTCTGCGCCATCGCCACAGGGAGGCCGCAGGGGCTCGACCTGGAGGAGCCGGAGCGGGTGGCGCAGGCGATCCGACGGCTGGGGCTTCGGCACGCGGTGGTCACGTCCGTCAACCGGGATGAGCTGGAGGACGGGGGGGCGTTCATCTTTGCGGAGACCATCCGGAAGGTGCGGGCGCATTGCCCCGGCACGAGCATCGAGGTGCTGATCCCGGACTTTCAGGGGGAGTGGGACGCCCTGAAGGCGGTGATGGACGCCGGGCCGGACATCCTGAACCACAACGTGGAGACCGTGCCACGGCTCTACCGGCTGATGCGGCCCCAGGCGAAGTACGAGCGGTCGCTGGAGTTGCTCTGCCGCGCGAAGGGGATGCGGCCGGAGGCGCCGACGAAGTCGGGGATCATGGTGGGCGCGGGGGAGACGTGGGAGGAGGTGCTGCGGACGATGGCGGATATCGCGGGGACGGGCTGTGACATCCTGACCGTCGGACAGTACCTCCAGCCTTCGCCCGCCCACGCGCCGGTGCTGCGCTACTACCCGCCGGAGGAGTTCGTCCGGTTGAAGGCGCTCGGTCTGGAGATGGGCTTCAGACACGTGGAGTCCGGGCCGCTGGTGCGGAGTTCCTACCACGCGGCAGGGCAGGTGGATCGGGCATCTGAATGATATGGAACGGATGCGAGACCAGGGAGTTTCATTCATGAGATGTATAGACAGAGAGGGGATTCGGCTGGCATGAGCGCGCCTGAGATTTTGACGACGGTCGTGGGGAGCTATCCGGTCCCCGACTGGTTGAGGGCCTATCCGACGCGGCAGAGTCTGGCCGACGCCACGATGGTGGTGCTCAAGACGCAGGAGCAGGCGGGCATCGACGTGGTGGCGGACGGAGAGCTCTCCCGGTTCGATGTGAACCATCCTGAGACGAACGGGATGATCGACTATTTCATCCGGCCCATGTCGGGGATCACGTCGGAGATCAGCCGGGAGACGCTCGAGGCATTCCGGAGGGAGTCGGGACTGGCCTACCGGGCCGAGCCCGCGGGCGTGGTGGAGGGGCCGGTGGGGGAGGGGATGCTCAACCTGCCGAGGGACTACGCCCTGGTCCGGCCCCTGACGCGGGCGCGGCTCAAGTTCACCGTGACGGGGCCGCACATGCTGAGCAAGGTCCTGATGGATCGCCACTACAGGGACCGGGCGGGGCTGGCCGATGCGATCGCGGAGGTCCTGGCGCGACAGGTGGCGGAGGTCGACGCGGATGTGGTGCAGGTGGATGAGGCGAACATCCCCGGCCATCCCGAAGAGGCGGAGTGGGCGGCCGCGGCCATCAACCGGGTGCTGGACGCCGTGAAGGGGGAGAAGGCCGTGCACGTCTGCTTCGGGAACTACGGGGGACAGACGGTCCAGCGGGGGGCCTGGGAGGCCCTCGCGCCGTTTCTCTTCGCCCTTCGGGCCGACCACCTCGTGCTGGAGTTCAAGCGGCCGGGCATCGAGCACGCGGCCTGTCTGAAGGACATGCCGGCGCGCATCGGCGTCGGCCTGGGGGTGGTGGATATCAAAGACAACCGGATCGAGACGGCCGAGGAGATCGCCCGCGATATCGAGCGGGCCGAGGGGCTCGTGGGCAAGGGGCGCGTCAAGTACATTCATCCCGACTGCGGATTCTGGATGCTCCAGCGGAGCGTGGCCGACCGGAAGATCGCGGCCCTGGTGAAGGGGAGAGACCTGTTCGAGGGGCGCGTCTGATGGGGGCGTTCTTCAGGGCGGCGGCGGCAGCGGACATCCCGCCGGGCACCGGGAAGGTGGTGGTGGTGATGGGACGCGAGGTGGGCCTTTTCAATGTGGGGGGGACTTTTCGCGCCATCGACAACATCTGCCCCCACAGTTTCCGTCCGATCGGGGCCGTGGATTTCGACGGGAAGGTGGTTACCTGTCTGTGGCACGGCCTGGGCTTCGACGTGGAGGACGGGCGCTGCCTTCAGACGACGGAGTTCTGCGTGGAGACGTATCCGGTCCGGGTCGAGGACGGCCAGGTCATGGTCTCGCTGGGCCGGTGAGATGGAACCGATAAGGGTTACCGAGGAGGAGGCCCGGGCGCTGGGGCAGGGCATTCAGGAGTTCAACGAGGGCTTCTACTTCGAGGCGCACGACACCCTGGAGGAGGCCTGGCACGGCATTCGGGACGTTCACAGGGCCTTCTACCACGGCCTGATCCAGATGGCGACGGGGCTCTATCACCTGACCGGGGAGAACCTGAAAGGGGCCGAGAGCCAGATCGAAGCGGGGCTGCGCAAGTTGCTCCCGTTTCAACCGGCCTATCTGGGGGTGGAGGTCTCCGAATTTGTGCGGCGGATGGGAGACGTGCTGGAGGCCATCCGCGCCGCGAGGTCCGGCGGGTCAGGGCGGTCTGAGATCCCCTCCTTTCCGCGCCTCTCTTTCGACCCGGAGGGCCTGGCCAGACATGTAGCAGAGGGCGCGGAGTAGAGACGGCCCGGCGGGGCGCCTCTACTCCCCATACCGACTTTTCCGAGTGCCCTTTTCAGTTGACTTTGGGGTGGGACTTCGCTAAATTGATATCCGATTTGCCGGGCGTCATGCATCTCATCCGAAAGAGGAGGCGAGCTTTTATGCGCCTTTATGTAGCGGTATTCTGCATCGGAATGATCCTTTCAATGCCTGCGGCAACTCTTGCAGACATGGCCGGTGTGGGGCTGCCGCCCATATCCCCCCATGACAAGCCCAGCCTCAGTGAGGGAGAGGTCGAATTTTACGTGGATACGTCCGGGTTCAGGGGCGTCCAGGGGAAGACCTCCCAGAATGTCTACCTGCTGGTCCGGTGCACCCAGATCACCTTTCGCCCCTGGCAGGACTCCGATGCGTCCGCCTCCGGTGGGAACAGACAGGGCAAGTACGTGGGAAAGCTCGCCATTCGGACCCGCGTCCTGAATGAGGCGGGTCAGGTGATCGATCAGGGGGAGTGGATCAAACAGATCCCGGTGGAGGACCTGGAGAGCACCCAGGACCCCAACGCCAGGGTCAATGACATGTTCACTCTCTCTCTCGTGCCCGGGACCTACGACCTGGAAGTCACCGTGGAAGACCTCCAGGGGGAGAAACAGGGCCTCTGCCGTCGAAAGATAGAGGTCCACAACTTTGAGGCCGCGCCCTCTGCGGTCACGATCAGTGACGTTGAGTTCGGCGCCGAGATCGAGCGGTCCGAAGACAAGCAGGACCGCTTTGTGCACAACGGCTATCGCATCGTGCCGAACCTGACCCGAAGCTACGGGATGGGGAGGACCCTGAAGTGTTATTTTGAGGTCTACGGTTTTGCCGTGGACCCGTCGGTGGATGACGACAGTTTTTATCTGAGTTACAGCATCGTCGATACCAATGGCGTGGTGGTCAAGAGCTATGATGTCAAGCGCATCCGGAAGCCGGGGGAATCCTGCGCGAAGATGGACACGCTCGCCCTTGGAGATCTTTCGAGCGGGGGATACGGGTTCCTGGTTCAGGTGCGCGACAGGCTGACCCGGCAGACGGCCCGGACGCTCCGTCGCTTCCAGATCCTCTCGACCAGCCAGGCCGGTCAGGAGTTGTCCGAGGAAGAGAAGGAACTCTGGCGTTATTACTCTGACATCCGTTTCGTGGCCACGGAGAAGGAGCAGAAGCTGCTCAAGAGCCTCGATTCGAAGGGGCAGGAACGATTTCTGAAACAGTTCTGGAAGGACAGGGACCCCACGCCGGAGACGCCCCTCAACGAACAGTTGATGGAGCACATCCGGCGGATGAAATACACCGAGAACCAGTTCGCCGCCCAGGTCAACAAGCGGGGGTCCGACACGGACAAGGGGAGGGTCTACATCAAATATGGCCCTCCCGATGACATCCAGTATAACACGCTGGCCACCGGCGAAAAGTCCTACGAGATCTGGGTCTACGAGAAACAGGGGCGGTACGAGTTCGTATTCCGGGACCGCCACGGGAACGGCATCTACGAACTGGTCCATTCCACGATGCCGGGGGAGCGGTACAACCCGAACTGGCGGGATGAATTGTAGAGTGAAACATGGAGTGTAACAGCTTACCTGGAGGTTTGATGATCACGAAGAGAGGTATCTGGAAGGCCGTCGGCGTCGGAATGGCGGTCTTCGCGTGCGTGGGTCTGACCAGCAGCGCAGGGTTTACGGACGACACGCCGAGCAAGGGGGACGCCAGCGTCGCCCTCCGCTCCGCTCGATTGTACGTCAAACAGCAGTTGTGGGACAGGGCTCTGGAACAGCTTGAAGTCGCCGTGAAGGGCGACCCGATGAACCCCGAGGCCCATTTTCTGCTCGGCCATATCTACGCGGATCGGGACAGCGTCGATCTCATGAATAGGCACTTTGACCTGGTGCTGAAACTGAAGCCCAAAAAGTACGACGATGACATCAATGCCTGGCGTGACAAGGCGTGGATGCAACACTACAACAACGGCGTGCGGGCCATCCAGGCGGCGGACAAGGTGGGGCAACAAATTAGCGGATCTATTACGTCTAAAACTACTAGTGAGACCAACCTTTCGATGTCCGTGGCGCAATCAGATTCGCTTAATGAGGTGGCCAGAGCTAAAAAGATGGAGGAAGCTCTAAGGGAGTTCAGCATCGCCGCGAACGTCAATCCGACGCGCGGGGATTCGACGCAATCCAGCACGTATTACATGATAGGGGTCACCCACCTTCGTATGAACCAGACGGAGAAGGGCATCGATGCCCTCAGGAAGGCGGTGGAGGTAGACCCCAAAAACAAGGCCGCCTCCCTCAATCTCGGCATCGCCTATCTCAACGCCCAGCAGCCTGAGAACGCGGTCAAGGCGTTCGAGACCGCCGTGCATTTGAACCCCAAGGATGCGGACACCCTGTCAAAGCTTGTCATAGGTTACGGGGCGCTGGCCAGGGCAACCACGGACAGTGTGAAGGCGGAGGCCCTCTTCGACAGCGCCATGTCGGCCTGCGACCGGGCGCTGGTCCTTAATCCCAAGGATGCAAAGCTCCTTGCCAATGCGGGAAGTCTCTATTTCAACCGGGCGATCAAGCTCTCCGTGTCGGACAGAAAAGACGCGGCTAAGACGTTCTACGGAAGCGCGGAGAAGCATTTCAAGATGGCCCTGGAACTGGACCCGAACGACGCCTCCTCCGTGTTCAACCTGGGCAACTGTTATCTCCAGTTGGAAAGATATGACGACGCGCTGGCGATGTTCAAGAAGACTGTTGAAATAGACCCGAAGGACGTCGACTCCTGGATGCAGCTCGGGGTTATCCAGGTCAAGCAAAAGGACCTGGACGGGGCCATTGTGACGTTTAAAAAGGTGACTGAACTCAAGCCCGATCATGTGCGGGCCTATGAATTCCTGGCGTTCGTGTATGCGCAGAAGGACATGCCGAAAGAGGCGAAGGCGGCCTTCGAAAAGGCCCAGGCGCTCAGGGGCCAGGGCAAGGAGTGAATGCAGGCGTGGCCCTGATTCCCCACAAACATCCTGAGCAGGCGACAAAAGACGAGAGGGCGGCTCCTTTCGTCTTTCGTCTTTAAAGCTGTCATAAAAAAGGGTTCTTCCGTCATGGACAAACGCTTCTTGCAGGAGTCTGGGATCGGCATTTTCACCGGCAACGAACTGATTGTGAAGGGAGGGCTGGAGAGCCGGGTGGCGCTGATCACGGGGTACCCCGGCTCCCCGGTGGCGGAGGTGTTCGACGCGGCGGAGCGGGTCAAGGAGCTGCTGGCTGAAAAGGGCATCCTCGCCCAGATCGCCAACAACGAGGCGCTGGCCGGGGCGCGCCTGAACGGCTCTCAGATGGAGGGCATCCGGGCGCTGGCGGTGATGAAGAGCGTGGGGGCGCACGTGGCGTCCGACGCCCTGGCCCTGGGCAACATGGCCGGGACGGCCCCCGGCGGGGCCGTGGTGGCCGTGTTCGGGGACGACATCTGGTCCGAGGGGACGCAGGTCCCGGCGGACTCCCGGTTCATCTCGCAGCACCTCTACATGCCGGTGGTGGAGCCGAGCACCTACCAGGAGATGAAGGACTGGATCGGCCTGGCCCTGGACCTGTCGGAGGGGTCGCGGCTGTTCGTGGCCTACGTGGTCACGTCCAACCAGGCAGACGGCGGCGGGACGGTCCTGGTGTCCCCGAACCGTTTCCCGGACCTGACGACGAACAACCCCTCCACCCTCCGCACGGCGTCCATCCCCCTGGACGACCGGGTGATCATCCCCCCCCATACCGCGGCCAAGGAGGTGGAGGTCCTGGAACATCGGCTCCCCCGGTTTCTGGACCTGGCCCGCCAGTTGGGGATGAACCGGCTGCTCTACACGGGCGAGGGCCGGAAGCCGATCGGGTTCATCACGTCGGGCATCTCCTTCTGTTATCTCGAGCACGTCCTTCAGATGGTCGGGCTGACCGGGGCCTTCCCGGTCCTGAAGCTGGGGGTCACCTATCCGGTGGACGACCGGGCCGTGAAGGCGCTGGCGGAGCGCGTGGACGAGATCTACGTCGTGGAGGAGAAGCGCGCGTTCGTGGAGCAGCAGGTGGCGGCCATCCTGCGCGACCTCGTGCAGGCCGGGGAGCTGTCCTCGGTTCGGCTGTGGGGGAAGCGGTTCCCGGACGGCCTGAAGGGCCTGCCGGAGGCCAAGGGGTTGAACCCCTCCCTCCTCCTGGCCCACCTGGCCCCGGTGTTCAAGGGGCTGACCGACCCGACGATCCCGGTGGACCGGGACCGGATCGACCGGGAGGTGGCCCTGATCCAGGAGACCGCGACCTATCCGCTTCAGGTGGCGGTCCGGACTCCGTCGTTCTGCCCGGGGTGCCCGCACCGGGACTCGGCGAGTGTGATGAAGGACATCGCCCTGGACTTTGAGGATGGGGCCTACATGAAGGCGCACCACGGGCAGGGGGCCGAGGACCTGGTGTTCCACGGGGACATCGGCTGCTACTCCCTGCTGAAGTACGACCCCTACGACCGGCTGATGCACAACCTGTCCGGCATGGGGCTGGGGGGCGGGACCGGGGCCGGGATCGACCCGTTCATCACGAACAAGCAGGTCGTGTTCATGGGGGACTCGACCTTCTTCCACAGCGGCATGGTGGCCATCTCGGACTCGATCAAGAACGGACAGGACATCACCTACGTGATCCTGGACAACAAGACGACGGCCATGACGGGCCACCAGCCCACGCCGGGGAACGACGTGGACATCATGGGCCGGCCCACCTTCGCCCAGGATATTGAACGGGTGGTGCAGGGACTGACGAAGGGGTCCGGGGCGACGGTGGTGCGGATGGACCCTGCGGATCGGATGGCCTACCGCAAGATGCTCGAAGATGTGTTCATGCGGAAAGGGGTGAAGGTGGTGATCGCCGACAAGGAGTGCGGCATCACCTACCACCGGCGGGTGAAGCAGGAGAAGCGGCAGGTCGCCAAGCAGCTCGGCCATCTGCCGGAGGAGACGCACATCAACATCACCCCGGAGGTGTGCGAGTACTGCCTGGAGTGTACGCGCGGGACGGGGTGCAGCGGCCTGACGGTGGCGCAGACCCCCTACGGTCCCAAGATCGCCACGGACCTCTCGCTCTGCGTGGCGGACACGGCCTGCGCCAAGTTCAAGGCGTGTCCGTCGTTCGAGGAGGTGAAGGTGGTCCGGCGGCAGGCCCCGGAGGTTCGGGTGGAGGCCCTGGACGTGGGCCAGCTTCCGGACCCGGAGCGGGTCGGCCTGGACGAGGCCTGGTACGCCTACGTCGCGGGCGTGGGGGGCATGGGGATCAACGTGGTGTCGGCCATCCTGGCCACCGCCGGGATGCGGCAGGGCTACGAGGTGCGGTTCACGAACAAGAAGGGATTGGCCATCCGCAACGGGTCGGTCTACTCCCACGTCCTGTTCGCTGAAAAGGGCGTCGTCATCTCTCCGATCATCCCCTATGGCAAGGCGGACCTGCTGATCGGGCTGGACATCCTGGAGGCCGCGCGGGGCCTGAACCCGGCGGGGAACCTGCGCGTGGGCAGTCCCCGCCACACCACGGCGGTGGTCAACACGGCCAAGACGCCGACGACCACCGTGCTGATGGGGCGGGACGACTTCGACCCGGCGGAACTGGAGGCGATGCTCAGGGCCCATACGCGGGAAGGGGCCTATTTCGGCCAGAACCTGTCGGCCATCTCAGAGCGCTACCTGGGGCACAAGGTCTACGCCAACCTGATCCTGCTGGGCGCGGCCTACCAGAAGGGGCTGCTGCCGCTGGACGAGGCCCACCTGCTCTGGGCGATCCAGGCCAACCTGAAGCCGGACGAGGTGGAGCCCAACCTCCGGGCGTTCCAGATCGGGCGGAAGATGGTCGTGGCCCCGGCGCTGTTCGAGGCGAGGCTGGAGCGGATGGCCCTGGCATCGATGCTGTCCGACAAGGTGGAGATCCTCCGGCGGACGAGGGGGGGGGGGCTGGCCGAACGCTATGGTCAGATCGTGGAGCGGACCGTGGCCGGGATGGCCCTCGAAGACGAGGAGCAGGCGCACATCGCCCTCCGGGTCTACGACCTGATTCAGTGGGACGGCCCCGAGTACGCGGAGGTCTACGCCCGCCGGGTGCGGAGGGTCTACGAGCGGGATGCGGCCACGCACGGCTACCGGGCCACGCGGGCGGTCATCCGGTATCTGTTCAAGGTCATGGCCATCAAGGACGAGGTCTACGTGTCCCACCTGCTGACGAGCGAGGAGAAGCGGCGGCGGGACTTCGCGCGCTACAACATCGACCCGGCGCGGGGCGACCGGCTGGAGTACCGGCATCTCAACCGGCCCCGGTTTACATTCTTGGGGCTGAACATTGAGTTCAACGTGACGACGCGGGACTGGATGCTGCGGATCATGCGGCGCATGAAGTTCCTCCGGAAACTCCTCCCAAAGTGGCACATCGAGGAGAAGGCGTTCCGCGACTGGTACGCGTCCCTCGTGGACCGGTTCAACCCCGGGACCGAGGAGGAGTACCAGGCTTACGCCGAGATCTTTGAGCTGCCGGAAGAGGTCCGGGGCTACCGGCGTCCGGAGCGGGAGATCCGGATCCCCAGAATGGAGGAGGCGCGGCGTCAGGCGGAGGCGATCCTGCGGCGGATCGAGACCCCGGCGCGGCGTCCGGCCATGGGCGTGACGGCGGATTGAAAAGGGATTTAACGTACGAAGATCAACTGAAATCCATTCTTCTGGGGCATTGACGGGAGAAGGGGGGGAACGAGGTCATGATCAAGGTCGGAATCATCGGGTGCGGGATCATCGCCCAGGCGCACGCCAAGGGGTGGGCGCAGATTCAGATGGAGGGGAAGGCGCAGGTGCTGGCCACCTGTGACGCGGACCGGGGGCGGGCGGGGCTGGTGGCGGAGAAGCTGGGCGCCGATGCGGTCTACGACCGATGGGAAGACGTGCTCCGGTCCGACGTGCAGGCGGTGGATATCTGCCTCCCCCATTTTCTGCACCGGGACGCCATCGTGGCGGCCGCCGAGGCGGGGAAGCACGTCATGATCGAAAAGCCCCTCTGCCTCTCCCTGAAAGAGGCGGAGGACATCCGGGAGGCCAAACAGAAGAGCGGGATCACGATCATGTGCGCCCACAACCAGCTCTTCCATCCGGCGGTGGGGCACGCCCGGAAGGCTATCGAGGAGGGGCGGATCGGAAAGGTCCTGTCGGCCCGCACGGTGGACTGCTTTCACATCTCGCGGACGGCCGAACAGTGGGGGTGGCGGGCGAAGGTGGCCACGGCCGGCGGGGGGTGCCTGATCGACACGGGGTATCACCCCTCCTACCTGCTGCTCTATCTCGTCGGCGCGCGGCCGATGGCCGTGGCGGCCATGAACGGCAATTACGCGCAGCCCATGATCGAGGGGGAGGATTCGGCCAACGTCCTGGTCCGGTTCGAGGGCGGGGCCGTAGGGAACATCTTCACGAGCTGGGCCTGGGACGTGCCGGGGTCGAGCTGGCAGTTCCAGGTGACGGGCGAAAAGGGACAGATGTACGGCCGGGGGAGCAGGTTCTTCTTCAAGCCGCTCAAGTCCGAGCCGATCGAAGAGAGTATGACGCCCGTCGACGCCTTCGAGGCGGAGGTGGCCCATTTCGTCGCCTGCCTTGAGGGGGGGACGAGGCCCCTGCAGACCGAGGAGGACGGGATCACCGTGCTGAAGGTCATCCTGGCCGCGTACGAGTCGAACCAGGAGCAGAAGGTCGTTCAGATCACGTGAGTGGGCAGGGTGAGGGGAGAACCTTTGCCCCTCACCCCCAAGAAGTCCGCTGGAGCGGATTTATAGGATCTTTTAGCCCGGTTCGCCGGGCTTTTTTTCGTAGCGCGGAGATACTACTTCCTCTTATACGTCCCCTTCAACTGTCCCTCGGCCAGGATGTTCCCCTCCATGGCGCGGAGGAGGTCACGCATCGCGGCCCCCGGCTTGAGGGACAGCTCGGTGTTCAGGGCGTAGAGCTTGAAGACGTAGCGATGGGGGCCGCCAGGCGGGGGACAGGGCCCTCCGTAACCGATGCGCCTGAAGTCATTGAGGCCCTGTTTGGCGCTGTTGAGGACGACCTCTTTCAGGGGGATGCCCTCCGGGATTTCCGTGACGGACGGGGGGATGTTATAGAGGACCCAGTAGACCCAGTCGCCACCGGGGGCGTCCGGGTCGTCGCAGGTCAGGGCGAAATTTCGGGTCCTCAGGGGAGCGCCCCTCCACTTCAGGGGGGGGGAGAGGTCTTTGCCGTAGCAGGTGTGCCTGGCCGGGATCGACGCGCCCTCCGTAAAGGCAGGACTGGTGAGCCGGATGGCCATGGGGATGCCCTCCTTATGTCTCTACTCGTAAGATAGCGTCCTCCCACCCGACGGGCGTTGAGAACGACTGAATCCCTCGGTTCGAGAAACTTCCAGCTTTTGTCTTTCCTCCGGTCGTCGGATCGAACCACGACGCCTCCACGGCATTGCCGGCCGTGATCTTATCCATTTTGATGGAGACCGTGGTTGCGCTGCTCAGGTAGGCCAGGACCCAGTCGCCCGCTGCGGAACGAGCGGCCGCGTTCAGGGTCGGGCCGCTGCCTTCCCCGTCGGCAAAGATGGACGGGTCCGGGACCCTGTTCCACCATTCCGGGCAGGCGGTGAGGATCTTTCTGTAAACACCCATGGCGCCTGCGCCGGGGGCGTCTATCCAGGACTTCCAGGTGGCGGGGGAACGCCAGTTGTCATCGTGGCCGTAGCTGTGATGGCCGCCGGCCAGGTGGGACCAGTAGGCCTGTTTGCGGATGATCAAGGGGGTCAGGGTCTTGACGCCTTCGTACCCTGCCTCGGCCATGACCGCCGGCTTTGCGGGGGTTCGGGCGTAGTCTTCGGCCACCATCCCGTAGACCAGCTTATACCGGTTCCAGGGCTGGTTGCTGTTGAAGTCCAGCCAGGGTTCGTCGTGGATGAAGCTGGAGGAGGCAGGGGAGGGGTCCGGGTGAACGGTGATCAGGTGCGCGCCGCCGTCCCCTTCCCGAAGGCCTTCGGCGAGTTCACGCACCACGGGGACATACGCCTGCTCGGCTTTGGGATACATGCTCCAGATGAGGTTGGGGGTGTCCCGATAGCGCCGGGCGATCCACCTCGCGTAGCTCCGGGCATTGGCCGGGGTGATCTGGGAGACCTGCCTCTGATGAAAGACGCCCAGGACGAAGACCAGCCCGTTCTGGCGTCCTGCCTCGATGACCGCCTCCGCATTCCTGAAGTAGGCCTCGTTCGGGGTGGCGGGATCGTGTTTCACCCAGGGGGCCTGGCCGTCCAGACCGGGCTTGGAGCCGTCGCCGAGGCCCGTGACCATCACCTGAAGTACGGTGAATCCCTGATCTTGCCTTTTCTCCAGAATGGCCCCGGCATCGGCGAGGGAGAACGCTCGAAAAAGCTCCCACTGCGTATCTCCGAGCCAGAAGAAGGGTTCTGCATTCTGATCGATAAAGTAACGCCCGCTGGCGCTCACCCGGATCGGTCCCATGGCCCCTCCTGGATGCGTGGCTGACATTCAGTCCTCGAATCCCTTCTAAAATAGCACGGTCCTCCGGCGATGTCAACGGGCTTTTCGGCTTGACACGATCCGGGCAGGGGCCTTAATATATCATGCGACCGACGGCGGGTTTGAACCCTGCCCTGTCGCGAACGAACGGATAACGCGCCATAGCGGCGAAAACAGGAAATACCATGTCAACCTTATTCGTAGTGGCCACGCCGATCGGAAACCTGGAAGACATGACCTTCCGCGCGGTGCGCACGCTGGGGGAGGTAGAGGCCCTGGCCTGCGAGGACACGCGCACGACACGGGCGATCTTCGAGCGGTATCAGATTCCGAGCCCGAAGTCCATCTTCTCCTATCACGATCACAACGAGGAGCGGGCAGGGCAGCGGATTCTGGCGCTGTTGCGGGGCGGGGCGTCGGTCGCGCTGTGCTCGGACGGGGGGTACCCCGGCATCAGCGACCCCGGCTACCGGATCGTGTCGGCGTCCATCGAGGCCGGGTTCCGCGTGGAGGTCCTCCCCGGGGCGGGCGCGGTGGCGACGGCGCTGGTGGCCTCCGGGCTGCCCACGTCGAGTTACACCTTCAAGGGCTTTCCGCCCCGGAAGTCGGGTCCGATCAGGCGATTCCTGGAGATGGAGCGGGAGATGCCCCACACGCTGGTGTTCTTCGAGTCCCCCTACCGAATAGGGAAGTTCCTGGCGAGCGCCCGGGAGGTCCTGGGCAACCGCAGGGCGGCGGTCTGCATCGAGATGACGAAGAAGTTCGAGGCGGCGCATCGGGGATTCCTCCAGGACCTGGCCGAACAGTTCCGCGAGGCCAGGGTCCGGGGGGAGATCACGGTCGTGATCGCCGGAAACAGCCCCAAGTTCGCGAAGCCGGAGGAAGAAGAGACCCGTGGGTTGGTGGATGAGCAGGAGGATGAGCAGGAGGAGGATGAGCAGGAGGAGTGAGGGTAGGAAAAGCAAAAGCGGGGTCAGGGGTCAGGGGTCAGGAAAAGCAAAAATCATCTTTTGCCTTTCCCCGGCACCCGATCCCTGACCCCTATCCCCTTCTTTTCAGTCGTCATCCGCCGGGGCCAGGACCTCCGCAGCAGCCCCCCCGCGCTGAGCCCGCAGGCTGACCACGGCCCGCCGCCAGACCTCTCGCAGGTCGTCCAAAAAGGTGTAGAACAGGGGCACCATCAGCAGCGTCAGGGCCGTGGACACGATCATCCCCCCCATCATCGCCCGGCCCATCGGGGCATAGGACATCCCCATCATCGACCCGCTCCCCACGGCCATGGGAAGCCACCCGAACACGGTGGTGGCCGTGGTCATCACGATGGGACGCAGGCGCTGCCGGCCTCCCAGCACGATGGCCTCGATCCGGTCCATCCCGTCCTGCCGGAGCTGGTTGATCCGGTCGATCAGCACGATGGCGTTCTTGACCACCACCCCGATCAGGATCACGCTGCCGATCATCGCCATCATGTCGAACGGCGTGTCGGTCAGGTAGAGCGTCCAGAAGACCCCCAGGAAGGAGAAGGGGATGGAGAGCAGCACGGACAGGGGCAGGATGAACGACTCAAACAGGGACCCCATCAGCAGGAAGACGGAGACCACGGCCAGGATGATGGCGAACTGCTGCGCCTGGTTGGCCTGTTCGATGCGCACGTAGCGCTCCCCCTTGTCCCACCGGTAGCCGCGTGGCATCTGGAACCCGTCCATCGCCTGGTCGATCTTCTCGAACAGCCCCTTCAGGTTGTCCTGCGTGGTGATCGCCCGCACGCTCAGCCGCGTCTTGCCGTCCTCCCGCCGGATGGTGCCCGGCCCCTTGTGGATGGTCACGGAGGCGATGGCCTCCAGGGGGATCTCCTGCCCCTCGGCGGACACGAAGGAGAAGTTCTTGAGCTGTTGCAGCGTCTCCCGGTCCGACTTCTGGAGGGAGAGGCGCACGTCCACGTCCCGGTCGCCGGCCCGGAACCTGGGCAGGTTGACGCCCTGGAGGCTGGCGGAGATGGTGCGCGCCACGACCTGGGGGGTGATGCCGTATTTACGGGCCTGCTCGCGGTCCACCCGGATCTGAACCTCGTTGTCCCCGCGCTCCAGGTCCGTGTCCACGCTGACGACCTCCGGGATGACCTTGAGCCTCCGCTCCACCTCCTCCGACAGGTCTGCCAGCACCTCCGTGTCATCCCCGTAGACAAAGACCGACACCGAAGGAGCGGCGCTGCCCCCGCCCCCGCCTCCGCCTCCGCCTCCGCCTCCCCCCCAGAACCGCATCGTCACCCCGACGAACTTGGGACAGGTCTTCTGGATGTCCGCGATGATCTCCTCGCGGGTCATCTTGCCCGTGATCGGGAGGCCGACGACCTGACGGAGTTTCCGGTAGGCCAGGTACCACCAGGCGTCCCGCTCCGGGTACAGAAAGATCTGCACGCTCCCCCCGTTCCGGCCGTACCACGCCCGCATCGTACGGGTGCCGTAGGCCTTCCGCTTCCCCTCCATGAACTTCTCAACCTGCGCGATGATCGCGCAGGTCTGCGTGTAGTCAAACGTGCTCGGCATGTCGAAACCGACGCCGACATCGTTAAGATTCGAGCCGGATTGATCGGTCCGCTTGATCTTCCCCTGCGGGTAGACGATGCTCACGAACAGGAGGAGGGCGATCAGGAAGGCGTCCAGCCGATGGCCCATCGTCCATCGGGCGGCGCGTTCATACGCCTGGCTCATCCAGGCCACGCTCTTCGGCTCCCGTCCCACCTCCTCGCGCTTCGTCCGGGAGGCGGCCAGCGGGATGAACAGCAGCGCCACCAGCAGCGAGGCCATGATCGATACGATCACCGGCGTGCCCATCCGGGACATGTAGAAGGCGAACTGTGCGTCGTCGTTCATCAGCATCAGCGGCAGGAACACCACCACGGTCGTCAGCGTCGAGAGGACCACGGCCAGGCCCCCACCTCCCCGGCCCCCTCCATCGACGCCAGCTTGGCCTCCTTCCCCTCGTTGCGCATCCGGTAGATGTTCTCCACGATCACAATGGCGTCGTCCACCACCATGCCGATGCCCAGCATCAGCCCCATCATCGTCAGGACGTTGAGGGACCACCCCGTGAAGTAGAGATACGCCACCGTGATCAGCACGCACAGGGGGATGGCCATGGTCACGATCAGCGTCATCCGGACGGCCCGAAGGAAGAAGAAGATCACCAGCAGCGCGAAGATGCCCCCCCAGACCGCGGCCTCCTCGATGCCGGCGATCGACTGCTCGATCTGCTGCCCCTGGTTGAAGAACACCTCCCCCGTGGTCCCGGCCATGGCGGGACGCTTCTCGATGTCCTCCTTGAGGGTCCTGACGATCTCGCGGCAGAGCGACACGATGTCCGCGTCCGACTCCTTGAAGATCCCGATGGCCGCGGCCGGCTGCCCGTTGATCCGCTGGAACCAGAACCGCTCCGGCACATTGTAGGTGATGTGGGCGATCTCCCGCAGGCGCACGTCCCGGTTGCGGCCTACCCGCACCTCCTCGATCTCCTTCAGGTCCCGGTACCGGGCCATCGACCGGACGTAGAACCGCTGCCGCCCCTCGAACACTGACCCGCTGGCCAGGCTGAAGTTGTCGCTCCGAAGCGCCTGCACCAGGTCATAAATGCTCACCCGGCGCGCCCTGGCCTGGTCCTGGTCCACTTCGATCAACACCGATTTCTGCCAGGCCCCCCAGACATCCACTTCGCCACCCCGTCGATCCGCTGCAGGGGGCGCTGCAGGTTCGTCTCGATGAAGCCGTAGGTGTCTTTGATGTTGGGGTTCAGCGACACCCCTGCCCACATGATCGGCCAGTCATCGCTCCGCCACTTCCAGATCCGGACGTTCCGCCGGTCGACCCCGTCGGGCAGCAACGGCTTGAGTCGTTCCACCCGGTCCATCACCTGGTTGTAGGCCACGGCCATGTCCGTCCCCTGCCGGAAGTCGATGGACGCGTCCGCCCCCCACCGGCTGCTGCTGTAGGTGCGGATGGACTTGACCCCCGGCACCGTCCGCATCGCCTCCTCCAGGGGCCGCGCGATCTGCTGCTCCACCTCCTGCGGGGTGGCGTTCGAATAGGGGATCCCCACCCCCAGGGAGGAGTCTTCCATGCCCGAAGGCATGAGCTGGATGCGGATGCGGGTGTAGGCGATGATCCCCACGACCAGGATCGCCGCGAGGAGGACCACCACCGTCACCGGCCGGGTCACGGAGATGCGGGGGAGAAAACCGTGTCGATGCGCCATAACTTCACCTATCGAGCAGACGATAAATGAAAAATGCAAAGAATTCATCAGACAAACGCCAAGAAGAAAGACCTCTTCTTTCAGGCGTTTTCCTGAAAAAATTCTTGACAAATGAACCGATGTTCACTATATTCAAAATAGTGAACATACATATACTAAAAATCCTTTTTTCCTGTTCTCTGTTTTGCTATAACATTTTGTTTGACAGTTCGTTGTACAAGGTTAAGATGAAAACTACAGAGGAGGATATAAAAATGGGAGAAGCGCTGCTTGAACAGATGGTTTCAGAGGAGTCCTACACCCTGTCCAGGCTCTGCGAAGAGGTGAGTGGGGTGATCAACCGGGTGCGTGTGGCGTTCGACCTGAATCCGATGTGGGATGCGGCTGATCGGGCGGAGATCCGGGCAGCCGAGCATGCGGTGGACCTGGAGGCCAGGCGCCTGCAACGCGGGGAAGGCGATCCGGCAGCGTGGCGCCAGGCGCTGGATACGTATGAGGCCGTCTGGATGTCAGCGCTGGAAGAGCTGCAGCGCTCCGGGCAGAGGACGCCGTGCGGGTGATATATAAAAGCAGGGGCACGGCGTACCGTGCCCCTGCGCGCATTTTGGGCACAGGGCATCAGGCGGCGTGGGTCTCGGGCTGGTTCTCTATGCGTGACAGCCAGTAGGAGACGTCGAACCGCTCGTCACCGGTCAGAAAGCGCCAGAACTTGATCCGATTGACGATTTCGATCCGGCCCTCATTTCCATACCACCTGTGATTCGTGCTCAGGATTCCGGGGATGGCAGGGTCGTCGATATCGTCTGTGTTCCAGAGTCCCAGCTGGCGCACGGTCGGGTTCAGCCTGAGTTTGAACATGTAGCGCTTGCGATCCGTCCGGTTGGGCTGGGCGCAGTGCCATATCCCGTGATGGACGACCATCAGCGTGCCGGCCCCGCAGACGACCGGGAGCTGCCCGACGAAGTTCTGGTAGCGGGCGATGTCCGACTCACTGATGCGGCGGAAGTGGCTGCCGGGAAGGATGAGCGTTCCACCCATCTCGCGCGGGGTGTCGTGCGCGAAGTAGAAGAACTGGATGTCGAAGTGCATGCGGGTGTCGATGATGGCATCCGCGTGCCAGATCTGGCCGGCCAGGTTGCCGGCGTTCACGGTGTGGACCGCGTGGTGGTCGTAGAGGGGTTCGGAGCCGACCAGGCTGTGGATGATCCCCTGGACCTGCGGGAGCCTGAAGATCTCCCCGACCGCGGACGGAGGGGGCCACAGCTCGCTGAGGCGTACGCCGCCGGGCCTGCGTTCGATGCCCTGTTCCATCTCGGCGCAGGCGGCCCGGTTGAGTTCACCCGGGACCAGGTCGTCGAAACGGAGGAAGCCGTCGGCCACGAAACGGGCCATCTGTCCGGAGTTCAGCAGGTGCTTTCTGTCAACCATCATTCTCCTCCATCTTTTCGAGGATGTACTCGTACCTGAGATACGAGGTGTTGTACTCCATGCCCGGATACGCCGGAAATTGCTGGGGGAACTGGATGACGCGCCAGCCGTCTTTCATGGCTGCCAGCACGGAACTGAAGGGGGGGGTCTCGCTGTCGCCGGTGGTGTGCGTCTCTTTTCCCGTTCCGTCATAGAGGGTCCAGGAGACGACCTGGCTGTTCAGGTCGGCGTTGTGCAGGTAGAGCACCAGGAGTTTTTGGCGTGACTGAGGCATGGAGAACCTTTCAGAAGTTCGAAGTCAGGATCAGAACATCAGACGGCCTGAAGTTCCCTTTGCGGCTCGTTCTCGATTCGGGACAGCAGATGCAGGACGTCGAAGCGCTCGTTCCCCGTCAGGAACCGCCAGAACTTGATCCGGTTGACGACCTCGATCCTGCCCTCGTTTCCGTACCATTTGTGCTTGGAGTTCAAAATTTGGGGGATGGCAGGGTCGTCGATACCCTCCGTGTTCCAGAGGCGCACCTGGCGCACGGTCGGGTTCAGCCTGAGTTTGAACGCATAACGAATGCGGTCCGTCCGGTTGGGCTGGCCACAGTGCCATATCCCGTGGTGGACGGCCAGGAACGTGCCGGCCTTGCAGACCATCGGGACCTGCCCGACGAAGTTCTGGTAGCGGGCGATGTCGGTCTCGCTGATGCGGCGGAAGTGGCTGCCGGGGAGGAACATGGTTCCGCCCATCTCACGTGGTGTATCGTGGGGATAGTAGAAGAGCTGGATGTCGAAGTGCGTGCGGCGGGTGTCGATGATCGCGTCCGCGTGCCAGGCCTGGCCGATCAGGTGGCCGGCGTTCACGATGTGGACCGCGTGGTGGTCGTACTGGGGATCGGGGCCGACCAGGCTGTGGACGATCCCCTGGACTTCGGGGAGGCTGAAGACCTTCTTGATGGCCCGGTCCTTCCAGAGGTTCCGGAAGGGCACGCCCATCGGCTCCACGTCGAGCAACCCCTGTTCCATCTCGGCGCCGGCAGCGCGGTTCAGGTCATCGGGCACCCGTTCGTCGAATCGGAGGAAGCCGTCGTTCACGAACTGCGCCATCTGTCTGGAGGTCAACAGATATTTTTTGTCCATCCGTTTTCTTCTCCTTGCTATGGCTAACAGGGGCAGGATCTCTTGCCTGAGATCGGCTCGGTGAGATCCGCTCTCAACAATATAACATGAATGGGGCTGTAATTCAATCGTAACATGGTCGTCATTCACTCGTAACCTGGGAGGTTGTATTCATGGGTTCGGCGGCGGAGGGTGTTGCGGGGTCACGGTTCTCTGGAAAGTGGGCGAGAAGCTCACCGACGAGCATCTCCAGAAACTCAGGAGGGAGAAAAGGACGAGCGGGATAAGAGTTCTGGTGGGTACACGCAAGGGCGCGTTCATCTTGACGTCCGACGGCAAGCGCGAACGGTGGGATGTGAGCGGCCCCCATTTTGGGGGCTGGGAACTCTACCACGTAAAGGGCTCGCCCGTCGACCCGAACCGGCTGTACGCTTCACAGTCCAGCGGCTGGTTCGGGCAGTTGATCCAGCGCTCCAACGACGGTGGCAAGACGTGGGAGCCCGTGGGGAACAAGTTCGTGTACGACGGCGTCCCCGGCACGCACCAGTGGTACGACGGCACGTCCCACCCCTGGGAGTTCAAGCGCGTGTGGAACCTCGAACCTTCGCTGACCGACCCGGATACCGTCTACGCCGGGGTGGAGGACGCCGCTCTGTTCCGCTCGATTGACGGCGGGCAGACGTGGCAGGAGCTTTCCGGGCTCCGTGGCCACGGCTCAGGGCCGAAATGGCAGCCAGGCGCCGGTGGCATGTGCCTGCATACGATCCTTCTGGACCCGAGCGACCCCGGACGCATCTTCATCGCCGTCTCGGCCGCGGGCGCCTTTCGGACCGACGACGCCGGCAAGACGTGGCGGCCGATCAACCGTGGGCTGAAATCCGAATACATCCCCGACCCGAATGCCGAGGTCGGCCACTGCGTTCACCGCATCGCGATGCACCGGTCGCGCCCGGGCGTGCTGTTCATGCAGAAGCACTGGGACGTGATGCGCAGCGACGACGCTGGCGCGTCGTGGCACGAGGTCAGCGGGAACTTGCCGACCGACTTCGGGTTCCCGATCGACGTGCATGCGCACGAACCGGATACGATCTACGTCGTCCCGATCAAGAGCGACTCGGAGCATTATCCGCCCGAGGGAAAGCTGCGCGTGTACCGCAGTCGCACGGGTGGAGACGAGTGGGAGGCGCTCACGAAGGGTCTGCCGCAACACGACTGCTACGTCAACGTGTTGCGCGACGCCATGGCCGTCGATTCGCTCGATCCGTGCGGCGTGTATTTCGGCACCACCGGCGGGCAGGTGTACGTATCGGCCGACGCCGGCGACCGATGGGCTCCCATCCTCCGCGATCTTCCGGCCGTCCTGTCCGTCGAAGTCCAGACCCTGCCATGATACGCGTCGTGCTCCCGGTACATCTGCGGACGCTGGCGCGCGTCGGCAGAGAGGTCGAGTTCCAGGTTGACGGTCCGATCACGCAGCGCTCGGTCCTCAACGCGCTTGAGGACCGCTATCCGATGCTGCGCGGGACCATCCGCGACCACGTCACACAACAGCGCCGACCGTTCTTGCGGTTCTTCGCCTGCGAGCAGGATCTATCCCATGAGTTACCGGATGCCCCCCTGCCCGATGCGGTGGCGTCGGGGGTGGAGCCCTTTTTCATCATCGGGGCCATTGCCGGGGGCTAGCCTGGCTACCATGAAGGCAATCAGATCAGGCTCTTTCTGCGGCCCCGAAAGGTGACCCTGGTCGTTGCGCGGATCGAGCGGGTTTCAGGGGTTTCAGGTTTCCACCCTCAGGCGAGATCGCCTGTTCATAGAGGAGGTTCAACATGGCGAAGGACAGCATCTGTCACGTCGAGTGGTCTTCCACGGACCTTCAGCGGACGAAGGGTTTCTTCTCGGGGCTGTTCGGCTGGCAGTTCGAGGACTGGGGAGAGAAATATACCCTGTTCAAGCCGCTGGAAGGGATCGGCGGCGGGGTGGCCCGGGTCGATAAGGTCGTTCCTGCCGAGTCCCCGGTGGTCTACGTGCAGGTGGAGGAGATCGAGCCCTATCTGGGCCGGTCGAAGGGGCTGGGGGGCGAGGTCGCTGTGCCCAAGACGGAGATCCCGACGGTCGGCTGGTTCGCGCACCTGACGGACCCGGACGGGAATGTGGTGGGGCTGTTCCAGGGCAATTCCCAGTGTACGTGAAACGGGGAATCTTTGGGTGTCCCGGACATCCGGTCTACTCGGTCCGGTTTGCCTAGCGAGCCGGAAAGATCGGTACGAATGAGAGCGGCCATAGGCGTATCGGATGGCCGCTCTCATTTTTTCACCCTCCAGATCAATCCTCCATGAAGGCGGCCACGTCGATGCACGCTCCGTTTCGGCGGGCGGACGCCCACCCGGCCAGGACGGGGGCGAGGGAGAAGAGGCCGTCGTGGTAGTCGTTGAGGAGGAGGCCCCGGTCCCCGGTGCGGACGGCTTCGATGAACAGGCGGGTCTGCTCGAACCAGGGGTCGAATGCCTCGCCCTGGTAGACGGTTTCGTTGTTGACCTCGATCCGGTCATAGCGGTAGAGGGCCAGGTGGCCGCCCTCGTAGAAGATCGTGAACCAGGGTTCTTCAGGCCGGCCGGCGGGCGTGGCGGAGACGAAGGTCGCGGTCATGGTGGCCCCGCTGGAGAGGCGGAAGTTGAAGGAGGAGGTGAGCGGGATGTGGTAGGCCGGGCGCTGGCAGTAGAATGCCTGGGCGTGCGTGACGTTGAGGCCGGTCATGAACCGGGTGTAGTCCACGGCGTGGACGCCCCAGTCGAAGGCGCCGCCGCCCGATTTGTCGTACTGAGACCACCACGAGTCCTTTCGTTCTGGCGGCGGAGGAGCGGGGAGCCCTCCGATGTACTGGAAGCGCACGTGGACGACCTGCTTGTCTTTCAGGAGGTCACGGGCTCGCTGAAACAGGGGCCGGTAGCGTTCTCTGAAACAGACCGTGCTGAGGACGCCGGAACGCCGGACGGCGTCGTCGATGGCACGCGCCACCTGCATCGTCAGGGCCTGCGGTTTTTCGCTGAAGAGGGGGATGCCTTTTGCCGCTGCGGCGACCTCCACGTCGGTACGCGCGAAGGCGGGGACGACGGAGTAGAGGGCGTCGATCTCTTCGTTCCGGAGCATCTCGTGGCCGTCCGCGTAGGTCCTGGGGATGGGAAACGCGGCGGCGGTGGCCCTGAGGGCCTCCGGGTTCACGTCGCAGAGGGCGACGATTTCAACGCCGTCCAGTTTGAGGAGGTTGGGGATGTGGGTCCTGTTGGCCCAGCGGCCTGCGCCGTAGATCGCCACGCGGGTGAGGTGTTGTGTTGCGTCCATGAGGGCTCTGCTCCGGAATTTCATCCTCTGGGGAAGGCTCCGTTATCCTTGGGTATCTCACTGCCTCGCAAAATTACAGTGGAGGAATCCCAAAATCAAGAGAAACAGCGCGATGGCATCCGCGTGGCACGGATTTGCCGCTTGACACCGGCAGGAACGTTTGCTATACTCAGCACGGAAGGAGATCGAAGATGGAAAGAAAACCTGCGCTGAAGCCGGACATGGTTCAAGAACTTGGTTAGAGATAAAAAGCGCGAAGGTCCCCGCAGGCTCACGGACCGGCCAGAGTCATTGACCTTCACGATCAATGGTCGCGAGGTCACGGCCTATGAAGGGGAGACCGTGGGGGCGGTCCTGGCCGCGATGGGGCAGCGGGCGTTGCGGTCGAGCGAGAAGTTCAACGACCCGCGCGGCCTGTTCTGCGGCATGGGGGTCTGCCAGGAGTGCCGGGTGACGGTGGACGGGATCTCCAACGTGCGGGCCTGCATGACCCTCGTGACGCCCGGACTGCGGGTGGAGCTTCCAGGGGTGGCATTAAAGGCGACCTGAACAGGGATAGACAGGATGGGCAGGATAAGACTGAAGGTTCATTCCCTTGTCTGAGACGCATGACCTGGTGATCGTAGGTGCGGGGCCGGCGGGGGTGGCCGCGGCCCTCACCGCGGCGCGCCACCGGCTGTCCGTGGGTCTGGTCGACGAGTACCCGGAGCCCGGGGGACAGTATTTTCGTCCGGTCCCGGCGGCGTTCCGGCAACCCGGCCCCCACGATGACGACCCCCGGCGCACGGTCCTTGAGGAGATCCGTCACCAGGATGTGGACCTCCGGATGGGGATGGCGGCCTGGGGCCTGTTCCCGGAGCGCCGGGTCGCCCTCTCCGACGGGACCTTCCTCCAGGGCCGGGCCGTCCTGGTGGCCACGGGGGCCTACGAACGGTGCCTGGGGTTCCCCGGCTGGACGCTCCCCGGTGTGATGAGCGCGGGGGGGATCCAGCTCCTGGTCAAGAGCCAGCGCATCCTGCCGGGCCAGCGCGTCCTCCTGTCCGGGTGCGGGCCGTTTCTCCTGCCCGTGGCGGCGGACCTGCTGGAGGCCGGGGCGAATGTCGTGGCGGTCCTGGAGGCCGTGCCCTGGAGCCGCACCTTCCGCTTCGGGGTTCACGCGCTGGCCAGCGCTGACCGGAGGCGGCAGGCGAGGCACTACGCGGCGACGCTCCTCCGGCATCGGACGCCCTACATCCACGGGGCTTCGATGGTGGAGGTCTTCGGAGAGGGGGAGGCGCGGTGGGCGCGGTGGGCGCGGCTGGATGCCCTCGGGTACCCGCGTCCGGGAACGGCGCAAGAAGTGGAGGTGGATCTCGTGGGGATCGGGTTCGGGTTCGTCCCTGCGGTGGAGCTTCTGGACACCGCGGACGCGAAGCTGGTCTACGACGCTGACCGGGGGGGATGGGCGCCTGCGCTGACGGAGGCGCTGGAGACGACCGTGCCGGGGCTCTTCGCCGCCGGGGAGACGGCGGGCATCGGGGGGGTGGACCTGGCCCTGGCCGAGGGACGCATCGTGGGCCTGGAGGTCGCGCGACGGCTCGGACGACCGGTGTCTGATGAGGAGGTGAAAGGGGTTCACGCGCAGCGCCGGGGCCTGCTGTCGTTTGCGTCGGCCCTGAACCGCGCCTTCGTCCCGCCGCCGGGGCTATCCTCTCTTCTGCGGGACGATGTGACGGTCTGCCGCTGCGACGAGTCCACGGCTGCCGAGGTCGTTCGCGTGATCGACCGGGGGTGCCACAATATTGACAGCCTGAAGTGCGAGGTCCGCATCGGGATGGGGTCCTGCCAGGGCCGGCTCTGCGCCCCTCTGTGCGGGGACCTGATCGTCCGCAGGACCGGGCTGAGCCGGGAGGCGGTGGGGCGGCTGCACCTCCGCCCGCCCGTGCGGCCGGTCCCGGTGACGGCGCTTACAAACATGCTCTAAGAGCATTTACCGCAGAAGCGCAGGGGATCAGGGAAATGCAAAGTGCAAAGGGGTTGTGAAGAAATAAGCGATTGATTTCGACAGGGCGCGGTTGTACCTTTGATGCGTGAACTTCAATATCTTGCGCAGAAAGTACACGGTCCTCAGGCCGGCGTTGACGGAGCGGTCGAGGCGGCTTTGGTCGGCGACCGAAGCC
>SICM01000049.1 GCA_009694805.1 Candidatus Latescibacterota bacterium
GATACTTCAGGTCATAGACGGCATGGGATGATCTTTGGATAGCCATACCGTCAATATATCAAACCCAAACCACGATTATCAACTCAAAACCCCCGCTTTCCTCCCCTCAGTAGAACTGAGGGGCATCCAGCGGGTCTTTTAGTGAAGAGCCCCGAACGCCATAAGTATAAAAAATGCGCTTTCCGGAAACAACTCTTTTTTTCGTGATCCGTGGTCCGTGATCCATCTTTGACCTTTTACAGCACCCGATTCCCGATCCCCGGTCTCACATTCGGAATCCTTCTCCGAGATAGATCCGGCGGACCTCCGGGTCGTCGGCCAGGGCGCGGGATGTGCCGGAGGTCCTGAGTTCCCCTTCCGAGATGATATAAGCCCTGTCCGTGATCGCCAGCGTCTCGCGCGCGCGATGGTCCGTGATGAGCAGGCCGATCCCCCTGGAGCGGAGCCTGGCCAGAATGCCCTGGACATCCTCCACCGTCCTGGGATCCACCCCCGCGAAGGGCTCGTCCAGCAGCATGAACTTCGGCTCAACCGCCAGCGCCCGGGCGATCTCCACGCGCCGGGTCTCCCCCCCGGACAGCAGGTCGGCCCTCTGGTGGGCCAGAGGGGTCATCCCCAGTTCCTCCAGGAGGGCGCCCGTCCGCTCCTGCTGCGCCCGGCGGGACAGTCCCTGCGCCTCCAGCACGGCCCGGACATTTTCCTCCACGGTCAGCTTCCGGAACACCGACGGCTCCTGGGGCAGATATCCAATCCCCGCGAGGGCCCGCCTGTACATCGGCATGGAGGTCACATCCAGGTCATCCAGAAAGATGCGCCCCGTCGTCGGCTTCACGAGCCCCACGATCATGTGAAATGTCGTCGTCTTGCCCGCCCCGTTCGGCCCCAGGAGCCCCACCACCTCGCCGGGGACAACCTCCACCGCTATCCCTTTCACCACCAGGCGCTTGCCGTACTGTTTGGTCAGTCCCTCCGCCCTCAGCGACACGGACACCCTCCAGGAAGTGCAAAATGTAAAATGTAAAATGCAAAGTGCAAAAGGATTTCTCACTTTGCACTTTTCACTTTGCATTTTCTTTTCCTCGCTCCTCCTCCGTCATCCAGTACGCCCCGACCACGCCCCCCTCCCCCGTCGCTCGCTTCACCTCGCCCCCCTGCAGGGCCAGCCCGATGCGGTCGCCGCTCAGGCGGCTCTTCCCCCCTCGCTTGGGGGCCGTGCGTTCGTCCGGCAGGTACTCGCAGACCGCGTGCCCCTGCAGCAGCACGCCGCCCATCCGATCCCCTTCCATCTCGATCTCGATGGCGTCCCCCGCCAGGGCGCTGCGTTCCGACCCGTCCGCCGAACGATGAGACGCCCTCCCCTGACCTTCCCCGCGCACCCGCCTCACGCGGCCCTCCTCGGAAAGGACCGTGATCCTCCCGGCCGTCATCTCGACCTCGGAGCTGTCGGCGTCTCTGGAGACGCTCTTCGCGCCCCCCTCCGACGTGGCGTGGCGCATCTCGCCCCGCTCGACCTCCACCACCAGCGTATCCCCCTCCAGCCTGCTCCACCCCGAGGGCGCCCCGACGGTGTCGAAACGCCGTTGAACGACCCTGGCGTCTCCCGTCGCGGTCAACCGGCGCACGCTCCCCTGAGCCACGCTGAGTCCCACCTGCGCGGCCCGCACCTCGGAGTGCTCCGCGCCGTCAGACCTCTCCCGGAACCGATTCAGGACGGGTGCGCCCGCCATCGCCACCGAGTCCGAATCGCAGACGGCCCGGCTGCACCGGGCCACGAACCCCCCGACCGTCATCTCCACGTCTTCCTCCCCCTCCGCACGTTCCCCGCCCCGCGCGAACCGGATGGCCTTCGCCGCCATCGCGAACGTGTCCGTGTCAGTCCGAACCAGCCGGGCCCCGCCCCGCGCGATGCCGGAGTCCCCGCCGGAGGTGACCTCCAGCGTGTCTGCCCAGAGGCGCGTCCCCCGTTCCGGGTACCACGCCTCCACCCCCCCGGCGGCCTCCACACGATCTTCACCCCGCAGCAGGACCACACGGGCTGCCCGGAGTTCCCGCCCCCCTTCCGTCACCAGCACGCCCCCGGAGACGATGGCCCGACGCGCCTTCAGCGCATAGACCAGCGTATCTCCCACGGCCCGCCGCGCCCCGTCCACGGCCTCGACCCCGCCCGAAAAGACGACCTCCTCCGTGGCGGAGGAGTAGACTGCCTGGGCCGACCGGACGGAGACGCTGTCGAGCAGTGCCTCCACACGCCCTGTATAGGTCCGGCGCACCGCCCCCCCCTCCTGGACCGTCTCCATCCGCTCCGCCCGGATCTCATAGGCGAAAACCGTTTCACCGCAGAGGACGCAGAGGGCGCCGAGAAAAACGAAAGACCAGAAGGCGCGGCGTCGGAACCTCCACACCCCACCTACCGTATGCCACCTGCCCTTTATCATTGCCCCCGCTTCGTCGTCACATCCCGCATCGACCACCGCTTGAGGTCGGGCGTCGACTCAAACCCGATTCCCGTCTCCACATCGCCCGCCCGGCGGATCGTGACCGCGCCGTCTCCGTAGATTTTCTCCTGCTCGTTGTCCCACCGCAGGGCCTCGGCCTCCAGCGTCGTGCTGTCCTCCGCCGTCACCGCGACATCGCCGAGCGCCAGCATGCGCCGGTCCCCCTCCTCCACCACCCCCATCCGAGACCGGAGGACGGAGGTCCGCCTGCCGGAGGTGTCGAAGAACGTCACCACCACGCCCCGGTCCAGGCTGTCCACCCGCGAAACATTATAGTGACGGTAGCGCCCCGCCCGGATGACCGCACGGCGGACCCCCCCCTTCGTCAGGGCGCTCTCCCACCCCCACGCCTCCTGGTCGGGCCTTCCCGCCTCCTGCGCCTGGCCGACGGGCTGCTCTTCGATCCGGGCGCAGGAAAAGGACAGGAGGCAGAAGGCAGAAGGCAGAAGGCAGACCCTCACCCATCGGAGCGAGCGTGCCAGGTGCCAGGTGCCAGGTGCCAAGTAGCCCCCTACGAATCTGACGTGGCACGTGACACGTGGCACGTGACACGTTGTGGGAGAGGGGATGGGGGGGGGGGCCTGTCCTTCATCCCTTCGCCTCTTTCACAACCGCCTCGATGAACCCGTAGAACAGCGGGGAAGGCCGCTCCAGGTTGGACTTGAACTCCGGATGGGCCTGCGTCGCCAGAAAAAAGGGGTGGTCGGACAGCTCGATGAACTCCATCAGCTTCACCCCATCCTGCCGGCGGTGGAACCCTGAGAACACGAACCCGTGCTCCTCCAGCAGGTCCACGTACTTGGCCGACACCTCGTAGCGGTGGCGGTGCCGCTCCAGGGCGGCCCGCTCCGACTTCAGGATGACCCCGGCGCGGAACGCCTGTTTCTCGTCCTTCAGGATCTGTTCGAGCCGGACCGCATCCTCCTCCAGTCGGCCCGTCTTCTCGTAGAGCTTCAGCGTCCGGCTCCCCCGCTTGAGGATGGCGGCGTAGGCCCCCAGGCGCATCGTCCCGCCGTACTGGTGTTTCTGGATCACCTCCCGCTGCGTGGGCTGGAAGTCGATCACCGGGAAGGGCGTCCCCGGATCGACCTCCGTGGAGTTGGCCTCCTCCAGCCCGGCAATGTGCCGGGCGTATTCCACCACGGCCATCTGCAGGCCGAAGCAGAGGCCCAGGTACGGAAGGTTGCGCTCCCGCGCGTAGCGGATCGCCTCGATCACCCCCTCGGCCCCGCCGTCCCCGAACGCCCCCGGAACGATGATCCCGTCGTAATCCTTCAGGACCGACTCGGCGTCCGAGTGCTCCAGGCGGCGGGAGTCGATCCAGGAGATGTCCACCCCCGTGTCGAACGCCGCCCCGGCGTGCTCCAGGGATTGATTGACGGAGATGTAGGAGTCCGTCAGCCGGTAGTCCCCGATCTCCACGTACTTTCCGACCATCGCCACCCGCACCCTCCGGGACGGGGCGGTGATCCGGTTCACCAGCCGCTCCCAGGCGCTCCAGTCCGGCGTCTGTCGCGCGGGCAGCCCCAGCCGGTCCAGCAGTTTCTCCCCCAGCCGGTCCTGCTCCAGGTTCAGGGGGACGCGGTAGATCGTGTCCACGTCGGGCGCCGAGATCACACAGTCTGCCGAGATGTTGGCGAATGTCTCGATCTTCTTCTTGCGCACCTGATCCACGGACCCCTTCGCCCGGCAGAGGATGAAGTCCGGAAAGATGCCCGTCTCGCTCAACTGCTTGATCGCCTGCTGCGTCGGCTTTGTCTTCATCTCCTCGATGTGCCCCGGCACCGGCAGGTAGGTGACGAGCACGTAGACCATGTTCTCCTCCCCCACCTCCCGCTCCAGGCTCTTCATGGCGAAGAAGAACGGCAGGTTCTCGAAGTCCCCCACCGTCCCCCCGATCTCCACGAGGGTGACCTCGAACCCCTTGGAGGACTCCGTCACCCGGCGCTTGATCTCATCCGTGATGTGCGGGATCGGCTGCACCGTCTGCCCCAGGTACTCCCCCCGCCGCTCCCGCTCGATCACCGTGTGGTAGATCTGCCCCGTCGTCAGGTTGTTCTGCCGGGGGAGGTCGATGCCCAGGAACCGCTCGTAGTTGCCCAGGTCCTGGTCGATCTCCCCCCCGTCGTCCGTCACCCAGACCTCCCCGTGCTCCGTCGGCCTGAGCGTCCCCGCGTCGTAGTTGAGATAGGGGTCGATCTTGATCGCCGCCGTCCGGTAGCCGTACTGCTGAATGATCTTTCCGATGGACGCCGCAGCCAGCCCCTTCCCGACGCCGCTCATGACGCCACCTGCCACGACGATGAACTTGGGACCGTTGTAGTCGCGCTTCACGAGATATCCTCCGCAAAAACAGAAGAGGCGGGGGTGGTTACACCTCCGCCTCGCATCATTCGATGACCTTGGGGACCCTGAAGTAGCCTCCCCGCCTGCTCGGCGCGTTGGCGAGGAGTTCATCCTGGGAAAGAGAGGGGACCACGCCGTCCTCCCGGAACACATTGCTGATCGGGAGGACGTGAGACGTGGGGGAGACCCCCTCGGTGTTGAGTTCGTTCAGTTTCTCCATAAAGCTCAGAATCCGGTTGAGTTCATCGACAAGGCGCTTCTCCTCCTCGGCGGAGAAGCTCAGCCGGGACAGATACGCCACCTTCCGGACATCGTCGAGGGTGACCGCCATCAGGATATCGCCTCCGTGAACCGCTTTGCGCCCTTGGGGTCGTTCACTGCAATCCAGCATTCGGTCGGGATCAGGACCGAGTAGAGCCGGTCCTCTTCCACCAGCTTAGGGAACATGACCCCCTCGAAGTCCATCCGCTGAGACAGATCGAACATCCTGCGGAAATAGGGGAAGGTCTCCGGCGCCAGGAGGGAGACGCCGATGTGCGTCGGGATCGGAATCGGGGGATAGGAGGCGATCGTTCGCACCCGCCCCTCCTCCAGTTTCAGTCCCGTGTAGGTGTAAGGGGTCTCCCCCACGGCCACCACCGTGGCGATCGCCCCGCCCCGGCAGCCCTGCAGGTGCCCGGCCAGGATGTCGTCCACGAAACGGCCCGGATACCGCACGATCTGGTCGTCCGGGTTGTGAACGATCAGCGTCGCGCCCTCCGGCAGCAGCCCGGTCTGGATCGCGTTCAGGATCGCCCCCCCGCGCCCCACGGGCCGGCCGGGATCCTCGCTGTAGCGCACCTCCACGCCCAGGGCCTTCCCGTCCCCCAGGTCCTCCACCACCGACGCCCCGGCGTGGTAGATCAGCGCCACGAACCGCCCGATCCCCGCGTCCCGATACATTCGGACCGTGCGCCGGATCAGGCTCTCGTCTCCCACCTTGAGGGCGGCCTTGTTCATGGCGTCCGACCCCAGCAGCGTCCGCAGCCGTGACCCCTCCCCCCCTGCCGGGAGCACGGCCACGCACGTCTCCTTGATCTTCTGGATCTCCTGCGGATCGACCTCCGGCCTCGGCCCCGGCCGGCAGACCTGCGCCCGTAGTTCTTCCAAAGCCTTGAACATGGAAACCTCTTCTAACCGCAGAGCACGAGGATCAGGAAAATGCAAAGTGCAAAGTGGAGAATGGAGAATGCAAAACGAAAAGTACGACCCTTTGCGTTTTACATTTTGCATTTTGCATTTCGTCTTCTCCGCTTCACGCCGGCTCCAGGCTGGCATATTTGATGATGATCTTTTTGGTCGCCCCGGTGTCGAACCGGATGGTCAGTTTGGTCTCCGGCCCGACCCCGTCCTTCTCCCGGATCTGCCCCCGGCCCAGCGTCGGGTGGATCACCCAGTTGCCCACGTTGAACGGCAGGGTGTCCTCGAAGTCGAACGCCCCGGACACCTCCCCGCTCCGAGGTCGCGTGTCGCGAGTCACGAGTCGCGGGTCCAAAGTCCTTTGGCCCGTGACTGCTTCCTGTGACCCGTGACCCGTGACCCGTGACTGCTTTTCGACCTCAAACATCCCCGGCATCCGACGCTCGATCAGGGGCTCCGGGATCTCCCCCAGGAAACGGGAGGGGTGGCTCTCCCCCGACGACCCGTAGCGCCGCCGGTCCATCGCGTAGGACAGGAACAGCCGCTCCTTCGCCCGCGTGATCCCCACGTAGAACAGCCGGCGCTCCTCTTCCAGGTCCTCCGGGTTCTCGGCCATGCGGGAGATCGGGAACAGTCCGTCCTCCAGCCCACCGATGAACACCACCGGGAACTCCAGCCCTTTGGCGCTGTGGAGTGTCATCAGGGTCACCACATCCGCCCGGCTGTCCCACTGGTCCACGTCCGAGACCAGCGCCACCTCCCGCAGGAAGGCATCCAGGGACGGGTCCTCCGCCCGCTCCGAGAACTCCTCCATCGCCGACAGCAACTCCCGCACGTTCTCGACCCGGGACTCCGCCTCCACCGTCCCCTCCTCCTCCCGCACGGCCTCGAGATACCCAGTCTGCTCCAGGACCGCCTCGGTCAGCCGGTGGATGGAGACCTGATCCTTCTCCTCGGTCAGTCCCCGGACGAGGGCGTGGAACCGCTGCATCGCCCCCCTCACCTTCGCCCCCAGCCCCTCGATCTCCTCCGCGCGCCCCATCGCCTCCAGCGGCGTGATCCGCTCCGCGAACGCGAAATCCTCGACCTTCGCCAGCGACTGGTCACCGATCCCCCGGCGCGGCACATTCACGACCCGGCGCAGGCTGACCCCGTCCCTCGGGTTGGCGGCCACCCGCAGGTAGGCCAGAATGTCCTTGATCTCCTTCCGCTCGTAGAACCGGAGCCCCCCCACGATCACGTAGGGGACGGCCGCCCGCCGGAACTCGTCCTCCAGCGCCCGCGACTGCGCGTTCGTCCGGTAGAGCAGCGCGAAGTCCCGCAGGGTCCGGCCCGCCGTTCCCCGCAGGGTCCGGACCGCGTCCAGAATCGCCCGCGCCTCCTCCCGCTCGTTGGCGCACCGGAACAGGACCACCTTCTCCCCGCCGGTCCGCTCCGTCCAGAGCGTCTTCCCCTTCCGCCCCTTGTTGTGCGAGATCACCGCATTTCCCGCGTCCAGGATCGTCTGCGTGGAACGGTAGTTCTGCTCCAGGCGGATGACCTTCGCCTCCGGGTAGTCGCGCTCGAAATCCAGGATGTTCCGCAGGTCCGCCCCCCGGAACCGGTAGATCGACTGGTCGTCGTCCCCCACGCAGCAGATGTTGCGGCGCCCATCCGCGATCAGCTTCGTCAGGAGATACTGCGGCCGGTTGGTGTCCTGATATTCGTCGATCATGAGGAAGCGAAACCGCTCCCGGTAGCGCGCCAGGACCTCCGGATGCTCCTGGAACAGGTGGACCGGCTCCACGATCAGGTCGTCGAAGTCCAGGGCGTTGCTCCGCCGGATCTCCCGCTGGTAGTGCTGGTAGACCTTCGCCACCGTCTGTTCGTAGATGTTCCCCGCCGAGCGGGCGAACTCCGCCGGACCCACCATCGCGTTCTTCGCCCGGCTGATGCGGCCCCGCACCTGCGCCGGGGGGTACTGCCGGTCGGACACCTCCAGGGCCGAGATCGCCCTCCGGACCAGAGTCAGTTGATCGTTGGAATCGTAGATCGCGAAGTTCCGGTCCAGCCCCACGTGTTCCGCCTCGGCCCGGAGAATGCGCGCGCAGACGGAGTGAAAGGTCCCGACCCACATCCCCCGCCCGGACCGCCCCAGCAGCCGCTCCACCCGCTCCTTCATCTCCCCGGCGGCCTTGTTCGTGAACGTCAGCGCCAGGACCGACGCCGGGTCCACCCCCTTCCCCTCGATCAGATACGCAATCCGGTGCGTCAGCGCCCGCGTCTTGCCCGACCCCGCCCCGGCCAGGATCAGGACCGGCCCTTCGACCGCCTCCACCGCCTCCCGCTGCGCGGGGTTCAGCCCGTCCAGAATGATCATCCGAAATCCTTCACCCCTCTCTACGCCTGGCATCCCGGGCGGTCAACTGTTTTTTCTGCTCCTTCTTGATCTGCGCCCGCGCCCGGTCGTGTTCCTGCTTCGTCCGGCTTAAAATGTGTGTCCCGTCCCCCCTGGCCACAAAGTAGAAATATCCCATGTCCGCAGGATAGAGGACCGCGCGGAGGGAGGCCCGTCCGGGGTTCGCAATCGGCCCCGGAGGCAGGCCGGGGTACCGGTACGTGTTATAGGGCGAGTCCACGGCGATGTCCGAATGGTAGAGATGCGCCTTGCGGATGCCCAGGGCATACTCCGTCGTGGGGTCCGACTCCAGCCGCATGCCAGCCTTCAAGCGCCGGTGGAACACCCCGGAGATCAACGGTCTCTCCGTATCGACCTTCGCCTCCCGCTCCACGATGGAGGCCAGCGTCATGACCTGGTGGACCGACATCCGGAGCATCCCCGCCCGCGCCCGCATCGTCCCGTCGAACACCTTCTGGAACTGGCCCACCATCATCCGCGCCACCTGCCGTTCGTCCACGTGGACCGGCAGGCGATAGGTCTCAGGGAACAGGTACCCCTCCAGGCTCCCCTCCGCGATCCCCAGCTCCCGGCAGAACGCGCCGTCCATCGCCAGCCCCACGAACTTCGCGGCGTCGATCCCCGTCTCCCGTTGCAGAATGACTGCGATCTCCTTGAGCGTCAACCCCTCGGGGATCGTCACGCTCCGGGAGAGGTCGCGGGCCGTCTCCAAGGATAGAATGATCGCCGTCGTCGTCATCCCCCCGTCCACGTCGTGCAACCCCGCCTGAAGCCGATGCGCGGCAGGAGAAAAATAGGTCGCCAGCGCAAAAAAGGAGGCGCTGCGGATGAGCCCCTCTCGCTCCAGCAGCGCCCCGATCTGTCGGGTGGACATGCCCCGCTCGATCACGACCTCCCGGACCAGGGACCGGGAGACCGCCGGACGGTTCAGGAGATGGGCTGTCACCCCGCTCCCGCCCAGGATGGCGGCGCAGCCCCCCAGCGCCACCCAGACGAACACCGACACGCCCTGGAGCCACCCCGGCAATCGCTCACGCAACGACGCCCATCGCAGTCGCTGCCGGGCGGCATCGAGAATGGATTTGTCCCGATTATGGATGCGTTTATGAATCATCTCTGTTCTTCTCCAGCCCCTACCCCCCGGCCCCCGGCCCCCCTTTTTTGCTATCCAGATACCCTTGAAGGATCAACACCGCCGACATCCGATCCACATCCCCTTTGCGCCCCTTCGTGCGCACCCCCATCTCCCGCATCGCCCGGTGGGCTGCGACGCTCGTCAGCCGTTCGTCCCAACGCCTCACCGGCAACCCCGTCCGGCGCTCGACCTCCGCCGCGAACGCCCCGGCCTCCGCCGCCATCTCCCCGGCGCTCCCGTCCATGTTCAACGGAAGCCCCACGACGATCTCCCCGGTCTCCTGCGCCTCGGCCACCTGCGCCACCGCCACCGCCGCCCGCTTCAAAGAGCCCCCGGCCACCGTCTCCAGCCCCTGCGCCGTGATCCCCAGCGGGTCGCTCACCGCCAGGCCGATCCGCCGCCTCCCGTAGTCCACCGCCAGAATGCGCTTCATCCGCCCCACCCCGCAACAGAGAACCCCCAATGCAAAATGCAAAATGCAAAACGCAAACCTCGCCTTTCATTTTGCATTTTTCACTTCCTCTATGTCCTTCAAATACACCGTCTCCCCCGTCCGCCGGCAGACCCGCCAGAGGGCCTCGAACGCGGCGTCCCGCACAGCGGCGTCCGTGTCCTTTAACAGCCCACACAGGGAGGGGAGGCACCCGGCGTCTCCGGACCGCCCGAGGGCCCCGCACGACGCACGCCGGACCCCGGAGGAGACATCGCCGAGCGCGCCGATCAGGTTCTGCACGGCCTCTGCGTCCCCGACGCCCCCCAGCGCCTCGCACGCCTCCTCGCGCACCTCCTCATCGGTGTCCCGCAGGGCCAGGGCCAGCAACCCATAGAGGTCTTCCGGGCGCTTGAGGCAGAGCCCCCGGACCGCCGACCGCCGCACGGAGGAGGCGGAGTCCTTCAGCGCAACCCGGAGGGCATTCGTGTAGCGGTCCCCCTCCGCGCGGGAGAGGGCCTCGCACGCCGCGCGCCGCACCGACGAATACTCGTCATCTCGCAGGGCGCGGGCCAGCAGGTCCGCCGAACGCCCCTTGTCGATCCACCCCAGGATCTCTGCCCCTGCCGCCCGCACGAAGGCGTCCCGATCCCGAAGCGCCCGCAGCAAAGGCTCCACGGCCGCGTCGGATCGGATGCGCACCAGGGCCTCGCACGCCTCCCGACGGACCGCCCAGTCCTCGTCCCGCAACGACCGGATCAGGGCCGGGACCGCGGACTCCGCTCGGATCCGGCCCAGGGCCTCGCACACCGCCCGCCGAACCGACGAATATCCGTCCTTCAGCGCCTCGATCAGGGGTTTGATCACGGCGCCCGACCCGATCAGGCCCAGCGCGATGCACACCTCCCGGCGGACGGCCCAGTCCTCGTCCGTCAGGGCGGCCCCCAGCGCCTCCAGCGCCTCCTCCGACCGGATGACCCCCAGCGCCTGTACGGCCCGCCACCGCACGGAGGAGTACTCGTCCGACATCGCCTCCAGCAGAGGGGCCACGGCCCTCCGGTCGCCGATCTGCCCCAGGGCGAGCGCCGCCCCGCTCCGGATCGACGCCCGGCGGTCCCCCAGCGCCTCGAGCATCCGGTTCAGGACCGTCTCGGACCCGATCCTCCCCAGCGCCCGGCACGCCGCAGCCCGCACCGGGGCATCCTCTGACTCCAGGGCCAGCCGGGTGAGGGGGTCGATCGCCTCCTCGGACCCGATCCTCCCCAGCGCCCGACACGCCGCAGCCCGCACCGGGGCAGCAGTGTCGTGCGTCGCCCTTTCGCTCAGGGCCGCCACGGCAACCGGCCCGCCGATCCGTCCAAGCGCCTCACACGCCCGCTCCTGTTCCAGGGGAACTGCGCCCTTGCACTGCGCCACGAACTCGGGGATGACCTCCTCGGCCCCCATCTCCCCCAGCAGATCCAGGGACCACCGGCGCAGCAGGCCATAGCCTCCGGTCTGGCAGAGACCGACCAGGGCGCCACAGAGCTCTCTCCGGACGGCCTCGCCCGGGCCACGTCCGTACGTCAGGCATCGGGCCGCGGTCTGAAGCGCCTCCCGGAACACCGTCTCCTCCTGAGACAGGACCGCGCGAAGGACCGACGTCGTGTCCGTACAGAGGCCCGTGCACCAGACAATGAGCGGGAGGCGTCCCATCTCCCGCAACTGACTGACCAGCGCCTCCGCATCTGGAGCGGTGCGGCAGACCTCCCGGGCCGCCAGGTAATCCCGACAGAGGGGATCGCCGAACCGCCACCCGCCTCCGGGCCCCGCCTCGATCAGTCCCGAGGCGCTCATCCGCCGAATCCACGCCTCCGGGGTCCCGGCCTCCTCCGCATCGACCTCCCTGAGCCCCTCCGCCACCTGCGCCTCAAAGCCCTCCCCCAGGGCGGCCCTCTGCGCCGGAAGCAGCCGCTCCGAGGGCGTCATCCCGTCCGTCCCGGCCTGGCTCTCTGCGACGATATCCGTGTACTCGCGCACGAGATCCAGCTCCGTGCCGGGCAGATCCGAGCGATGCAGATGCACCAGGGCCATCCGGCGCAGGTGCCCCGGCACGGCCCACAGACGCCACACCCCGGCGCTCCTCCGGGCCGCCGTCGTCAACCCCCACGTCCTCCGCCTGGCCGCACGCTCTGCATCGCCCGCGGGCCTCAGGGAGGCCTCGATCTCTTTAAACCATCGGTACGCCATCCCTTCGGCGGCCACTGGTCCGGAGGGGTCCAGCCAGTACTCCCAGAAACTGGCCGGCGGGCAGACCGCCTCATAAGTCCGGGCATCCACCGTCACCACGCATCGGATGCCCGGGTAGGCCCTCGTCCACAGGCCGGCCCAGTTCAGAACCCTCGTCTGCTCATCGGATTCAGCGGGACGATCCGGGCCATCGATCAGAAGCACGACCCGCCCCTGCTCCAGATACCGGGAGAAGATCGCCTCGCCGACCTCCGGATCTCCATCCCAGCCAGCCACGGCGCACAGGTGGCGCGGGGCCACCTCCCCCGAAGGGGAACCGGAGGGGAGGAGGACCGGCAGGTAACCCTCTTCCAGGCCCAGCCGAGGCCGGGCCAGTCGCCGGGCAAACGTCAGGGCCAGGTACTTCAGCAGCGCCGTCTTTCCCGCCCCGCCCCCCCCCACGACGACCTGGTGGCGATGCCGGGAGAGCGCCTCTCCGACGCTGATATGGCGATTCCGCTCCTCCGCCTCCTCCCCCTTCCCGTCCTCCTCCTCGTGCCTGTCCGGCTGGCCCGTGAGGGCTTCATCCCGGACGACCGATAACGTGGGAGGCGCGTAGATGGCCTCGAAGTTCACCCGCAACGGCCGCTCTCCATCCACGGAGAAACCCGCGGCCGGCACATCCTCGATGGATGCCATCAGGCGCTGCAGATAGTCGTCCAGCGCACCGGAACCTTCTGCGGGGACCGGGCGCTTCCGGAAAGACGGCGGCGTCTGGGCCTCCTCCTGTGCCCCCTCCTCCTCTTTCGAACGGGCCCGACGGCCCCACGATTTCAGAAACACAATAAATCCAAAAAAGGTGAAATGTGAAAACCGTTTCTCGTACGAATGACAAAGTGCAAAGTAAGAGTCTTTGTTCGAACTTCAATTTGCTTCACGTTTTTAGCCTGACCACTTCCCCTGTCCGGGCCGACCGCATCGCCCCGTCCATCACCCGCATGGCGACCAGAACCTGCTCCGGTTTCACCGCGAGTTCCCCCCCCTCCGACACCGCCTCCGCCACGTTGCGATAGTAGGCCCGCCAGTCGCCTTTCAGCGTCTCCACGCGCATCTCAGCCCGAAGCCCCCCCACGTCCGTCACCACCCGCGCCCGGTTTTCAGGGGACTCGACGGCAGCGCCGATATCGCCCGCCACCATCGCCGCCTCCTGCGGGTCCAGGCCCTCCTTGAGCAGCGCCCCCCGGTCCCCCAGCACGTGCCACCGGGGCTTCCCGATCTGCGCCATGTGCCCGATCACCGCCTCGTAGAGGGCGCCGCCCGAAAAGCGGATGCGACAGCAGACGTATCCCTCCACGCTCGTCCCCCAGGCGCGGTCGGGCACGGCGTCGCACAGGACCGATTCAGGCCGGCCGCACAGCAGCAGCGCCTGATCGATCAGGTGCGCCCCCCAGTCGAACAGGATGCTCCCCGCGTGTGACGCCTCTGCCCGCCATCCCCGGGGCGCCCGGTGGCGCAGGATCGCGCACTCGTACCGGTAGACCGACCCCAGCAACCCCTGGCTCACGACCTGACGAACGGTCAGAAAATCCCCGTCCCACCGCCGGTTGTGAAACACGCTCAGGAGGACCCCGCAGCGGTCCCGCGCTGCGATCATTCGCGCGGCCTCATCCGCGTTCAGACACATGATCTTGTCCACGACCACGTGCCGGCCGGCCTCCATCGCCCGGATCGCCAGATCCGCGTGCGTGTCGTGCGGCGTGGCGATCACGACCAGCCGCACCGTCTCATCCTGGAGCATGGCGTCCAGCGTCGCGTACGCCCGGACGCCCCGGTCCGCCTCCGCCTGCGCCCTTCGCCCGGCGTCCCTGGAGGCCACGGCGCAGAGCCTGAGTCCGGGCTCCTGCCCGATCAGATAGGCGTGGAACTTCCGCCCTGCGTAGCCGTAGCCCACGATGCCGACGCCGATCCGCTCCATGCCGCCCCTCCCCTCACACCGGGGGTCGGGAGCTGGGGATCAGGGGCCGGGGAAAAACTAAAACGAAAACCGGAAATCCGGTTTCATTTTTTCCTGATCCCTGACCCCCGACCCCTGACCCCTTCCTATTTCACCTCCACCACCAGGTCCCGCTCCACGGCAAGACCCTGTTTCTCATTCACGGCCCGCACCACGATGCGCCGATCCCCCGGCCTGACCCCCCGGTCTATCTCGACGCTCCCCCTCTGGACCGCAGGGATGCCCGCCAGTTCAAACGGGATCAGGAACACGTCCCACTGTCTCCCCACCATCCGCCCCAGGGCAGACCCGATCGACTTCGCCGCGCTCCGCCTCGTGTTCTCGTCCAGGAGGGCCTCCACGCGAAATATCCCCTGCGGGCGCAGCCCCCCGCAGAAGTAGATGCGGTAGTCCAGTCTGAGCTTCTGGCCTTTCTGAAGGACCGGCGACGACTTCCTGCCGTCTAGGTCCCGGCCCTCGACGCCGTGCAGGTCAAACACGATCTCCACGTCTCCGAGCCGCCGCGCAGACCGGATCTTGCTGTACGCAGACCGCAGCGCCCGCTGCGCCATGGGGTGCCCCGGATTCACCCGGATCTGGCGCTCGTAGCTCCGGACAGCGTCTTCCAGACGTCGAGATTTCTCGAACCACCGGCCCAGTTCATACGTAGGCGCCGGAGTGTTCCGGGTCGATGCGGATCAGGTCTTCGAAGGAGGACTTGGCGTCATAGTCATCCAGTTCGAGCTGTGTCATGGCCATTTCGTACATGGCCTCGACGTGTCTTGAATCCCGCGCCAGGGCGCTGCGAAAGTGCTGGATCGCCTTCAGGCGCTCCTTGGGCCGCCTGCGGTAGACCCTCCCCAGCCCATAGTACGCCTCGGCGCAACGGTCGTCCACGTCCAGCGCCCGTTTGAAAAACGTCTCGGCAGCGTCGGCCACCTGCTGGTCGAAGAGCAGGTGGCCCAGATGGCAGTAGGCCAGTGTCCTGCGCGGGTCTTCCGCCACCACCTGCCGGAGCGCGGCGATGGCCCCATCCCGCTCCCCCTCGTCCCTCAGTCTCAGCGCGACCCGGTAGAGAGAGTCCGCGTGCGCACGCGACAGCGAAACGCCGGCGTCTGCAACGTACGGGCAGAGGCCCGACAGCAGAACCCAAATCAGCAGTGCGGGGATCATTTTAAAGTTAGGCCGGATGAGATTGGAAGTCAAGCAACAAAAACAGATTTGGAGGGGCGACCACCCGCCGTCCCTGAGCTATTTTTCTCGCATCTCTCGCAGCCGTTTCCGCTTTTCCATGATGTGGCGATGAAGCGCGACGAGCGCCTCCTTCGCCTCAGGGACGCCCGCCCGGGCGGCCATCAGCAGGTCGTCCTCCAGTTCCTCCAGTTCCGAGATATGAGCATCCAGAACGCGCCAGTCAGAGGCCATCGTCATCGCTCCGTTTTCCACATCGACTTGAGAACGGACCGCACGCGATCCGCCACCGTGCGCCTCCTGTCTTTCACGCAGAGACGCCGGATGGCCCTTCGAGAGGTGCGGCCAGGCTCCTCGCGGACGAAGGAGGCCGCGCTCTGCCCCAGACCATGGGCATTCTCCATCAGGTTGGAGAATGCCTCGGCATCCTCCGGGTCGGTCAACTGCGCCAGGATGGCGTCGTCCTCGCTGAAGTCTGGTTGCTTGGGGTGTTCCATAGATAGGTCACCCGTAGGGGCCCCCTACTCAAATCTTCCTTTCACCTTCACCTCCGCCAGGAATGTCGGCCGCAGGACCTCCTCGTTGGCCAGGAACTCCAGCCTCGGCCGCACGATCTCCAGCAGCGGACTCCGAAAATCTCCACCGGGTATCCCGCGCGTCACGAACGTCGTATCCTGGACCCCGATCTCGAACTTGTCCGACCGTTTGATCTCAAAGCGATAGGTCGTCAGATTGACGCCATCCAGGTCCACGCCGATCGTGACCGCCATGCTCGACACGAGCCAGGTCCGCGCCCTGAACGGGGGCAGGCCGAAGCGCTTGCTTCTGGACGACACCCGCACGTCGAACCCCGGCCGCCACGTGATCCTGTGCCGGGTCCCCGCCGAATCCACGAAGGTCTGCGTGAACGTCGAAGGCACCTCCGCCTGCCCCGTGTCCAGCTTGGCGTCGTAGAAGAACGTCCTGAACGGGATCTGGAACGGGACCGTAGCCCCCTGCCCGAACGCCCCCTCTGCTGCGCCTGCGATGAGCAGGGCAATCATCAGAATCTTGCGTATCATGGCCAACCTCCTCACGACACCTGAAATCCCTGCACGACCCCGTCTTCCCGCCCCACGACGAGCAGGTCTCCCCAGCCCGCCACTGACCTCACCCCCGCCGGCAGCCGGAACGTCTGCCGGACCTTCCCCCCGGCATCGAAGACCGCCACCGTCCCCGGGGACGTGGCGACCGCCACCCGCTCCCCGAACGCCGCCAGCCCGGCCACCCGCTCCGCCAGGAAGCGCCCCCAGATCCGCTCCCCCTTCGACGAGAACGCCTGGAGGAATCCCCCCGCGCTCCCCCCGTAGACCGTCCGGTCTCCCGCCGGCCCGCCCAGGGCCACGGCGGAGACGCCCCCCCCGAAGTCCGCGTCCCACACGACCCCCTGCCCCCAGCGATAGACGATGAGCTGGCGGTGGTTCGTGTCCAGACCGGTGACGATCTCCACCCGTCCGTCACCGTCCAGATCCTCCGCCGACATCCTCACCATCCAGGACGGGATGGACCACGACTGCGCGTCCGGACGGCCGATGTTCCGGTCGAACCGCCCGTCCCCCCGGTAGACGACGCAATAGCCGTGAATCGCCGGGTCTGCCGTCCCCCCCAGCACCTCGGGCCGACCATCCCCGTCCGCATCCGCCACCGCGCAGCAGACCATCGGCCCCCACTGGACGGGCGACCTCCAGAGTCTCTCCCCGTCCAGCGAGAAGGCGTAACAGTGCCGGTCCGCGCACCCCACCACGATCTCGTTCCGGCCATCTCCGTTCAGGTCCCCGGCGCCGAGCGACAACACCTTGCAGTCGAGCTGTGACCAGTTCTCCCACTGCATCGGCTGCCAGACGATCCGGTGCCGCCACCGCTCCTTTCCGTCCGACCCCAGCAGATACAGCGTCTCCGCATTCCCCCCCGCCACCGTCTCTGCCTCCCCGTCGCCGTCCAGGTCCTGCCGGAGCAGCGCCCGGATCGGCTTTTCGGACGGGAAGGACCACCGCACCTTCCCCTCCGGCCCCAGCAAGGCCACTTCCCCGCCGTCCGTACCCACGCTGAAGCCCCCCTCGCCTCCGGCGAACGCGTTCGCCGCACCCGCAAGCCTCGTCTCAAACCTCTGCGTGAGGTCCACCCCCCGCTTCACCGGCGACCTCGGCGCGCTCACCGGAGGCTCCGCCACGACCTCTCCCACGCCGAACAGCGCCCGCAGCGCCGCAGACAGGGGGGCAGGGGGCAGGTCCAGACGGCTTCGCCCGGCCCTCAGCCGGACCGTCGTCCTCCCCTCGCCATCCGTCCAGACCCGAAACCCCTCACCGGTCTCGATGTGCTGCACGGAGACCGTTCCGGGCGACGTCTTCAGCCGCAGCTCCACCTCGCTGCGCGTGCTCACCTCCACCCCCTCTCTCCGCACCCTCAACCCGATCGGCTCCGGCGCCGTGAGCAACAATCCCCCGCACGCCAGCCACGAGCACCCCCACAACAGGACCTCTTCCGGCGATACCGTCCACGCCCGCGCCTCCACCATGTCCCCGCCCAGGGCACACCCCCTCAGCCCGAACGCCGTCACGCCCCGCTCATCCTCCACGCGCCACCCCTCCGCCGTCGGGTTCAGCCGGAACATCTCGGGCATCGGCTGTTCCGTCGCGTAGAACAGCGTGGCCAGCGCCCGCCGGTCCCCCGCCTTCAACGTCCTCCTCAGCCGCTGCCGCCAGCGCGTGACCTCGCCCCTCTGCTGCCGGACCGACGGACACCGGTCCGTCTCCGTCCAGGTCGATCCCGTATGCTGCATCGTCAGGTGCGCCGCCTCCCCCTGGCTGGCCGTGAGCCTCCGCCCCTCCGTCTTCACCTCACCGCTGATGTACCACGATGGCTCGATCAGGTACTCCCCCCCCTCTTGCGCCTCCACCTCGTCTACCACCAGGAAGTATCCCCCCCGCCGCCAGAAGACATGCCGGTGCCACGCCGCGCCGTTCAGGTCCAGCATGCTCGACCCCGTAGCGCCCCACCCCCCGAAATCCCCGGCATCGTGCAGACAGGCGAACCTCGGCTCCCGCCCCGGCCCCCGTCCGTCCCGGACCACGTTGACCCCGTTCTGTTCCCGCACCGACGCGGGTTTCCCCCCCGTGGCAAACGCGTTGATCCAGACCTTCCCGAGCGCCTCGAAAGACACGATGCAGTTGGCGTCCTGGTAGGAATGCCCGCCGCCGGAGATGCCGTCCAGCAACAGGTACTGGTCCCGGACATCGAACCCGTCCCGGAAGGAGATCTTGTCAAACCCCTTCTCCAGCGGGACGTTCTCCATCGCCACGCTCGCGTAGGCCCCGTCCCGCTCCTTCGCCGTCTCGTGGTAGAGCTGGTCCAGGGGGGACACGGCCACCCCCAGCAGACGCACCGGCGCCACGGCCTCCTGCCCGGTCCAGAAGGCCCGCCCCACCTCGTCCCCCCCGAGTCTTCCGGCCAGGATCGTCCCCCTCTGCCCCTGGAGCATGGCGATCGGATGGAGATACTCCCGGTTCCCCGTGCCCACGGCGGCGATCGCGAAGTAGTTCACGGGCCCCCGCCGCAGGTTGCTGTGCGCGATGATGGCCCGGTCCACGGCGTCCAGAAATGGCCGACTCCTGAAATACGCCTCGTCCCCCACCGCCGCCTTGTAGGCCGCCACGTTGTAAAGGGACGCAGACCACTGGTGCCCCCACGAATCCTCCCACGGCTTCGACGACCCCGCCTGCGGGGCCAGGAAATCGTCGGCCAGCCGAAGCCACTCCCGCGCCTCCGGTAGCCGCGCAGCCCGGTGGAAGTAGCGCCCCCCGAAGTAGAGGTCCAGCGCGTTCCGCGTGTCGTGATTCCCCCGCACGTTCCGCCGCGCCAGTTCCTTCAGGAGCGCGGGCCGCGCCGCCCCCTCGGTGGACCGGTAGAGGTGCAGGAACGACTCGAAGATCTGCTTCCGGTGGGCGTTCGAGTAGACCGGATGGTGTTCCGTCAGCTCCCACATCAGCAGCATGTGGTGGATGAACCCGTGGATCTGCATCGGCTCCTCCCGCCGACGGTTGAACCAGTGCGTGTCGAAGAACCGGAGCAACTGGTCCCGGTAAAGTTCCAGAAACCGGGCCTCGCCCGTGTAGAGGAACCCCCTCCCCGCCTCGGCGATGCGCATCATGAAATCCCAGCTCCCGCTCCCGCCCCCGCCCGCCTCGCGCCAGTCGTAGTCCGGGTCCAGAATCGGGTCCACCATCTTCCGGTAGTCCACGGCCTGCGCCCCGAGTTGCACCTCGTGCATCACCGGGAGCGTGGTCCCCTCCCGCTCCACCCGCCGGACCAGCGCCTCCGCCGCAGCCGCCACACCCGCCTCGTCGCTCCCGCCTGCCAGGACCACGTGTCTGCCCGTGGCCCAGGGATCGGTCACGACGCGGAGCGCCCAGCCTCCGGGGCCGGGCCAGGCCGCGTCCGTCCAGTCGAACCACGCCAGGTAGAGCCGCTTCACGAGCGCGCTGTCCATCAGGTTGCCCAGCGCCACGACCGTCCCATCCGCCGTCCCGTCAGGCGATGCGCCGTCGTCCGTGATCGTGACGTCCTGCCCTGTTACATCCTTCAACGCCTGCCGGAGCCGTTCTGCAACCTGCGGATAGGTCCCGCGCGCCGGGGTCACGATCTTCACCCCTCCCGATTTCAGATCCACCCCCGTCACGCGCGGGGGAACGGGCACGTCTGTCACGATAGCCTCCAGAACGAAGGGTCATTGGGAAAACATGGACGATCAAATTTAGAAGATCGGGAATTCAAAGCCAAGGGAGGCGGGGAGATAATCTGGAGTAGGTTTTCACATCTGCAACGCCACCCGGATCGCCTTCCCTTCCGCCGCCAGTGCGAACGCCTCGTTGATCTGCCCGAACGGGACGACGTGCGAGATGACCCGGTCGAACGGGTACCGGGCCTGCGTCCGGCGAATCAGGTCCAGCGCCCTGGGGATCACCCACGGCTCGTACACGATCACCCCCCGCACCCCCTGGCTCCCCCGCACCATGAGTCCGGGGTCGATCTCCGCCCGGAATCCCGGGTTGATGTTCCCGATCCAGAGATACCGCCCCCCGAACCGGAGCATCCGCGTCCCCTCGTCGATGGCCGCCGGTGCGCCCGTGAACTCCGCGGCCACGTCCGCACCCGTCCCCCCGGTCCACGCCCGCACCTGCTCGACCCGCTCCTCCGGGGTCGTCTCCGAGACGTTCAGGGTCCGGTCCGCCCCGAACTGCTGCGCCAGGGCCAGCCGGTCCGCGAACCGATCAAGGGTGATCACCAACCCGGCCCCCATCTCCTTTGCAATCGCCGTGGCGTAGAGCCCCAGCCCCCCCGCGCCCTGGATCACGACCGCATCCCCGATGACCACCCCGATCTGATGCAGGCCGTAGAGCGCCTCCGACATCGCGCAGTTCACCGGCGACACCGAGCGGTCCGGCAGACCCTCCGGCGTCCTGAAGATCCAGTGGCGCGACCGGAGATAGTAGTAGTCCCCGAACGCCCCGTGGAAGTGCGGCGGGGCATCCGCCGACACGTTCAGCCAGTTCCGGTACCGGTTGGGGCATCCCGGCGTCCCCGTCAGGCAGGCCGCGCACGCCCCACACGGCGAGAAGTAGGCGTAGGCGATCCGGTCCCCCTCCCGCAGCGGCTGCCCCGCGCTGTCCCGCACGACCTCCCGTCCGAGCTTGTGGATCACCCCCACCATCTCATGTCCCAGGATCTGCGGGATGTCCGTCCGGATCTTGGGCCCGTTCCCCCGCCAGAAGTGGAGGTCCGACCCACAGATGTTCGCCAGAGACACCTTCACCACCAGCGCGTCCGGCGCAGGGTCCGGGACCGGGTACTCCCGCATCTCCAGCGGCCTCCCGGGGCCGACGAACACCGCAGCGCGTCCGGTCATCAAAAACCTCCAAAAAACAGGTATCAGGTGTCAGGTGTCGGGAAAGGCAAAGATTATCTTTGGTTTTACCTGATCCCCGATACCCGGCACCCGAAACCGCAGTTGTCTTTTATCCGACCCCCGACCCCCGACCCCCGACCCCCTTCTTCGCCTTTTCCCACGCCTCCGGATAGTGCACCTTCCCCTCGATTCGCAGCCCCTCCGTAGTCTCCCGAATTCGCCCCAGCCGGCGCTCCGGGTCCGGCTCCTCGGCCTTCGCCCGTCGCCTCTGTCCAGCCACCCAGTCCAGATAGGCCCCGAACGTCTCGTCGAAGATCGTCTCCAGCCCCTCCCGGACCTGCTTTGCCACGCCCGGACTCTCCCCGCTCGTGCTCACCGCCACCCGCAGCAGCCCCCGCCGGACCAGGGCGGGCATGATAAAATTGGAGAGATCGGGCTGGTCGTGCGCGTTCAGAAGGAACCCCCGCTCCTGGGACAGCGCGAACAGCCGGCGGCTGAGCGCCGGGTCCGCCATGACCGTGTGCATGACCAGGAAGACCCCCTCCAGGTCCCCCTCCTCGAACCGCCGCCGACGGTGGACGATCCGCCCCTCCGAGGAAAGCCGTTCCAGCCCCGGCGTCAGGTTCGGGCTGACGACCGTCACCCGCGCGCGCGCCTCCAGCAGTCGGCCCGTCCGCTCCCCGGCGTTCTCCCCCCCGCCGATCACCAGGCAGGGCCGGTCTGTCAGGTCCAGGGTGATCTGATAGCCAGGATTGCTCATTCTATCTCTGAACCTTCAACCCCATCTTAATCCCCGTCCGCACCAGAATCTTCTCCGTCTCCCGCGTGAACGGCGCCGGGTGGTGGTAGGTCCGGAAGAAGCAGGTCGGCTCGTATCCGCCCTCTTCATAGGACCGGTCTGTACACAGATAGCCCGGGTTCCCGTTCGTGTAGCCGAGGACGATCGCCTTCCCGTTCAGACCCGCCTCCACCTGCTGGCCGATCTCGAGCATGACCTCTCCGGGCAGCGTCACCAGGGAGAGGTCCCCGATCCGCATGGCCGAGATCTCCAGGACCGCGTACCCCCGCTTCCGCCGCTCCAGGGGCACGTCGCGCATCCGGCCATGACGCTCCCCGGCCGCGCGGCACATCTCCTTCACCTTCCGCTCGGACGGCAGGTCCAGATAGGGGAGCCGGAACACCGAAGACACCACCGACAGTCCCCCTGTCTTTCCCCTTCTCCCTTTCGGCGCGCGGGGCTCCAGGGCAACGCCTTCGCTCACCCGCACGACCTCGGCGGCCAGCGTCCGTCCGATCCGTTCCACCTCTTCATCCGACCCTGCTCTGAAACGCCCTTCCGGCGTCGTCAGGTTGGGCCGGATGTTCCCGAAGCAGCCCGGCAGGAAGATCGCCGTGGTCCCCAGCCCGTAAAATTGCTCCACCGCCCGCTCCGCCGCGCCCGGATAGTCCCCGCTCACCCGGTTGTTCGCCCCGCCCAGCACCGTGGAGTGGCAGGTGTAGCAGAACAGGACGGCCAGCGGATTGAACCCCTCCCCATCCACCCGGATCACCCGCACCCGCCGGTCTACCACCCCGTCCGGGTTGGGCAACATCGGCGTGCCCGTCGGCGTAACCACGCGGCGATTCACGTTGAAGGCTGCGGTCCCCTCGCCGTAGCCGACCCGCACCGGCTGCATCCGCCGCGACGCCATCACCACCGCCCCGGCGATCTGCCGCTCGACCGTGCGGAGGTAGTCCCAGTCCATCGGATCGCCCGCCAGGTACATCACCGCCGGACCGCCGTGCGTGTGGGACGCCGAGATCATCACGTGCCCCGGCGGCACGTCACACAGCGCCCCCACGCGCTCCCGGACCCGCAACACCGACTCGTACTCCAGACCGATCAGATCAATCCCCACCACCGCTGTTTTCGTCTTCCCGTCGTCCAGGACCAGCGCCCTGGCGTGCAGATTGTCCCGCACCCCCTCGCACGGCCCCTCCCGGCGGTAGCCCTGGAGATGCACGCCCACGGGCGGCGTGATCGGAACGATTGCTGTGCCGGCTAATAATTCAGACATGAGTTCTCCTATACAAATCGTATCTCGTATCTCGACCTCACGCCTTCTTCGGCAACCACACCGTAAACGTCGTCCCCTCTTCCTCGGAAGACACGGCAAAGATTCTCCCTCCGTGCGCCTCCACAAGCAGCCGGGAGAGGGTCGTGCCCAGACCCATACGTCCGCTCTTCGTCGAATTGAACTTCTCAAAGATCCCCGCAAGCCGGGCCGGCTCTATCGCCTCCCCCCCGTTGTGGACACGGATGCGCACCCCGTCTTCCACCTCCTCGACCCGCAGCGTCACCGCCTCAGGGCTGTGCTCCCAGGCATTCTGGATCAGGTTCCTCAAAGCGCGTTGCACCTTCAGCGGATCGTGCAGCAGGGGGATCGGATCTCCTTTCGGGTGCGGCACAAGGTTCCAGAGCGTCGGATGGTTCGCTTCCGCGTCCCGGACCGCGAGCTCAGCCTCTTCAGCCGCGTTTCGGACCGTCCCGTACACGTCCGCCTCCGTACACGCCACCTCGATCTCCCCCCGCTCGTACGCCTGGAACTCCCGGGTGAATTCGAGAATATCGTTCAATTTATGACCGCTGTCATAGATCGATTTCAAAAAATCCTTGATCCGGGCCTCGGAGAATTTGTCAGAGCTGTCGATCAAGAGCTCCGAAAATCCGATGACCGGCCCCAGCTTCCCCCGCAGCTCGTGGCGGAGGAAGGTGTCCCACTCCGCCCGGTCCGCCTGCTCCTTCCGCAACTGGGTCTCCAGCAACCTCTGACCGGTGAGGTCCTGAAACACCCCCAGGAAGTAATATCCATCCGCCTGACTGGGGATGACCTGACTGCGGCCCCCCACATCCAGCGTCCGGTCCCCGCACACGAGGCGGAACGCCGCGTCATCCACGACGTACGCCCGCCGCAGCCGCTCGAAGTAGCCCATCAGCGCGTCCCGGCCCTCCACATAACGACAAAAAAAGGCCCCCAGCGCCTTCCCCTCCCACCCTTCGACATCTGTCGCAGAAAGCCCCAGCCGTCCCAGCAGCCTCGGGTTGAGGATGCGGATGGGCGCGGCCTCCAGATCCCCCATGTCCCTGAATCCCTCACTCACGACGATCAGGTCCAGAGCGCTGGCCACGGCTGTCCGGTACTTTTCCGATAAGGGTTCCATAGACGCCAAAATAGGCCACACCATACGAAGTGTCAAGCGAAAACTGTTCTCGATTTGTAACCGTTCAGATGGTCTGGAGCAGTGAGGGAGGTGTCTCCCCCCTCAGGTGCGCCTCGCAGGCAGCCGTGAGGTAATCGAGCACATTGCGCTTCTGCTGCCTCAGGGTGGTCACGACCGTCATCATCCGCTCCACATACCGACTCC
>SICM01000050.1 GCA_009694805.1 Candidatus Latescibacterota bacterium
GCTTCGGTCGCCGACCAAAGCCGCCTCGACCGCTCCGTCAACGCCGGCCTGAGGACCGTGTACTTTCTGCGCAAGATATTGAAGTTCACGCATCAAAGGTACAACCGCGCCCTGTCGAAATCAATCGCTTATTTCTTCACAACCCCTTGGTGATGTAGTCCACACCTCCGGACTGGAATCCCTCCAGGATCCCCTCCATCTCGTTCCTCGCCGTGAGAAAGATGACCGGCGTGTCGCGCGTCTCCGGGGCTGCCTTGAGGCGTCGGCATGCCTCGAAGCCGTCGATGCCGGGCATCGAAACGTCCAGCAGGATCAGTTCCGGCGTCGCCTGCATCGCCACCTTGATGGCCATTTCACCGCTGGTGGCCACCAGCACGTTGTAGCCGCTGTCTTCCAGGGTGAGGCCGAGGACGTCCAGGTTGGCCGGCACATCGTCCACGATGAGGATCCTGGCGCCGGTCAGGTCGATCGAAGGCTCGTTCATGGCGGATCTCTGGTTAGGAGTTGGTGATAGGCAGTCGCTCAGGCCAAATGTCTGAGCGCACAACTTTGGAGGCCGGGGAACGCTACGGGGCCAAGATGACATCTTTCAAGACGGCCTGGATGCCCTCCATGTCATACCGCCGGGCCAGTTCGCGCAGATGCGCCGCCAGGCCCTGCGCTTCAACGCCCAGGTCCGCCAGGCCATCCAGGTGTTTTCGCAGGTCCGTGATGCTGTGCGCCTGGACCGCCGCCACCAGCTCGTGGTGCAGCCCCTGCGGGATCGTCGCGTGCATCCAATCCGACGCGACCGCCGTTTCGGGGACCTCTTGCTTCTCGGCGAACTGATATTCAACCTTAAGGTGATCGGCCAGGCACGCATAGACCTGTTCCATCCGCAACGGTTTGTCGAGGAACCCGTCAAAACCCGCCTTGATGTAGCGCTGGCGATGATGCGTAAACACCGACGCCGTCGCGGCAATCACCTTGACGGAATCCCATCCATAGTCCCTGATGAGATGCCGGAGCATCTCCAGCCCGTCCATGACTGGCATGCGGATGTCCAGGAACACGATGTCCGGCATCTCCTGCCGGATGAGTTCCAGCGCCTGGAGGCCGTTTTCCGCCGTCCTGACGGTGACGCCGATCCTGGTCAGCATCTGGGAGAAGATGTCCCGGTTGGCCTCCACGTCGTCCACGACCAGGGCGCGCACCGAACAGCCATCGGCCAGGCGCTGCACGCAAGACCAGTCGGTCGCGGATTCCCGTATATCCGGTTCAATGCCCGGCGGCAGGGCGAGGGTGAAACGGAACCTGGCCCCCTCCCCCGGGTTCGATTCCAGTTCGATCTCCCCGCCCATGAGCCTGATGTGGCGCTGGGAGATGGCCAGCCCCAACCCCGTACCACCGACGCGCCGGCCTTCCTCCTCCTGTTGAAACGGCTCGAAGATCTCCGTCTGCCGGTCTTTGGGAATCCCCGCCCCTGTGTCGGAGACCTGGAACCTGTACCGGTCATCTCCGGACGCGCCGACCGACAGCGCCACCTCGCCTTTACCCGTGAATTTCACGGCATTGCCCACCAGGTTGATCAAAACCTGCCGCAACTTGCCCTCGTCTCCGAGCACAGGGATGTCAGGAAAGTCTGCTTCCAGCCGCCACGCCAGGTTTTTTTGCCGGCAGCGCACCTCAAACATCCTGCCCAGGCCGTTCACCAGGTCCGAAAGGTGAAAACTGCCGGGGGTGAGGGATTCCCGTCCCGCCTCGATCTTGGAGATGTCGAGCACGTCGTTGATCAACCCCAGCAGGTGTTCCCCGCTTTTCTGGATGGTCTCGATCGCGTTGCGGTGGTGACGGGGCAGGTCCGGGGCGCCGTTCAGGATCTGGGCATAACCCAGGATCGCGTTCATCGGCGTGCGGATCTCGTGGGACATGTTCGATAGAAAGACGCTCTTGGCCCGGTTGGCCGCCTCCGCCTCGTCGCGCGCGGTGGCCAGTTCGGCGTTCTGCGCGTCGACGCGCCTGCGTTCGGTGGTCGCAGTGGCCATAAAGTGAGATGCGGCCAGGAATACCACGAATGACGAGACGCCCAGGTTCACGACAAAGAAAATCAACCGCGTCGCGTTCGCCACATCGTATCCTCTGCTCGCAAAGACGTCGTCAAGGAAAACCGTGATTACCACGTTCAGCAGGTACAGCGCGAACCACACGAACGACTTGCGCGCTGAAAAAAAGACCAGCGCGGCGATCGGTCCGCAAAAGGCCCAGACCATGACGAAACCGGAATCGAACACGCCGCCGATGCTCCACTGAATGAATGTGGTGATGTAGATGATGCAAACGATCTGGGCATAAACCGCGTAGTCGTGGTTTTTCGTGAGATGCGCCACCATGAGCGACGTACCCACCACCACCGTGAACGACAACGGCAGAAACGCGGTGAGGCCCCAGCCGAACACCAGGGCGTACATCAGAGACCAGATGCAACCGGCGATGGAGCACGAAACGGCAAGCAGGAAAATTGTTGTTTTTTTCAGCCGCACTTCGTCCGTGTCGGACGAACGATAGGCGAACGAGCTCACGCGCAACAACGGCACCCCCTCTTCGTGATATCGAATTCCATGGCGACGAGAATCGCCCTCAATTTGGGAGGCAACCTGGTCGCGCCAATCAGTGGCGCCACCACACGGTTGTAGTTGTAAAGGAGATCGAGCGGATGCTTGTCCGGGAACCAGAACGGGACAATCCCGAGCACGGCGAGCCCAAAGAGAATATAGGGGTTCAACATGAGAAGGCCACAGGCCGACCCGAGCATGCAGACTGTCGGCGTGAACCTCAGTCCCCATTTGATGCTCTCAAGCTCCGCCCTCGTGAGCCGGCTGTATCCCTGCTGGACCATGCACTGTGTCTGAAAGTCCAAGATCTCCTCCCATTGCGATGTCGGGTGAACGCGGACCCGCGCAAGCGCGTCGTGTACTTTCCATACTTCTCAAGTAAAGCTGCCGATTTGCGCGGTGGCTTGCCAGGCAAAACCCATCATCATACTGTAGCCGGTCCTCCCCCAAAAACAAGGCATACCTTCGGATGTCCGAAGTATGCCCCACCTCCCGGGTTCTACAAAAACGCCACCCCATATCGGGTCTTCAGCACAGGTCTACGGGGTCGAAATATAACCCTTCCCTTCAGAAAAAACAAGATTGGCCAAGGAGAATATCCGGGTTCTCGTTCAACGGATTTTCCGCAACAACCGCTTTCCCTTCGCGATCTGCGCCCGGACGGACTGGCGGGAGGTCCCGCCCGGCGCGTCGCGCAGCGCAATGCTCCGCTCCGGCGTCAGGACCTCGTACACGTCCCGCCCGAACAGCGCCGACCGCTCCCGGAACGCCTCGAACGGCACGTCCCGCAGGTCCTCCCCCCGCGCCACGGCCTCCCGCACCAGCCCCCCCACGACGTGATGGCACTCCCGGAACGGCATCCCCTTCCTGACCAGGTAGTCTGCCAGGTCCGTGGCCAGGGTCATCCCCTGGATCGCGGCCCGCATCCGGTCCTCGCGCACCTGGAGCGTCTCCCAGACGCGCGCGAAGACCTCCAGGACCCGCTCCAGCGTCTCGACCGTGTCGAACAGCGGCTCCTTGTCCTCCTGCATGTCCTTCGCGTACGTCAGCGGAATCCCCTTCATCACCGTCAGCAGCGCCACCAGGTTGCCGTATACGCGCCCCGTCTTGCCCCGAATGAGCTCCAGCGCGTCGGGGTTCTTCTTCTGCGGCATCATGCTCGACCCGGTCGCGAAGGCGTCGTCCACCTCCACGAACCCGAACTCGGACGATGACCAGATGATCAGGTCCTCGCAGTACCGGCTCAGGTGGGCCATCAGAATCGCGGCCGCTGCCAGGGACTCCAGGAGATGGTCCCGGTCGCTCACCGCATCCAGGCTGTTCTCCGTCAGCCCGGCGAACCCCAGGTCCCGGCGCAGGCCCTCCCGGTCGATCGGGAACGCCGTCCCGGCCAGCGCCCCGGACCCCAGGGGCATCCGGTCCGCCCGCCTGCGCGCGTCGCGGAACCGCCCCTTGTCCCGCTCCAGCGCGTAGAACAGGGACATGACGTAATGCGAGAACAGGATCGGCTGCGCCTGCTGGAGATGGGTATAACCCGGCATCACGGCCTCCAGATGCGCCCCGGCCACGTCGACGAGCGTGCCCTGTACCCGCTCGATCAGGGAGACGATGCGGTCGATGGCCTCCCGCAGGTAGAGCCGCTCGTCCAGGGCCACCTGGTCGTTCCGGCTCCGGCCCGTGTGGAGCTTCCCGCCAGCAGGGCCGACGATCTCCGTCAGTCGCCGCTCCACGGCCATGTGGATGTCTTCGAGGTCGTCGGTCAGGGGAAGCTTTCCAGCGGCGATCTCCGCCTCCACCTGCCGGAGCCCCCGGACGATCCGGTCGCACTCCGCCTTCGACAAAATGCCCGCCCGGCGCAGGGCGCGCGCCTGCGCGATGCTCCCCTGGACATCTGCCCGGTAGAGCTTCCGGTCGAACCCGATGGAGGCGTTGAACCGCTCCATGAGCTGGTCCGTCTCCTTCCCGAACCGCCCGGACCACGCCTTCCTGGATGGTGTCTTTTTCATGAAAAGGGCCTCCTGTCTGTTGCGGAACAAAATGGGGAACGAAGCCGCCTCTGTCAACCGAAATCTTCCTTGACACCTGCGGAGGATGCGGGTATTTTACCTGCCAGATCATCTGATCTTTTCACGTCTGACCTCGTTCCATTCCCCATTTTCACCGGTGATGCTTTTCTCATGATCCTCCGCGTCTTCGTGGCCACGTTCATCTTTCAACACGACGTCATCCTGTTGCTGGAACGGTCGAGGACCGCTCGATTTGCGCCGGGGAAGTGGACGGGCGTGGGGGGCCGGGTCGAACCGGACGAACTGGACGCGGTGGAGGCCGCGGCCATCCGCGAGATCGAAGAAGAGACCGGGCTGAAGGGGTCGGACCTGCACGACCTGCGTGTCCGGCTCATCCTGACCCTGCCGGAGGCCGGAGGCATCTCCGTCCTCGTCTTCTGCGCAGCGGAGACAGACCGGGTCGATGTGGGGCCGTGCGACGAGGGGACCCTCCACTGGGTGTCTGCGGACAACCTCCCCGGGATCGACCTGATCGAGAACGCCCGGCGCACCCTGAACGTCCTGATCGAGGACCGGAAGTCGGGGAAACAGGACGTCCATTACGGCGTCTGCCGGTGCGACGTGGAGGGCAAGGTTGTAGACTGGGCTGTGATTTGAAAAAGGAGCTTCCCATGAAACTCTGTCTATCCGCGCGCGCGTTCGCCGCCCCCGGCGGGAACTACAGCGTCACCGTCGAGGACCTCATCAAACTGGCAAAGGAGATCGGCTACGACGGCATCACCCTCCGCCGGGGGCAGCTCGATGAGACCACCCCGGAGGCCGAGGTGGACCGTATCCGGGAGCTGTTGAGGAAATACGACGCCCCCTGCTCCTTCGTGGCCGGCGCGTCGGCCGGGGACGAGGCAGGTCTCAAGGCCCTCTGCACGATCATCGACCGGGCCGCCTCCGTGGGCGCATTCGTCGTGCAGCCCACCGTCAGGGACCACACAGAGATCCCCCTCATGCAGCGGGCCGCGGACCACGCAGCCGCTCAAAACGTCGTTCTGGCTCCACAGATCCACAACCACACGGCGCACGAGAACGCGGAGCAGGCCGCGGAACTCGTGGACGCCGTCGGCCGGAGCAATTTCGGAATCGCCTTCGAGGGCTCTCATCTCCTCCTCCAGCAGCGCCCGGTCCGGGACGGGGCCGCGGTCCGCCTCCTGGGGAAGCGCATCTTCAGCGTCTGCATCCAGGACTACCGCCTGGCCCCCGGTGAACCGGACGCCGGGAACTACGACGGCACGCCCTTCAAGCCCTGCCTGCCCGACGACCCGCGCGGGGTGAACCTCCCCGACATCTTCGCCGCGCTCAGGGAGATCGGCTACGACGGGTTCGTGACCGTCATGGCCGGCGGCTATCCCGGGATGGATCACCGGACCCACTTCGAGCGCTACCACAGCGTATTGAGCAAGTTGATCTGAAACCTAAAAGCTTGAACCGCAGAGCACGCAAAGGACGCAGAGAAAAGAAAATGGAAGGCGCGCCGTCCCGGCTTTCAAGCAGGATGTTCGTTCAGGCACGGTGGGGTACGAGCGCCGAAGGCGCGGGGGTGCGGTGGAAGGGGCTCGGGCTACCACGGAACCCAGATTACACCACGGAACAGAGTACGGCGCGCCCAAGCCCCTCCGGCGTTTGAGGAGTGCCCTTTCTTTTGTCCAACTTTTCTTTGGGCAAGCAAAGAAAAGTTGGAATCCCAAAATTTTCTCAGGAGCCATCATGGACCTCCCCAACATAGACGCCATCCGCCGCTCCATCCCGGCCCTGTCGGAACTCATCCTCCTGAACACCGCCGGCATCGGCCCCACGCCCCAGCCCGTGCTCGACCGCCTGACGCAGGAGTTCACAGACATCACCCAACATGGCCCCCCGACCCACGTGGACCCGGCGAAGGCCAGCGAACGGACCGCCCGGGCGCGGGCGCGGATCGGCCGGTTCTTCGGCGTCACGCCGGAGGACGTCTGCTTCACCCAGGGGGTCTCGGACGGGTTCGGGATCGTGATCAACGGACTCGACTGGAAGCCGGGAGATGAACTCATCATCACGGACGAGGAGCACCCGGCCTTCGAGGTCTCCGCCCTGCACCTCGCCAAACGGAAAGGGATCGTCATCAAGCGTCTGGCCCTGGCAGACAACCCGGAGGTCATCCTCTCCAGCTTCAAGACCCTGCTCACGGCCCGGACCCGGCTGGCGGCCCTGTCGCACGTGACGACCGACACCGGCACCCGCCTCCCCGTGGAATCGATCTGCAGGCTCTGTCACGACCACGGCATCCCCGTGGCCTGCGACGGCGCACAGTCCGCCGGACAGTTCCCCGTGGACCTGGCGGCGATGGGGGTCGACTTCTACTGCGTCCTGGCCTACAAGTGGCTGCTGGGCCCCTACGGAGCAGGCCTCCTCTACGTCAACCAGGCGTGGCATCAAAAGCTGGAAGTCACCCTGGCCGGGTCGCGCTCCGCGCGCGGGATCAACCGGTCGAAAGGCGCCTGCGAGTTCCTGGAGAATGCGCAGCGGTTCGAGGGCGGGCCGATCTCCATGCCCCTGTTTCACGCCTTTGCCGAGACCCTCGACTTCATCGAATCCATCGGCCTGGACAGGATCCACGCCCTCGGCACGGAGCGTGCAGCCTATCTCCGCGAAGCCCTTCAGAAGATTCCAGGCGTCACGATCCAGAGCCCCTCCGGCCCGGCCACCTCCACGGCCATCGTCGCCTTCTCCATAGAGGGGAAGGGGGGCGGGGATGTCTCCTCCGCCCTGCGGGCCAAACGGATCGTCCAGCGCCCCGCCTTCCTCAAGTTCAACGGCGTGCGCGTCTCCCCCGCCTTCTTCACCTCCGACGCGGAGATCGAGACCCTGATCACAGCGGTCCGGGAGATCGCGAAAAAATAAGGGGGGCGGTCTACCCCTGCGCGTCGATTCAGGGACAGCCCTATTGATGATCTGGATCGTATCCTTTCTGGCCCTCGCCGGCCTGGCCAACGCCCTCTATTTTGCGATGTCCTACTATGGTCCCTCGCGGGGCCGTCTGATTCCGACGACCGGGAGCCCATGTCAGACCGTGATGCAGACGCCGGATGGCAGGGTGTTGGGCCTCCCCAATTTCATCCTGGGGATGCTCTACTATCTCGCCCTGATCGCGCTGTCCTGGACCGCAGAACCCACATCCCGGTGGATGACGGCGGCGTGGATTGCCTCCTGGCTGGCGGTCCTGCTGGGCGTCTACCTCGTCTACGCGCTTCTCTTCAGGCTCCGGGTCTCCTGCCTCCTCTGCATGATGGGGCACGCCATCAACCTGGCCCTGGCGATCTGCTTAACCACGATGAAGGTCGGGTAGGGGCGTGGGAGGAGGGCGATCAACCGCTCCTCCATCCCCTACAAACCTGGCCGCGGAGGTGCTCTATGCGAAAATCCTGGATCTTTCTCGGCGCGCTCTGCGTCTCTGCCGTGAGTGCCTTTCTTTCGCCTCCTGACGCGAAGGAGCGCCCTCCCCATCCGCGACAGGCGGAGATAGACTCCCTGTTCAGGACCGCCAGCGGAAGCCTGGACGCGGGGGACGCCAGCGGCGCGGTCCTGCCCCTTCAGGAGATCCTCAGCCTAGACGCCAAGAACGACCGGGCCTATCTCAGACTGGGGGATGCCTACCTGGCGTTGAAGAACCCCGACGAGGCCAAAGACGCCTTCAAGAAGGCCCTGTCCACCCGGACGACGCCCGAAGCCTATGACGGCATCGGCCGCGCCCTGATGCAGGGGAACAAGATCCAGACCCGGCAGGCCATGGACTACTTCCGGGACGCCCTGGTGAAGGACCGCCACTACGCGGAGGCCCAGTATCACATCGCCCTGGCGTCGTGGAAGCTCAAGGACCTGGATGCCAAGTCGGAGATGGAACGGGCCTACAAGATGAAGCCGGACGACTGGCGCGTTCACCTGCTCCTGGCCGAGTGGTATCAGTTCCCGCCCGTGGACCTGCCCAACGCCATCCTCTGGTTTGAGCGCTACCTTCAGGTGAAGCCCGACGATCTGGACAATGCGCACCGTCTAGGCGATCTCTACCTGCGCAACAGGCAGTACGACAAGGCCCGCGACCTGCTCAACGCCTCCCTCCAGAAGAAGCCGGATCTGATCCGGGAGCTGCCGATCCTCGCCCAGACCTACCTGGGGCAGGGGGATTTTGACAGAGCGAATGAACTCTTCACGACCTACCTGGACAAGGTCGAACCTGCGGAGCGGGCCTACTACGACGACGTCACGTTCATCGGCACACTGGACGAGATCAAGGCCTATGCGGCCACGACCCATTCGGAGGAGCGCCGGGACTTCCTGCGCCGCTTCTGGACGGAACGGGACCTCATCCCGGCCACAGCCGTCAACGAGTGCCTGATCGAACACGACCGTCGCGTCTGGATCGCCCGCAACCGCTTCGGGGAGAAACAGTCGCCGTGGGACCGGCGCGGAGAGGTCTACATCCGCTACGGGGAGCCGGACTACCGCGCCCGGTCGGACGAGATCGACTACATCAAGGCCTCGGACCTGCGCGTCCAGCGGGTCAAAGAGCGCCTGGCGATGGGACTCTACGGGACGGGCTTCGTGTTCAACACCTCCTCGCTCCACCAGGGCCCGGTCTATCCCGTCCGGGGGCCGGGACGATCCTCGGAGATCGTAGCCGCCGGCGGAACCAGTCAGGTGCCCTGGGAGTCCTGGATCTATTTCAACCTGGGCGGGGGGATCGAGGTCACGTTCACGGACGAAATGCTCAACGGCCGCTATGACTACGCCCCGATCCCGTTCGGCGTCCCCGGCACGGCCCTCATCAGCAACTCCCCGAAAGTCATCCTGGAGACCGTGGCCTCTGCGACCCCCGACTACTACCAGCCGGACGTGGCCGGTCCCCTCACCTTCGGGACCTATCCGGCCGGCTTCCGGGGACAGGAGGGCAAGACCCATCTCGAAGTCTACACCGGCATCCCCCTCTCTCAGATCGCCTACCAGGACTCCGGACGCATCGCCTCCCTGGAGCGAAGCATCGCCCTGTTCGACACCACCTGGCGCGAGGTCCTCCGGGCCAAAGACCTCCTCTCCTTCGCCGCCTCGGCCCTGTCCGACACCGGCGCAGGCGCCTTCATCCCGGACATCAGGACCTTCGACCTGCCCCCGGGGGACTACCACCTGGCCGTGCAGGTGACCGACAGGGTCTCCAACCGGATGCAGGCCTATCGCCAGAAGGTGCGCCTGGACCGCTTCGGGGCAGACAGCCTCCAGATCAGCGACATCGAACTGGCCCAGCATGTCGCGCCGCAGACAGGCTCCGACCCCTTCGTCAAAAACGGCCTGCGCGTGCTGCCCATGCCCTCACGCGCCTACCGCAGGGACCAGAACCCCTTCCTCTACTACGAGGTCTACAACCTCAGGCCGGACGCGGCAGGTCAGACGCGCTACCGGGTGGACTACATCATCCGGGCGCGCAGGCGGGAGAACCTGGGCGTGAAGATCCTCTCCACCCTGGGTCGCCTGATCGGCTCGGACGAACAGAAGGGGGAACTCACAATCTCCTACGAATTGAACGGCACACAACAGACCGACTTTCTGCACGTGGAACTCAACCTCCAGGAAGCCCGGCCTGGAAGCCACACCATCCGCGTGGCCGTCACCGACCTCAACTCCGGCGCCAGGACGGAGCGCGAAACGAGTTTCAGGATCGAGAAGTGAACCCTCACCCCCTGCCCCCTCTCCCGTACACAGGAGAGGGGGAACCGTCTTGTCAAAATGACCAGAAGACGCGCCGTCCCGACTTTCAAGCAGGATGTCCGTTCAGGCACGGTGGGGTACGAGCGGCGCGAAGCGGCGCGGGGGTGTGGTGGAAGGGGCTCGGACTACCACGGGATTTAGATTACACCACGGAACAGAGTACGGCGCGCCCAAGCCCCTCGCGGCGCATGAGCGAGCGTGTTTCTTTGGTGCCACCTTTCTTGCACGAGCAAGAAAGGTGGCAAAGCGGCCTGAGAAGTGAAGGGTAATTAACCCAGACAGGAGACTCTCATGGACAAAGTCCGTTTCGCCATCATCGGCTGCGGCGGCATCGCCCAGAGCCACATGGACGCCATCGCGGCCCTTCCGAACGCCGAGGTGGCCGTGACCGTGGACATCTCGAAGGAGCGTGCCGAGCAGGCCGCACAGAAGTACGGGGCCAGGCGATGGGTCACCTCCACGGAGGAGGCGGTCAAAGACGACGCGGTCAACGCCGTGTCGATCTGTCTCCCCCACGCCCTGCACGAGGCCCACGCCCTCATCGCCGCGAAGGCCGGCAAGCACATCCTGGTGGAGAAACCCATGGCCGTCTCCCTCCAGGAATGCGATCACATGATCGCCGCCGCCGAGGCCGCGAAGGTGACGCTCATGGTCGGCCAGGTCCTCCGCTTCCGGGAGGTCAACCGGGAGGCCCGCCGGCTCATCCGGAGCGGGGCCATCGGGAAACCCACGAATGTCATCCGCCGCCGCCACTCCTTCACGAAGGAGTACCGGGCCGAGCCCTGGTCGAACAACCCGGCCATCGCGGGCGGGTGGGTGCTCTACGGCTTCGGGGCGCACGAGATGGACATGATCCTCTACCTGAACGACGCGCACGCCAGGACCACCTTCGCCCTGGGCCGCAAGACAAACCCCCACTGGCAGGACTACGACGACATCGACATCCTGCTCAACCTGTCGAACGACGCGATGGCGACCATGACCCACTCCATCAACATGAAGCCCGGCGCGTGGGACTGCATCCTCGCGGGAACGGAAGGGACCCTCTTCATCACGAACGATGCGCTGACGCTCAACGGAGAGACCCCACCGCAGAAGTTCGACGATCAGGGGGGGATGGGGCGGCAGATCTCGGAGTTCGTGAACGCGGTCCTGGAGGGCCGGGAGCCGGAGGCCTCGGGCCGGGACGTCCGCCGGACCATGCAGGCCCTGGAGGCCGTCAAAATCTCCCTGGCCGAGAAGCGGCCTGTAGAGGCGGATAAATTATAGATAAACCGCTACATATCAGTCCCCTGAGGGAGAGAAGACTGCGCCACGACCAGAGAGGCGCAGCCTTTTTTTGTCCTCATGTGACCTTTCTCACACGGCATGTGTGACCTTTTTCACATGATCTGTCCCTCATTTTCCCGATGTTCTTTTATGAAAGAGGGACGCGCCCACTGAAACTGACCCGGCAAGAGGAAGATCCTATCTGACCCTCACTCTCAAGGAGGACCGCATGAAAAATCCTTCGATCTGACCGTGAACGCTTTCCGTTTCAAAAGACCGGATTCGATCAGTCATTGACCACAATACAGGAGGGAGTTGCGATGCGAAGCATAGCGAAATGGATGTTAGGATCGATCGTAACGGTGGCCATGTCCGCCAGCGCGCCGGACCTCGCGGCAGCCGACTGCACCTGGAGCGTGACCGGGCAGCTCTCCGTGGAGCACCAGCTCTCCGAGTTGCAGGCGAAGTACGGGGGCAAGTCCTACCTGAAGGGGATCAAGGTCAAGGTGTCGGCGAAGGAGAAGATCTTCGGCGTGTGGGGCACCTGGAACAGTTGGGGCGAGGAGATCACCAGCAGCAGCGGCAGTTTTTCGGTCACCAAGACAAAGAACTGCAACCCGCGCCGGTTCAAGGCCGAAGTGAAGTTCCAGAGCGACGATCTCGAAGTCCGTTATCAGTACTCCACCTCGGACCCCCTCACGGACGTGAAATGGTACACGATCTACGAGGAGACGGAGGGCGAGCACGACGCGGGGACCCTCTCCCTGGGGGAGAAGACGTTCAGCTCCAGCGGCAGGCAGGACCTGAACGACTGGGAGGCGCGGCGTCACGCGGACATCTGGGTGCTCTACCAGCTCGCCATCGAATACGTGGCGTCCCTGGGGAGCGACTACCAGTTCACCACCCAGATCAAGGTGAAATACCCGCACGACGGCATCGCGGGCGACAACGTCGAGACGAGCTATGCGAATCCCACCACCAAGGTGATCTACATCGTCAAGAACTCTGTAAAAGATTGCTTCAACACCCCCACCCTGCTGCACGAGCTGGGCCATATCTGGGCCTATAACCACACCACGGGGGAGATCTGCCTCACTGAGACCCTCCTGTCGAACGGGAGCACCCACGGCCTCGTCGACGACCCCTGCGTCGCCTTCCACGAGGGGTTCGCGGAGTGGTGGAAGGACAAGGTGAAGGAGGATCTGTTCGGGGGCGGCTCCGTCCTCCCCTTCAACCGGTCGCACCTCGCCTCCGGAAGCCTGGGGGCCTCGCTGACCAACCTGAGCCTCATGCAGCGGCACGACGACGGCTGGCTCTCCGTCTTCCACACCCTCACGACGAAGGATATCCACCGGTACACCTTCAAGGAGTCGGGCAGTTCGGTCACGAGCGCATATATTGAGAACAAGCCCATTACCATCATGACCACGAACTGCTCCAGCCCCGACCTCAGCTTCAAGAATGTCCTCAGGGTGTTCAACGAGGATGCCTCTGCCGGCTATCCGTCCAAGCTGTCCCGCGACGACACCACGATCGACGCCTTCCTCACCCGCGTCGAAAAGATCCTCTCCTCGTTCACCTCCGACCACCGCGACCTTTACAAGGACCTCGTCGACCCCTCCAAGACCGTGCAGCCGTCCGAAAAGCTCTGCACGACCTCCATACCGCCGCCGCCGTTCCCGGGCCGTTAGAGACGGGCCCTGCCGGGCGAACTCGTGAGGGCCGAGGGAACCTCCCTTGGGGAAGGGGGATTGGAGAGAGAGGCTGCGCCGCAGGTAGAGAGGCGCAGCCTCTCTCTTTTGCCGTTCATCCGATCCTGAAAAGGACTCGGGACCTTTTTTCTTGACGCTTCCTCTCCCCCTGCGTAACTTGCCCCACCTTCGAGAGTCATCTCTATTTTGAGAGGAGATATGAACCAGATCACAAAGCTCAAGGACCTCTGCCTGACCACGGACCTCACCGGCGCTCAGATCGTCATCCCGGCCTCCGGGGCCTACCGGGACGCGGCGGAGCGGATCGCGGCCACGGCCCGGACGCGCTGGGGCATAGCCCTTCCGGTCGTGACGGACGACCGCCTCCTGCCGGGCGGCCCGGTGGGGGGTCCGGCCATCGCCCTCGGAAACTTCTCGGACAACCGGCTGATCGAGCACCTCTACCTCCAGTTCTACGCCTTCGTGGACCGGCGCTACCCCGGCGACGGCGGCCACGTCCTGGCCACGGTCCACAACCCGGAGGGGGACGGCCACAACGTCCTCCTGGCCGGCGGGAGTGACGCACCGGGCGTGTCGAAGGCCGCGGACCGGCTCTGCGCGGCGATGGAGACCGCGCCCGGTCCGGCGCTGGGTCGGCTGTTCGAGGTGGAGCTGGGACGCGGGATGGACCGGGAACGCCAGCGTCTCGAACAGGCCCTGTCCGAGACGCCCGACACATGGGGCTTTGGCATCGAGAGCGAGCACATGGTCCGGTTCGGGCGCTACTACGCCCTGTCCGGAAACGAGACCTTTGCCCGGCGCTTCCGGGAGGGGATGATGGCCATGATCGCCGCCGCGCCCGAGAACACCTATGAGGTCCAGGTCCACCTCTCCTTCTGGGGCAAGGCGATGCTCTGGGACGTGATCGAGGAGAGCCCCACCTTCTCCGACGACGATCGTCTGGCGATCACGAACTACCTCCTCCGCGTCCTCCGGTCACGGGAGGGCTTCCAGAACCCCTCCTTCCGGAACCTGGCCCGCTACCCCGAGCCCCGCCAGAACCACCAGACCCTGCTGGGGATCGCCCTGCTGTTCGGAGCGCGGTACTTCGACCGCTACTATCAACTCCCGGAGACGCGGGAATGGATGGCCCTGGTCCACGAATTCTACCGGGTCGCGGACGACTGCTCCAAACCGGTCTGCGACTGTGCGCCCGGCTGGCACGCCACGCTGGAGAACATGGCGACCTACGCCCTGACCACGGGCCGGATGGCCTTCTTCGAGAAGGGCGCGGCGCGCCTGGCCGCGGACCGGGCCATCCTCAACACGAACCACAAGGGGGGCATGGCCATCACCGGGGACGGCTGGGCCGGAGGTCAGCAGGATGCCCACAGCCTCCTTCAGAAGGCCGCGTGGTACTACCGGGACGGGCGTTACACCTACGTCCAGGACCGCGACCCGATGGAGCGGGCCCTGACGGATGGGTACGGGTTTGAACTCCTCCGCTCGTTCGACTGCGGTTTGACCCCCGTGGTCCCGGTGGACCTGGCCGGGGTCGCTGTGGCCCCCCTGGACCGCTACTACTACGAGCTCCCCTACGTGGACCCGGTCTACGCCTCCCACTGGTACATGACGGTCCCGAATGTCCCCCACGACCTGACGTTCGACAAGATCTCCTTCCGCACGGGCTTCGACCCGGAGGATCAGTACCTCCTGCTGGACGGGATCAGCGGCGGCTCCCATTCCTACGAGGATGCCAACGGCGTCACCGAGTTCGGGCAGTTCGGACGGCTCTTCATCATCACCGAGGACACCCTCCACTGGCCCAACTACCGGGACCACAACGTCGTCACCATCGTGCGGGAGGGGGAGGGGGCGCTGCCGCCCACCTTCGCGGGGCTGGAGGGAGTCGCGGACTTCCCGGAGACCGGCCTCTCCCGGACCTTCCTGCGCGACTACATGAGTGCGGACTGGTACCGGAACATCGTCTGGAGAAAAGGGGAGTATTTCATCTTCATCGACGAACTGACGGCGAAGGTGGAGGGGGATTATACCCTGGAGCGCCGCTGGAAGGTGATGGGCGCGCCGACCCTCGACGAGGGCCACCTGATGGCGCGGCAGGACGGAGAGGGGGGGCCTTACGACCTCCACATCCTGAACGCCGACGGCGCGCGCCTCTGGACCGAGCCCGTCCCCTTCGGCCTCTCCACGGACCACGACCCGGAGGGCCTGAGGCGGCATCAGGAGTGGTATCAGACGGACGATCTGACCGCGCACCAGCTCCACGAGAGCGTCAGCCTGAAGATGCGGACCGGCGAGCGATATGTCTTCCTCAACCTGATCCACGCGACCTGTCCGCGCAAACCTGCGTCGTGGAGCCTCTCCCGCGTCGGCCAGGCAGCCGCCCGCATCGAGGGCGAAAAGGGACAGACGCTGGTCGGCGCGGGGAAGTTCGAGGCCCCGGCCCTCACCATCGACGCTCAGGTCTTCACCGTGAACGGGGACGGGTTCGCCCTCCTGAATGCCCGGCGGCTGACGTGCGGGGCATTCGCCTTCGAGGCCGACGCCCCGATCTCCCTCGCCCTGGCCTTCGCGACCGGCGAGGCCCAGGTGAAGGCCCTGTGTCGGGCATCGTTGAAGATCACCACGGACGCCGACGTCCAGGAAGTCGCGGTCCAGCCCGGGACCTCTGCGCTCCGCCTGAACCCCTCGACCGCCTTCGGGAAGGCCGTCTCTCAGGCCCTCGTCGCCCTCCCGGCCCAGGACCGCCCTGCCCGCCCGGCCCGCAGCCGCAGGCGTCTCTCCTCCTCCTGGACCTGCCGGACCAGCGGGGCCGTCACCTCCGTCGCCCCGGTCGAAGAGGGCTGCGTTGTCGGGTCCGCCGACGGGGCCGTCCATCGTCTCGGCGCGAACGGGGAGACCCTCTGGAAATTCTCCACGGGCGGGCCCGTCAACAGCGTCTGCGCCGCAGACCTGGACGGGGACGGCAGACCAGAGATCCTCGCGGGGTCGGATGACTGCCACGTCTATGCCCTCGACGCGGAGGGCCGCGAGCGCTGGCGCTACGAGCCGGCGTTCGGCCAGCAGTACTGGCCCTGGTGGACCCTCGGCGCGTCGAGGGTCAAAAAGGTCTTCGCCGACGACTTGGATGGCGACGGCAGGCCGGAGGTGATCGCCGGCGTGGCCAACATGCGCCTCCACCTCCTGAGCGCCGACGGGAAGGCGTTGTGGGACTACCGGACGGACCACGGCATCTTCGTCACGCTGACGACCGCGGACGTGGATCTTGACGGGAGGCGGGAGATCGTGGGCGGGATGTCCATCAAGTCGTCTACCAGCATCTGCCTGGCCATCGGACACGACGGCCAGGTCCGCCGGCGCTACATCAACCAGGGCTGGACCTCCAAGCTTACGGCCGTGCGCGTGGCGGACCTGGACGGGGACGGAAGGCCGGAGGTGATCTGCGGGACGAACCGGGACTTCACCCTGCGGGTTTTCTCAGGGCCTGAGGGCCGTCTGCTCTGGGAGCGCAACCTGGGGGACGAGGTGGTGGGGATCGAGGTCCTGAAGGAGAAAGAGGCGTGCCGACTCATCGTCGGATCGCCCAACTTCTACATCTGCGGGTTCAGCGGGGAAGGGGACAAACTCTGGGCAGTGAACCTGGGCGCTGCCGTGCGGGTCACGGCAGCCCTCGATGGACGCGTCGTCGCGGGGTGCGAGGATGGGAGCCTCCACCTCCTGAACGGAAAAGGCAGGGTCGTGGGACGGGCGGAGGCCGGGTCACGCATCACAGCCCTGACGACCCTCGGAGAGACGATCCTGGCCGGTTGCGCGAACGGAAATGTAATGGCGTGGTAGGGGCGCGATTCATCGCGCCCCTACCACGGCCTCTCCATCAATATCTCCCCCGCCTCCGTTCCTTCATCGGCAGGACTTCGAGACAGCAGGTCCACCATCCGGTCAGGATCGTTTCGATGAACGCCTGCGGCAAACCTTCGGCCCGCATCTCCCCGGCCAGGCGCCGGTAGTCGTAGTCGACCGGCACGAACGCCGCCTCCAGACCTTTCCCCGCCGTCAGGATCGTGTACCAGACGTTTGTCCGGCCGTCGTTCGCCGGCCTGCCGATGGCGCCCACGTTGACGAAATGACGGTCGTTCGACAGGTTGCGATGCCAGTGAAGGCCCGTGTGCGTCGCCAGCAGAATGTCCGCATCGTGGTCCTCGCACAGTTTCTCTAAGAAGTGCGTCGGCGTCGTCGATGCCCACAGGAACTCGTTCATCCTGCGGGGAGAGCCGTGGCTCATCAGGACCCGGTAGGGGCCTAACTTCACCCGAAGGGCCTGCGGGAGCCCCTTGAGCCACGCCTTGTGGGGGTCGCTCGTGTGCGCGAACGTGTAGTCGTAGCTGAGCTTCGCGAAAGAGTTGTCGCGGGGGTCCGTGTACCCGCACTGGCAGTCGGCCAGCCCGTTCCCCACCGAATGGTCGTAGTTCCCCTGCATGGTGCGCGCGCCCGCGTCCATCAGGATCGGAAAGACCCGGTCCGGGTGCGGCCCGAACGCCCCGAGATCCCCCAGACAGAACAGCGCCTCCGCCCCCCGCCGCCGGGCATCTTCCACCGTCGCCTCCAGCGCGATATAATTGTTGTACACGCCCCCGAAGACGGCGATGCGGCTGAACGTGTCCATAGCGTCAAGGCCCAGGAAGGGGTGAGACAGAGGCTACCGGCTGTTTGAAGAGCTTCCAGAGATACCCACTCAGAATTCCCAGCAGCAGCAGAGTGGACAGGATCTGCGCATAGGCCGCGCCATAAGCCCCAAAATACGGGATCAGGGCACAGTTCGCCAGAACATTTGTTACCGTCACCACGATGAAGGCCCGAACAACCCTGGCCTCCTGGTACAGAGCCTGCAGGGTGGACGACAGGAAGAGGGACAGAAAACTCAACGGAAACAGGAGCGTCAGAGGGCGCAGCAGAGGAGCGACCGTGTCTGCCAGCGAGCCGTATAACACCGCTGTAAGAGGACCGGCGCAGAGGAAGACCACCCCCATGGCCAGCAGGCCAAGGCCCGCCAGAAGCCCGATGGCCCGCGTGAGGGTGCGACGATTCTGCCCGCTGAGACCCTGAGCCACCAGCAGAGGAGAGAGGGCGGCGTAAACCGCTGTCGGAATAAAAATGGCGGTGGACACAACCCGGTAAGCCAGGCCGTAACGGCTGACGGAATCGTAGTCGGTCAGAACCCCCAGAAGAAGGGTGCCGGTCTGCTCCCGCAGGGCGATGAGAAACGTCGTGAGAAGGAAGGGAGCCCCGGCCTTCACCAGGCGGCTGTCCCACGATACCCGCAACGGGCACAACCGACGGTGCGCCACCCAGGCGGATGCTCCCAGAAAACACAGGGAGCGCAGCAGGTTGGCCCCCAGCGCCACCTCCAGTGAGGGAGCCCGAGACATGCCCACCAGAAATGCGGTTAAGTACACGATCTGCACCGACGCGCCGATGATCACATTGTAAATAGCCTTTCTCAGGGCCAGAAAGAAGACGCCGAAAGAAAAGGAGATGTCCTCCAGCAGGGTGAAGAGGGCCGCAGCCATCATCACCTGCCAGCTGGCTGAGGTGAATGTGATCGTTGCGATAAAGACGCAGAGCAGGTAGACGGGACTGCTGAGGAGCCGAAAGCCCAGCAGCGGGTGGAGGTAGGTTGAGGCTTGAGCCGGACCCGCAGCCACCCGCCGCATCATGACCGGGTTGAGGCTGAAGTTGGCCAGCACGATGGCCGTCTCGGCAAAGGCGATGGCGAAAAAGTAAGCCCCGATATCCGTGGTCGTCAGGCGGCGCGAGAGGACCAGGAGGATGACAAAACCAGTCAGCCTGTAAAAGCCCTGGACGGCAAGGAGAAGCAGGGTGTCGCGCCGGAGTTGGCTGTGTCGTAAAAAATGCATGGATCATGGCTGTTTCTCGGACAACTGGAGTGGCTCAGAGACGATCTAAAACAATCAACAGCTTCAAGATAAAGTGATCCGGTGTCGATTGCCGGTATACCTCACAACCCCAGGCATAGCGCACCCGCTCCCAAAACCCCTTCCTGCTTTCCAGAAAGCGATCCAGAACGCGCCTCTGTTCCTCGGCCAGTAAGGGTCCGTAGATGCGCCGGAACTCTTCAGCCTGCTTCGTCACCAGCCGCAGCCGGCCATATCTCCGAAAGCGGCGGATTTTGATCCTTCCCGCATCGATTGTCCCAAACGCAGTGCCGATCGTATTGGAGCCGTGCTTGCGGTAAAGAATGCCCGGCTCATCATCATAGGTGATCATGCCGAGGGCCGAAGTGACAAGGTAGTTCCACCAGTCGTGACCAAAGGCATACCGGGGCAATTCGCTCAGCATCAGATGGCGCGCCGCGCGATTCGACACCTGAGTGCAGCCCGGCGCTGGGCACTCGACGAGTGCGTTGCTAAACGACAGCCCCTTCACTGGGATGTCCGAATATCCCAGCGCCTTTAAGTTTTCGTCGACCACGACACGCCGCGAGCAATACAAAGCAGGCATCTCTCGCGGGGATCGGCTCAAGAACGCGACGGCGCGGGAAATTTTATGGGGTTTCCAGATATCGTCCTGATCGCAGAACGCGAAATAATCGGCGGCAGGCGACGACAACTCAAGAAGCTTGAAAAAACTCCGTACAAAACCGAGGTTCTCGCCGAAGATGACGCTGATGTTCTCAATGGCCACGGCGCGTCAACGTATTGGCCAGGCGATGGACGAAGACAGCATCGCCGCCGAAGGAGTAGGGCGGGTAGAACGTGGTGATCATGCAAAAACGCATAATGGATTTTATCGGATTGGGAGAGGGAGGGGAAACGAAGGGGGGGGACAGTTCTGCACGCGCTCAAAGGTGTCCACAGCGTCAAGGCTCAGGGAGGGAGGAGACATTGGAGCAGATCGCCCCGTAGAGGTAGCACGTGTAGCAGGCCCGGTGCCGGAGGGGATAGGGGATCATCGCCTCTTCCAGCGTCGCCCCCAGCCGCGCCTCCGGGGAGTCGATCAGGATGGGGCAGACGTGGACGCCCCGGTCCGTCACGATCCGGCTGTTCGAGCAGAGCAGGTGGCCCTGGTCATAGCCCGCCATCATCTCCGGCGTCACCCGCTCGTAATCCGCATACCCCCGGGACCTCCCGACCTCCCGGCCCAGCTTGAGCGACGGCAGGACCTTGAGCCGGGGCCGGTCGTATCCGGCGGCTTCCAGCGCCTCCGCAAACTGCTTCTGGACGAAAGTCTCTTCCCGCTCCTCCCACACGCGCGCCGCCGTGACGATCGGCAAAAAGCCGTGCCTCAGGAGCAGCCGGACCCCCTCCATCGCCCGCTGGAACGTCCCCTCCCCCCGCACCGGGTCGTTCGTCTCCGGGGAATACCCATCCAGACTCACCCGGAACTCCAGCGAGTACGGAGACGCCCATTCGATCCCGGCCAGCCGCTGGATGTCCTCCTCCCGGAAAACCGTGCCGTTCGTCAGGACCGTGGCCGGACCGATGGCCAGCGTCGCGGCCAGGATCTCCACGATCTCCCGGTTCATGAACGGCTCCCCGCCGGTGAAGTAGTACTCCTTCACCCCGAGCCGCTTCGACGCCCCCAGATAGGGCCGGACCTGTTCCAGCGTCATGAACCCGTAGGCGTGGTTCTCCGGACTGCAACTGATGAAGCAGTGCGTGCACCAGAGGTTGCACACCGTGCCCCCCACCTGAAACCAGAGGTGGTCCAGCGCGTGGAGGGCGACTTCGGGATCTGGCATAGGGGTCATAAATGATACAGATTCAGGTCAGGATCTCCCGCGATCAGGGTGAACACATCGCGGACCTGCTCCAGGCCGAGCCGGATCAGAAAGGTCGAGCTACGGCCGTAACTCTTGGCCCCGAGGATGTAGAAGTTCGGTTCCGGGTTCTTCAGGGTCTCCGGCCCGGCGCTCGTCTGGGCCAGGCAGTCCAGACTGGAGGATGAAGCGAGCAGCGCCGCCGCCAGGCCCATGGGACCGCACGTGGCGTAGCACTCGTGGACCTGGAGTTCCCGGTAGATCGCGTTGTCCGGGTGGTAACCCACGTGGCCGATGACCCGGTCCACAACGGCCTCCCGGGGCTCTCCATTCGTCCGAAGCGTTACGGAGAAGCGCTCGTCCGCGTACCGGATCGACTCCACGGATGCCGGATGGCGATAGGCGATGTCCGCACACCCTCCCGACGCAATCCGGTTGGCCGACGCGATCAGCGCGGCCCGGCCCGGCAGCGGGTCGTCCAGAATCAGCGGATAGGGGAGACCCCGCTCCGCACGGCTCACCCAGAGGAGCGACGTGCCCGGCGCCTCCCGGATCAGGGCCTCGAACGCCACGGCGGTTGTGGCCGCCGAATACCCCCCGCCGACCAGAAGAGTGCGCTTGCCCGCGTACCGGGGACGGGCCAGGCCCGGAAGGTCCTCCAGCCAGTAGCTGATCCGGTGCGCGCTCGCCTGTTCGCCGGGAGCCGGGATGCCCCCGGACCCGATCCAGTTGTGCTGCCCGTGGGTCCCCGACGCGTCGATCACCACGTCCGCTGAATGGACGTACTCCAGATCGCTCCGGTCCCGAACCAGGAGGCGAAACGGGTGATCTCCCCGGCGCGGGTTCCCGATCAGATCCCCCTTGTGCAGCCCCTCCCGGCCAACACCCAGGACCTCCGTCTGCGCCTGGATGCAACCCCGCAGGGCCGGCAGTCGGCTCAGTGGGAGCAGGTAGCGCTCGACGTAATCCTGGCCTGTTGGACAGACGCCATCTTCAGGAGGCGTCCACGCCGGATCGCGCTCACCCAGCGCCCGCAGGCCGAGGGACGAACAGTTGAGCGACCAGGGCGAGAAGAGCGTGATGAACCCCCAGGCCCGCACGCTGGCCCCGGCCTCCCCCCGCTCGAACACCGTTACCTCATAGCCGAGGGTCCTGGCATAGAGCGCGGCCTCCAGCCCGACCGGTCCCGCACCGATGACGGCAACGCGTTTCGCGCTGGCGTTTGACGACAAAGGGGTTCTCCTCGATTTTGCGTTTGCAGAAACACCTGTGAGGTTTCAGAACCTTTCGAGGGGGGTGGCCCTGTACATCGTACGGATGTTACCGCCCACCACGATGTGCCAGACCACCGACCCACTGGCGGTCACCTCATAGGCCTCCAGCGGACCCGTGGAGCCGACGGGCAGGTCCTTTGTCACACCGAAGACCACGAGCGTGTTCCCGTTGGACAGCCGGCGGTCCGCGCCGACGGCCCGCGCCCAGTTGTCCCGTGACGGACGCCACTCCCACACTTTTCGGGCCTGTTCCCCCGCGATCTCATATTCGACGGCCCGGGAGTAGCGCTCGTTCGTCCGCTCGAACCCGTTGTCGAACATGAGAATCCGTCCGGGCGCGATCTCCTGGACCATGTGCTGTCCGCTGAACGGATCAGCGACGGAGAGGGTTGCCCGGGGGCCTCCGAGACGCCATTCGATACGCTTATAATCGGGGGAGATGGAGATCACCTGATTCAGAAAAGGCGAACTCAGCAACAGATTCCCCCGGGGTCCAAAGAAGAGCGAATTTGCGTGAAGCCAGTCGCCGGGCTGGGACCCGGGGCCGCGATCCTCGTCGGGATTCAGAAAGTCGAATGAACTCCAACGCCGGGTGGTCGCCCCGGTCTCGGGGTTCCACTCCCATATCGCCACTCCGTTCACCTGCGCGCCGTTCCAGGGCCGCCAATCGTCCGCGATGAACAGGAGGGTGTTGTTCCCGGTCGGGATGACATCGTGGTGAATGTTGCGGCCCGGCGGCGCCTCCTGAGCAAGTCGATTTACAATGTCTCCTGCCGGCGTCACCTCCAGCAGGCCCTGCCCCGAGTCGAGAAAGACGAAGTTGCCGTTGGGGCGTCTCGTGAACCCCACGGCGCCGCCGACGGTACGGAAGTACCAGACAGGCAGACCCTCGCCGCTCAGCACGACGAATCCGTTGAGCCCGCCGGGCTGGCTGAGTTCCAGCATCACATAAGGGGTACTAAGTCGTCCTTCCGCCGTGAAGGTGAGGGCGGCAAGGTCATCGGGCAGGTCGGTCAGGGGCGTGCGCAGGAGCGCGACAGGGGAGGTGACGCACGCGACGGACAGCAGCAACAGCGTAACCACCGATGTTCTCATGAACTCCTCACGGTTTGTTCCCGGCTACCACTCCTTTCAGGCTGATTTTCGTCTCATCATCCCTCCATCTTCCCGTCCCACACGCTGGCCCCGGCCGGCCCCGTACCGATGACGGCGATGTGTTTGGGCTTTGGTTCATCCCTCAAGCTTCCAGCCCAGATCGATACCTGTATAGTGCTCCACCACCGGACGGACATCCTTCGGCACAGAGGCGATGAACTTCTTCGCCGATTCCGGCAGCGGCCAGGGCGCGTGGAAGGAGGTCTGTCCGGGCCGGAAGGCCATGCCGATGGACAGGCGCACCTCCGTGCCCTGGTGCGGGAACACGCCGTGATAGGTCCGGTCCGCGAAGACGATCAGGTCCCCCGGATCGGTCAGCAGCGGCAGCATCCCCGGCACGTCCATGCCCGTGTAGCCCTTCGGCTCCGTCCCGATGCGGTAGAACGACTTGCGCCCCTCCGTGAGCGCAAACCCTTCCGGTCCGGCCCAGTCCATCGCATTTGAGTCCGGGATGATCGCCAGCCCGGCCCGGCTTGGATGCGTGCCGTTGAGGTAGAGCCACATCGAGGAGAACCCCTCGATCGTGTTCAGGAACGCGCTCGCGCTGGCCGCCTTCGTCTCCGGAAAGGTCCAGTCCGTGTGCCACGTCCACGACCCCGCCCCGATGTCCTTGGCAATCGCCGCGGACCGGTGAAAGGTCAGCGCCTCCCCGTGCAGGGCGCGGGCGATGACCATGAACTTCTCGTGGCCCAGGAGCCTGGCGGCTGCCGGGGACAGCTCCAGAAAGTTGACGCAGTAGCGGCTCTCCCCCGGGTTCAGGCCATCGCGGATGACGACCTCCCGCACGGACGCCTTGAGTTCCTCGACGGCCTCTGGCGAGATTACCTGCTTCACCACCGCGAACCCGTGCGCCCGGTTGCACGCCACGATAGCGTCCAGTTCCTTCGGCGCGAACTCATAGGGGTAGGAGAGTTGCGTCTGAGATATGCGATACTCAGGAGCAGCCATCAGGATGATCTCCTACTGGGTGTTTTTTCTTTCTGCAATTTCTCCTGAACCCACAGATTC
>SICM01000051.1 GCA_009694805.1 Candidatus Latescibacterota bacterium
CGCTTTGAGGCCCGAAAGTGAGCGAGAAGGCTTTGGGCAAGGCTTGCGAAGGAGGCGCATCCTGCAAGGCGGATGCGGCGACGGAGCGTAACGAAGCCCACAGCCTTCGCAGCCACTTGAAGCCCGAATGGGATTTCCGTACGGACTCTAAACGGCCCCCCTCCCCAAATAATCCTCCCTCCCCCAGCCTGCCCTGAGCGGAGCGGCGCTTTCGCGCCGCACAGTCGAAGGGTGGGAGAGGGAGGGAGCGCCCAGGACCTTTTGCCAGTGCTGGGGGAGCAAGGGAGCCGTCACGTTCAGAATTTCACCCCATAATTGTCCGCCAGGAAGGGGTTCGTGAACTCCGTCGGCACATTGATGCAGGCCGGCACGCCCGCATCGAACGCCCGCTGAAGAGCCGGGCGGATCTCCCTCGGGTCCTCCACGAACTCCCCGTACCCCCCCAGGGCCTCCGCCACCTTGTCGTAGCGCGTCATCCCCAGGTCCGTCCCGAACGTCCGGTCCGGCCCGAAGTCCCGGATCTGCGCGTGCCGGATGATCCCCCAGTAGAGATCCGTGCTCACCACGGTCACGAACGGGATCTTCTCCTTGACCGCTATGTCGTACTCCATCCCCGCGAACCCAAACGACCCGTCCCCGGAGATCAGCGCCACGCGGGCCTCGGGCCGGGCCAGCTTCGCCGCCATCGCGTAGGGGATGCCGTTGCCGATGCCCAGGATCGGCCCCACCGTCAGCCAGTTCCGGGGGTGCCGGGGGTGCGCCGCGATCTTGGCCCACTGTCCTATGTCCCCCCCGTCGGACACGATCACGTCCCGCTCGCCCATGAACGTGAACACCTCCTGGCAGAGCCGCAGGGGGTGGACCGGCCTCCGGTCGGACCGCGCCGCCTTCTCCCACAGGTCCCGCACCTCCCGCTCCGCATCGTCCAGCCCCGCGATCCACGACGGTCGGGTCCAGTCGAGCCGCTGCGCCTCCGCGACCAGGTCGAACAGCGCGGACCGGCAGTCTGCCACGATGCCCGCGTCCACCGGCAGTCGGTCGCCGATCGCCTCCGCCACCTCATCCACCCGGATGACCCTGGCGTCCGCCCCGAAGAACGGCGGCCTCCCGAACCCGGACCGGAAATCGACCTGCATCCCCAGCACCAGGACCACGTCGGCCAGCGCGATGCGCCGGGCGACCGGGTTGACCCGCGTCGTCCCCAGCCCCGCATAGAGGGCGTGGGGGTGCGAGACGCAGCCGAGGTCGTCCTCCTTGGAGAAATACGGGATGTGCGTCATGTCCGCGAACTGCCGCAGCGCCTCCTCCCCGTGCGACCACGCCACGCCCCGGCCCGCCAGGATCACCGGGCGCTCCGCCTGGTGCAGCAGGCCGACCGCCTTGCGGATCATCGCGGAGTCCCCCCGCATGCCCGAGGCCGTGCGCGACCGCTCGTGGGCCACGGCCGAGACCTCCGCCGCGTCGCACGTCCCGTCCAGCACGTCCCCCGGAAGGTCCAGGTGCACGGGCCCCGGCCTCCCCGTCAGCGCGTGCCGGTAGGCCGAGGCCATGTACTCCGGGATGCGCCGCCGGTCCGTCACCAGCCGGCTCCATTTGACCATCGGCCGGGTCGTGGCGATCTGGTCCATCTCCTGCATCGCCCCCAGGTCGAAGGTCGCATAGTCCGTGTGGCCGCTGATCAGCAGCATCGGGTTGTCCGCGAAGTAGGCCGTGGCCACGCCCGACAGGGCGTTCAGCACCGCCGGGCCGGTCGTCACCACGCAGACCCCCGGCTTACCGGTCAGTTTCCCCCAGGCGTCCGCCATGTAGGCCGCCGACTGCTCGTTTCGTGTGATCAGGACCCGGATGCCATGCTCCGCGCAGGCGTTGTAGATTGGGACGATGGACCCGCCCGACAGGCTGAAGATGTGCTGAACGCCCTCGGCCTTCAGCCCGCGCACCACCAGTTCGCCCCCTGTAACCTGACTCATAAGAAGTTTGCCACCTTTCGGATGAACGCCTCAAAGGGACCCCGATACGACGCCCCTATCCCGGCGCTCTCCCCGATCTCACGGAGCAGAGCGCGGGCTGCGGAAGACGCGTAGGCCTCCTCCAGGGGTCCCGCGATGTTGAACGGATACTCGTGGATGCCCAGGTCCATCACCTCCACCGGAACCCCCCTCAAGGTCCGGACCACGCTGTCCGCCGCGATGACCTTGTCCTTCGCCCCCACCGCCGCCATCACCCGTCCGCCCAGACCCGCCCCGGCCAATCGCCCGCCCAGGATCTTCCGGAACCAGACCCCCTCCGGCCGGTTGACGAGCCAGTCCCGGACCTCCGCGTCCTCATCCCCGGCGTAGCCCCCGCCCCCGTAGTAGTCCATCACCCGCGCCGACGCCTCGCTGTCCAGGATCAGGATGCTCCCTGGATCGACCCCGTCCCGGTCCGCACACGAGGCGAACAGCGCGCAGCGGCTTCCCCGGAACAGCCCCTCTTCGTCCGCCAGCAGCAGGACCAGCGCCACGTAGCCCCCGGCGGAGTAGCCCAGGAAGTGCATCCGGGCCTCCCGGCTCAGGACCGCCGAAAGCTGCGGATGGGAACCCTCCCGGACCGACCTCGCCAGGGCCTTCAGGTCCCCGCACGTCTGCAGCCCCCCCCGGAAGAAACGGCCGGGCCGGGCGCTCAGGCCCTGGCTCAGCGCGGCGTTGTAGGGGCTGGCCTTGTGGTTCCCCGGCAGCGCCGCCCGCTCCCGGTAGAGCGCCTGGGCAGCGGGCAGCCACGACCGGGGCCGCCGGTTGAGGTGGAACGCCGTCGGGAAGATCGCCGTCGGCCTGCCCGTCAGACGAGCCAGGTTCAATGCCCAGGGGAACAGCTTGATGTAGGCCGTCTCATTCAGCCCGTTCAGGATGACCACCAGATCGTCGCACCTCGGGTCCGGGGCGCCCTCCGGGAGGAAGACCGGGAACCCGAACCGGAGGTTCTCCTCGCAGTCCCGGTCTTCCCCGCAAAGCTCGCCGGCGCAGGCCGACTCGAAGGTCATCCGCGCCACGCGACATCCGCCGCCGCGCAACGGTCCCGGCCGCCCCCGGTGGTAGGCGTCATAGAGCGCCCGTGCGTCGAAGAGAACCGGAGGCTGGAGGCTGGAGGCTGGAGGCTGGGGTTTGGGGTTCCCAGTCTCAAGCCTCAAGTCTCCAGCCCCTTCGCGCTCACATCGCATAAGCCTTGTACGTCCCCTCGCACGGATTCCCCTTGCAGACGTGCAGCACGCCCCGCTCCGGCTCCGCCACGAGAGACGCCGCGGTCTTCATCTCCCCCGGCCCTCCGTGACGGCAGATCGACGTGGGGTGGCCGGCGTGGTCGGACAGGAACCGCATCATCGTCTCCGCGTCGATCCGGCCCCGCGCCTCCGCGACCAGCGCCTTCAGCCGGTCGTGGCGCGGGCAGGAATCCGCCAGCCCCCCTTTCTCCTGCGCCTTGAGCTTCGGGCTGACGAAGTGATTGGCGTGTACGATGAACCCGTCCTCCGCCTCCACGACGTCGCACCCGGTCGGCGTCACCTCCACGTCCCGGATGCGCCCCTCCCCGTCGCAGAGGACATAGTTCCCCGCCGAACAGACCGGCGTGGTCATCAGGGTCTGGACGCACGCATCCGCCGTGGAGAGCTCCAGGAACCGCCGCTTGAGCGGGTAGTGCGGCAGGGCGAATCGCCACGCCGGGCCGTAGAGGGCGTTGGCGAAATGCCCCACCCCCCGGCTGTTGATCCCGTGATACCCCAGGTGCCCCGCGAAGGTGTACATCAGCGCCTTCGGCCCGTCCTCTGGCTCGACGCACAGCACGATCCCCACCGCCTCGATCTCCCGCCCCATGTCGGAGTTCTGCCCCGCGATCACCTGCCCCGTGCGGGTCACCTCGCGGGACAGCGCGAAGGCCGTGCACCCCTCCGGCGTCACCCCGGCGATCTCCCCCCGGACCTGCAGCAGCAGGGCCTCCTCGAAAGAGACCTTCGCCCCGTCCGCCAGCCCCCGGACCTCCTCCACCAGCCCCGGCGAGAACCGCTCGAACAGCGGCAGAAAGCGCATCGCCCGCCGGCCCCCCTCCTCCAGGCTCACCTTCGCCCCGTTCAGGAGGAGGTCGATGAACCTGCGGACGCGCTCCCCTGCGATCTCCCCGTGCTGCCGCCCCATCGCATACCGGGAGCCTTTCACCCGGACGAACGGGAAGGCGTCTTCCATGGCCTTACCTCCATATCAGGAAAGTGTAAAATGCAAAATGCAGCCCCCCATTTTTAACTTTGCATTTTACACTTTACACTTTGCATTTCCTCACTCCTCGTGCCGGTACTCCCGGCCCAGCTCGGCGAACGAGAACTTCCGGAAGGCGTGAGACCCGTCGTAGTCGAGCACCCGGATGTCCGCCACGCCCTCCAGGTCCGCCGCGTTGCGGTCGAACCGAAGCCCGTAGCGCTGCCTGGCCACGTCGCCGTCCACCTCGTAGGCGATGAACTTCGTGATCCCCTTGTCCCTGAGTTTCCCCAGGGCGCGCGGATCGTCGATCGTCTCAAATGAAGAGAGGAAAAGGACCGGCCCCGTGCCGGTGAACACCAGAAACGTCTTCATTGACGGACCCTCCCTTGAAAAAAACGGAACGCGGAAAAAGGCATGAGGCAACAGGCAACCGCCCCCCTTCCTCCCCCTGTCCCCCTCCCTCTCCCCGCAGGCTACGCCTGTCTCCCCTCTCCCACAGGTGGGAGAGGGGCCGGGGGTGAGGGCCTGCCTCGCACCATCCTCCATCTGCGTTCATCTGCGCCCATCTGCGGATCATGCCTCCCGCCTGTCCTGTTCATCATTTGGTTCTCAGATTTAGGAATCGCGGGGCCAAATGTCAAGGGAATTCTTGGCGAGTACGGGCCTGGTGGGGCGTTGATTGGGCTTGACTTCGACGGGGAGATGGCGTATTATTTTCCTCGAACCCCTTGCGAACAAAAGGAGTCCGCCATTCGTACATCTCGCTGGGCAGTTTTGCCGCTGCTCGTCGCGCTGACCGCCGGAATGGCGGCCGCGCAGGACAGCCTTCGGACCGGGTCCGACACCAACCTTCGCACCGTCCTGTCCGGCCTGTTCGGGACTGTGACCGTGGACGGGGCGCAGTGGCAGCGCATGGTCCTGCGACCCCGCCTGACCGCCGGAAAATTCGACGCCGTCCTGGACGTCGAGCTGTTCATGGACGAGAAAGGGCGGTTCCGGAATCGGGGCTGGAACTTTGACACCCGGACCGACGGGTTCGAGAGCGTCCTTCGCAAGATCCACTACCTGCAGTACGGCGATATCGAACAGGAGGAGGACCGCGTCTACGTGCACATCGGGGCCCTGGAGAACGTCACCCTGGGCTACGGCTTGATCATGAGCGACTACCGGAACACCCTCGATGAGCCGGGCGTCAAAAAGACCGGCCTCGACATCGCCGTCCGGGACATCTCCCCCTGGAACGTGGGGGTACGCCTCGTGGTCAACGACTTTATCGACCTCTCCCGGGGCGGGGCCCTCCTCGGCGCACGATTGTCCGCTCACCCCATGTTCTACCCGAACGAGATGGGCGTGGGCCGGCTTGAGGTCGGCCTCACCGTGGTGGCGGACACCGATCCGTTCGAGGCCCTCCGGAGTCTCCATCTCCCTTCCAGACCGCCCGCCGATGCCATCGGCATGGCGGGGCTCGATGTGGCCTATCCGATCTGGGACCGGGAGCACACCCGGCTGTCCCTCTACGCACAGTACGCCCGCATCGTGGACCGGAACGGCGTCAAGGGGGATGGGTTCGGCGCGCCCGGCCTCCAGTTCATCCTCGGCCCCCTCCGGACCAGGGCCGAATACCGCCGGTTCTCGGGTCATTTCAGGCCTCAATACTTCGACGACCTGTACGAAAAGAGCCGCGCCCGATACGACGAGGCCCGGCAGACCGCCTTCACCAAGGCATCCACGCTCACCGACACCTCGATGAAGGGGATCTACGGAGACGCAAGACTGGCCCTCGGCCCGCTCCTGACCGCATCGGCCGCGTACCAACGCCTCGTGGGCCAGGGAGACGCCAACCATCAGCGGTTCACCGCCAGGGCTGCCCTGGCCCCGACCCTTCTCAAAGGCATCCCTTACCTCAGTCAGGCGTCGGCCTACTACGAGAAGTACAACATCGACACCCGCAAGACAGGTTTCTTCGACAGCACCCTGGACACCTTCTACGGCTACGTCCTCGGCATCGACATCTCCAAAGACGTGGCCGTGATCTGGGACACGCGCTACACCTTCGACCTGGAACCCGCCGGGGCCCTCCGGCGGAACAAGGTGCTGAACATTCAGGCCGTGGCCCATTTTTGATGGGGTAGGGGCGACCCGACGGGTCGCCCCTACAAGGATATTTATGCGCTCCATCTATCTCGACCACAACGCCACCACCCCCACCCGGCCCGAGGTGGTCCAGGCCATGCTCCCTTTCCTGGGCCCGGTCTACGGGAACGCCTCCAGCATCCACGCCTTCGGCCGGGAGGCCCGCGTGGCCGTGGAGGAGGCCCGGGATGCCGTGGCGGTTGGGATCGGGGCCGACCCTGCCGAGGTCTTCTTCACCAGCGGCGGCACCGAGTCTGACAACGCCGCCCTCACCGGCGTCGTCCGGAGCAGTTCCGGACGGGGAAACCACATCATCACCTCCGCCGTGGAGCACCACGCCGTCCTGCACACGGCCCGATTCCTCGCCCAAAGCGGCTGTCGCCTCACCGTCCTCCCCGTCGACGCACACGGTCAGGTGGACCCCGACGACGTCCGCCGCGCCTTCTCCGACGACACCGTCCTGATCTCGGTCATGCACGCCAACAACGAGATCGGAACCCTCCAGCCCGTCGCCCAGATCGGCGCCCTGGCCCGGGAGCGCGGCGTCCCGTTCCACGTGGATGCCGTCCAGGCCTTCGGGAAGATCGACGTGAACGTGGACGCCCTCGGCTGCGACCTCCTCTCCGTCTCCGCCCACAAGATCCACGGGCCGAAGGGCGTGGGGGCGCTCTATATCCGCAGAGGCACTCCCTTTTCACCCCTCCTGCACGGCGGCTCTCACGAGGCCGGCCGCCGTCCGGGCACGGAGAACGTCCCCGGCATCGTGGGGTTCGGAAAGGCCACGGAGTGGGTCCTTCGCGAACGGGTCGATCAGGCCATTCACCTGAACGCCCTGACCGGGGCCCTCTGGGTCGGCCTCTGCGACCGGATCGACCGGATCCGGCGCAATGGCCATCCTGTGGAGCGCCTGCCCAACACCCTCAACGTCTCCTTCTACGCAGCCGAGGGGGAGTCTCTCATCCTGAGCCTGGACCTCGAAGGCGTGGCCGCCTCAAGCGGCTCGGCCTGCACCTCCGGGACCGAGGAACCCTCCCACGTCCTGATGGAGATCGGCCTCGACCCACGGCTGGCCCAGAGTTCGGTCCGCTTCAGCTTCGGGCGGGACAACACGATGGAGGACGTGGACTACGTCCTGGAGATCCTTCCCTCCATCGTCCAGCGGCTCAGGGACATGTCGGTTCTGGTGTGAAAAAACAGGTGTCAGGTGTCATGCGTCAGGCGTCGGGAAAAGAAAAGATCATCTTTGTTTTTACCTGATACCCGAAACCCGAAACCCGACACCGCTCTTGTCTTTTCAAGGAGTCTCCCGTGCCGGTGACAGAGAATGAGGTCCTCCACGCCCTCAGGACCGTGATCGAACCCGATCTGAAGCAGGACCTGGTAGCGCTGAACGCGGTCCGCAACGTGACCATTCGGGGCGGGCAGGTGGATTTTGAGGTCATCCTGACCAACCCGACGGGGCCGCAGAAGGCCGGGATTCAGCGGGCGTGCGAGGAGGCCGTCCGGGCCCTCCCCGGCGTGGAGCAGGTCAACGTCACCATCGCCACGGTCACCTTCGGTCCCTCGGCCAAGGACCGGCCCGCCATCCCCGGCGTCCGGCACATCATCGCCGTGGCCAGCGGAAAGGGAGGGGTGGGAAAGTCCACGGTCGCAACGAACCTCGCCGTGGCCCTGGCGCAGACCGGGGCGGCCGTGGGCCTGATGGACGCCGACATCTACGGCCCCAACATCCCGATCATGATGGGCGTCAAGGACCGGCCCGACACCGAAGACGAACGGATCATCCCCCTCCAGAGCCACGGCCTCAAGCTCATGTCCATGGGCTTCATCACCGGGGACAACGTCCCGGTCATCTGGAGGGGGCCGCTCGTCACCAAGATGATTCAGAAGTTCCTGCACAACGTGGCCTGGGGAGACCTCGACTACCTGATCCTGGACCTCCCCCCCGGCACCGGGGACGTGCAGATCACCCTCCGGCAGTCGGTCTACATCGCAGGCGCGGTCATCGTCACCACGCCCCAGAATCTGGCGCTCGAGGACGTGAAGCGGGGCATCCTCATGTTCAAACAGGTGGACGTCCCGATCTTCGGCGTCGTCGAGAACATGAGCACCTTCATCTGCCCCAGGTGCAAGACCCGGACCGACATCTTCGGTCACGGCGGTGGCCTTCGGCTGTGCGAACAGATGGGCGTCCCCTTCCTGAGCGAGATCCCCCTGGACCCGGAGATTCGAAAAGGCGGCGATGCAGGCGTCCCCATCGTCGTAGGCCAGCCCGACTCGCCGCAGGCCGGGGCCTTCCGGAAGATCGCCGCCGCGCTGCTCGCCCAGGTCCACATCGTGGAGGCCAAGCGCGCGGAGCAGGCCAAGCTCACCGAAGGGCTGAAGGTGCTGTAAGAAGCCGGGGGGCGGGGGTCAGGGGTCAGGGAAAGCAGAATGGTTCAGCCTTGCTTCTCCCCGGCCCCCGGTCTCCGACCCCTGACCCCTGATCTTCTCCACCACCTTCACCGTCTCCGGCGCATCCGCCGGCCCTCCCCCCATTCGCTCCCCCCTCACGTGCGTCAGCAGAAAGTCCAGATCCTCCGGCGTGTCCACGTCGTACCAGGGCCTCAGGAGAACGGGCCGGACGCCGGTCTCCTCCGCCCGGTCCAGCGTCTGCCCCAGCACCCGCGCCGAACTCCACGTCACCTCCCGGAACACCTCTGGCATCGGCCTCGACATCCCGATCAGGTAGTACCCTCCATCCACACTCGGCCCGATCACCAGGTCGCGCCCCTCCAGCCGATCGAACGCCCCGGCCATCCCGTCCGGCGGCAGGGACGGGCTGTCGGAGCCGATCAGGACCGCACGCGACGCGCCCCGGGCGAAGCTCCACGAAAACGCCTCGGCCATCCGGTCCCCCAGGTCCCCCTCCGCCTGGGGGCGCAGGTCCCACGCCGGCCCGGTGAGGGGACGGATGGACCTCTCTGCGTCCGCCGGGGCAAAGCAGACCGTCCGGCGCTCGCAGGCCACCTGTGCGCCGTGCGCGAGCACATCGGCGACGAAGGCCCGGTAGATCGCCGCGACCTGATCCGGGGTGTAGCGGTCCTGGAGCCGCGTCTTGACCCGGCCCGGCGCCGGAGCCCTGACGAAGACCATGAGGTGTCTCATACTTTCCGCGCCAGCACGATCATACTGGCCGTGTTCCAGGAGAACTCCCCTCCCTGAAAATCCCCCCACACCCCCTCCACGTTCAGCCCGTTGGCCATCAGAAGCATCTCCAGCTCCGTGAAGGCGTAGACCCGGATGCTGTGATGGAGACGGGTCTCCTGCCCGTCCCGGATCACCGTCACGTCCACCCGTGACCGGCCCGACACGAGGTCGAACTGCCGCTCCTCGATCACCGTCATCCCCGTGGGTCGGAAGACCTGCACGGGCCGGAAGTGCCGGACGATGGCGTCCCGGTTGACCGTCTCGATCAGGATGCTCCCCCCGGGTTTCAACACCCCGGCGATCCCCTTCAGGACCCGGAAATTCTCCGCCTCGTCGTCGAAGTAGCCGAGGGAGGTGAACATGCTGATGGCCGCGTCGAACCCCCCCGCGAACGGCAGGTGACGCACATCCCCCCGGACCAGATGCAGCCCACCTCCGGTCGAGTCACGGGTCACGGGTCGCGGGTCACGGGTCTGACCCTGGGCCTTTGACTCGCGACTCGCGACTCGCGATTCGCGACTTTTTCTTTTCGGTCTGCCGTCTGCCTTCTGCCTTTTCCTGGCCTCTTTCAGCAGCACCGGCGACAGGTCCAGCCCCACCACGTGGAACCCCTGACGCGCGAGCGGAACCCCGTGCCGGCCGTACCCGCAGCAGAGGTCCAGCAGCCGCATCCGGGGGGTGAGCCTCAGCGCCTCGCTGATGAACGCCACCTCCTGCGCCGTGTCCGGGTGCTCGTCGAACAGCAGGTACTCCTCCCCGAAGAACCGGCGAAACCAGACATCCTGTTCATCCATGCGATCCTCATGGAATGCAAAAGGGCATACCTCACAAAGAAGCATGCCCTCTCATGAACTATAAGGTATTCTCTCCTGGCTCAATCAATTACAAAAATCACCTTGCCCTGAATCAAAAACCCCGCCTGCCCTGCGCCACGCACCTTCCCCGCATCCTCGGCGGACAGGGTCACGTCCGTCCGGTTCAGGCCTGCCGAACCGGCGCCTTTCACAAGGAGGGGATTCGCCCCGCTCCGCCCGTCTTTTCGCGCGCTGTCGGGGTCCTTCGCATAACCTGCCACTCCGGAGCGCACCGCGTAGTCCCGCGTCACGAACGACGGGCCGTAGACCTCCTGTCCCCGGTCGTCGAGCACCCTCGGACACAGCGCCGGGGTCAGATTCTGGCCCCTGGCATCGATGATCAATCCGGTATTGGAGCCGGAGGCAGAGGAGGCCATGGTCGAGGCGAACCCCGCGTCAGGCAACACGACATTGGCCAGGTCGCTCCGTTTCACGACGATCGTGATCTCCACCGAACCGTCCGGCAGGTAATTCGGCTGGCCCACGTGTCTGGCCCCTTTCAGCACCCCCTCGACCTTGGCGCGTATCGCCTCGTTGCTGGAGACCAGGGTCCCCACCGTGGCCTCGGCGTGGACCGCCATACCCTGCACCATGGAGAACAGGTTTCGCTCGGCATCGAGCAGGGCCGACCGGATCGCCATGGCGCGGGCCTGGGCCACGTTCACCGGGTTGGAGGGGGGCTGCCCCGTCCCCACAGCCGTGATCATGTCCGAGCGGTCCAGGCGAGAGGTGGCGGGCGGAGCCCCCAGAGGGGCCTGCGCCAGGACGGAAGACACGAGAATGAAACCCAGCAAGGATACAATGACGATCGAACATTTCATGGGAATTTCCTCCAACCTCCGAGATCCATTTCCAGAGAGGAACAAGTTCCTTTAAAAATAGGACTTAACATTCTATTTGTCAAGTAGATTCTATGCGCCCGGGAAGGATGGGGCAGGGCAAAAAAAACGCCCGCATCGGGGCGAAAAAAATGGAGCGGGAGACGGGGGTCGAACCCGCGACGTCCAGCTTGGGAAGCTGGCATTCTACCACTGAATTACTCCCGCTCGTCACGAATGAAATGTGCCCTAAAGATAAGGTACAGCTCCTGTGAAGTCAATAAAAAAGCGGTATGGGGAATGGGGAATGGGGAATGCGGGAGAAGGGCGGCCCTCATTCCTCACCCCTCACCCCTCGCCTTTTCTATGATCTCCCCCGCCACGTCCGGTGACAGGGCCTCCACCCACCGCACCCGGCGATCCCCCCGGAACCAGGTCATCTGCCGCTTGGCATACCGCCGCGTCTCCTGCTGGATCACCCGGACCGCCTCCGCGAGCGGGATCTTCCCTTCGAGATATGCGAACACCTCCCGATAGCCGAACGTCCCCAGCGCGCTCCCCTCCGGCCGGTAACCCATCCGCCGCAACCCCTCCACCTCCCCCACCAGGCCCTCCGAGATCATCCGCTCGGTCCTGGCCTCGATCCGCTCGTAGAGCGCCGTCCGCTCCATCCGGAGGCCGACCACCACCGCCGACTCCCCGATCCCCCCCTCTCTCGGCCTGGCCTGCCACGACGACAGCGGCTCTCCGGTGGCCTCATACACCTCCAGGGCCCGCACCATCCGCTGGCGGTCCGACGGACGGATGCGATCCCCGGACAGGGGGTCCACCGCTCGCAGTCGCCTGTGCAGATCAACCGTCTCTGAACGCGCGGCCTCTGCCCGGATGCGCTCCCGCACCCGGGCATCGACCTCCGGCACCGGCGAGAACCCATCCAGCAGCGCCCGCACGTAGAGCCCGCACCCCCCCACCACGACGGGCCGGCGCCCCCGGGCCCGCACATCGGCGATGACCCGGAGGGCATCCCGGCTGAAGCGGCCCGCGTTGTAGTCCTCGTCCGGGTCCACCAGGTCGATCAGGTGGTGGGACGCCTCCTCCCGCTGCGCCCGGGTGGGCTTGGCCGTCCCGATGTCCATGTGCCGGTAGACCTGCCGGGAATCCGCGGAGATGATCTCCCCGTTCAGAAGACGGGCGACCCGGATGCCCGCCTCGGTCTTCCCCGTGGCCGTGGGGCCGACGACGACGAGCAGGGGTGACATAATCAAGGTAGGGGCGAGGCATGCCTCGCCCCTACCTCCCGAACCTCTTGTTGATCTCATCGAGGGACATCTTGATCACGATGGGCCGGCCGTGCGGGCAGACGAAGGGGTCCTCCGTCGCGAACAGCCGGTCGATCAGGGCCTTCATCTCCCGCTTGGACAGGCGTTCCCCGGCCCGGATGGCGGTGTGACACGCATAGGACGTGGCCACGCGTTCTTCCACCCCGGACTTGGACCGCCCGGCCTCCTGCAGATCCTCCACAATCTCCTTCAGGAGCTTTCCGTCTTCCCACTGCCGCAGCCCCGAAGGGATCGCGTCCACGAACGCCGAATTCCCTCCGAGGTCCCGGATGCCGAACCCCAGTCGTTCCAGCAATGGGAACACCTCCCGCAGGAAGGCCATCTCCGTCAGGCTCAGGGAGACCGTCAATGGGAACAGGAGCTGCTGGCCCGGCGTGGGCTGCGCCAGGAATCCCCGCAGCGTCTCCTCGTAGAGGACGCGTTCGTGGGCCACGTGCTGGTCGATCAGGATCAGACCGTTCTTGATCTCAGCCAGGATATAGGTCTCGTGCAACTGCCAGACCGCCGCCGTCTCTGTCTCATCCCCCTCCGCTGTCCCCTCCTCCGAGGCATCCTTCGGCTCAGGAGGCTTGCGCTCAATCAGCGGCAGCGACATCTGCAGGTCCAGGTCCAGGGCCGCCGGCCGGACCTTCCTCCCTCCGTCGTAGGGACGGGTCGTCTCCCGCGCCGTGGAGACAGAAGCGGCAGGACGCTCCGAAAAGGACGCCGGGGCGACCGCCGTCTCCGCCCGGGCCTCTCTTTCAAACACCTCCGGGGAGACCTCCGGGATCACGTCCGCCTCCCGCAGCGCCCGCCTCACCGTCCCGGAGATCACCTGATAGACCCGCCGCTCGTCCGCAAATCGCACCTCCCGTTTCGTCGGATGGACGTTCACGTCCACCTCGCCGGGGGGGATATCCAGGTAGAGCACATAGAACGGAAAGTCCCCCTTGGCGATCAACCCGCCATATCCGTCGTAAATGGCGTGCGCCAGGGTGCGGCTCTGGATCGGTCGGCCATTCACCAGAAGCGCCTGGGAGGCCCCCGACCGGCGGACGAACGTCGGCCTCCCGAGGAATCCGTGGACCCTGATTCCCTCCTCCTCCACCTCCATCTCCACGGCCTCGCGGCCTGCGTCCAGCCCGAAGACCTCCTCGATCCGGCGCTTGCAGTCTGCCTGCCCCAGGCGGAGGATCGACCGGCCGTTGTGGGAGAGGGCGATGCTGAGGGCCGGATACGCCAGCCCGATCTGGCTCACGCACGCGACGATGTGCCGCATCTCCGTCTCGATCCCCTTCAGGAATTTTCGGCGGGCAGGCACATTGTAGAAAAGGCCGTGGACCGTCACCGTCGTGCCCACGTCCCGGCCCACGGCGCTCACCTCCTTCACCCTCCCCCCCTCCACGGAGACACGCGTCCCGGCCTCTTCCCCCTCCGTCCGGGACTCCAGCGTCATCCGGCTGACCGAGGCGATGCTCGGCAGCGCCTCCCCGCGGAAACCGAGCGTTGAGATGGCGTTCAGGTCCGACAGCGTGTGAATCTTGCTGGTCGCGTGGCGCTCCAGCGCCAGCAACACGTCGTCCCGCCCCATGCCGGACCCGTTGTCGCTGACCCGGATCGTCTCCCGGCCTCCGGCGGCCACGTCGATGACGATCCGGTCCGCCCCTGCGTCGATGGCGTTTTCGAGCAGCTCCTTCACCACGGCGGCGGGCCGCTCCACGACCTCGCCGGCGGCGATCTTGTTGGCCAGGTCATCTGGCAGGATGTGAATCTGAGTGGGCATAGGCAAAAAAATAAGGGATCAGGGGTCAGGGGTCAGGGGTCAGAAAAGACAAAGCGTTTTCGCCTTTGCCCTTCCCGGTCCCCGGCCCCCGATCCCCATCCCCTCTCCCTATCCGAGCGCCATCAGGAAGGATTCGGCATCCTCCAGGTCCTCCTTGGCCGTCTCGGCAAACATCTGAAGACCCTTCTCCGTCAGCGCAAACCGATCCATCACGGCAGGGTCGATCTGAGGAACGAGCATATCCCCCCCGCTGCCAAACTGCAACGTCCGGCAGATCGCATCGGCCAGATGCACCAGTCCCACCAGACGCTGATACCGACGAGCCTGATCCGGCGCGTGATGGAACATGATCACGTTTTGCAAGTTCTCCGAAAACTTCCACTCCGCGGCCAACTGCCCCCCCACCTCCGCGTGCGTCAGCCCCAGCACCTCCTCCTCCGCCTGATGGATCGACATCTCCCCACCCTTGACCAGATTCATCACCTGGATGTAATAGTCCGGGAAAAATCGGTCCAGCACGATCTTTCCCAAACGTGCAACATCCCCGCCAAAAACGCCGTCTCGGACTCCGTCTGAAGCTTCTTGGCCACGCAGCGCGCCACGAAACCGGTCCCCACCGAGTGACGCCAGAACCCCTTCAGGTCCAGCCCCAGCTTATTTTTATACCCCCCCAGATTCTGAAACACCTGCGCGGACATCACCAGGTTTGCGATCTCCTCAAACCCCAGCAAAGACACCGCCACCTTCAACGAATCCACCTTCTTGCGCAAACCGTAATAGGCCGAGTTGACCAGCTTCAAGATCGTCGCCAGCAAAGAAAGGTCCATATTGATCTGTTCGGCCAGGGCCTCGCTGGTGGCGTTCTCGCTCTTGGCCAGTTTCATGATCTCGGCGTGCGTGGCCGGGAACACCGGCAGACCGTCGATCTTGCGAACCCGGTCCCGAATCGTGCGCTTGGCCCCCTCCACAGCCACGCCTGGCTCCGGCGTCCCGGATGCGGCCCCCGACTCCTGGGCCGATCCCTCTGCTGACGGCTCCCCGGACACCACCTGTTCGGAGAGCGCCTGCTCGATGCGGCTGAGCAGCTCGCTGGGGCGAAACGGCTTGGCCAGATAGGAGCTGACCCCAGCCTCCTTGGCCTTCAACACGATGTCCAGAGACGGGTTGGCGGAGGTCAACACCACCGGGATATGGTTGAACTTGGGGCTCATTCCCACCAGTTCGGCCAGCCTCAACCCGCCGCCCGGGATGGCCATCTCCACCACGATCACATCCGGCGGCGTCTCCTTGAGCGCACGTACGGCCTGAAGACCGTCCACGGCCACCAGCGACTGATACCGGCCCGAAAGCATCTTGCAGATCAGATCGCTGAACCGTTCCCGGTCCACCACCATCACGCGCCGAGTCCCGGCCTTCCCGTCTCCCCCGCTGCCCAGTGGCACAGTGCTACCCCCAATATGAGTCCAAAATCACGAACCAAAACCCCAAAATCAGACCCGCGACCCGTGACCTGTGACCAGTTTTTGATACGCTTCCCGATACTTCTCCGCCGTCTTCCGCACGATCTCATCGGGCAGGGCCGGCGCGGGAGGGGCCTTGTCCCAGTCCAGGGTGTCCAGATAATCCCGCACGAACTGCTTGTCGAAGCTGTCCTGGGGGCGTCCGGGCGCGTACCGGTCCTTCGGCCAGAACCGCGAGGAGTCCGGCGACAGGATCTCGTCGATCAGGATGATCTCCCCGTCGATCAGGCCGAATTCGAACTTGGTGTCCGCGATCAGGATGCCCCGTCCATCGGCGTAGTCCCGGGCCTTCTCATAGATGGCGATGCTGATCTCCCGGAGCCTGCCCGCCAGCGCTTCCCCGACCAGGTCCGCAGCCTGTTCGAAGGAGATGTTCTCGTCGTGACCCGAATCGGCCTTGGTCGCGGGCGTGAAGATCGGCGCCGGCAACCGTTCGGATTCCCGAAGGCCCGGGGGCAGCCGGATGCCGCAGACCACCCCCGTGGCCCGGTACTCCTTCCACCCCGACCCGGACAGATAGCCCCGCACCACGCATTCAAGGTCGATCCGCTTCGCCTTCCGGACCAGCATGGAGCGCCCCTCCAGCTGATCTTCAAACCGGCGCAGGGCCTCAGGGTATCTCCCCACATCCGCCGTGATCAGGTGGTTCTGCACGATGTCTTTCGTCAGATCGAACCAGAACAGCGACATCGCCGTCAGGACCTTCCCCTTCTCCGGGATGCCGTTCGGCATGACGCAGTCGTAGGCGGAGATCCGGTCCGTGGCCACGATCAGCAGCCGTTCATCCAGGTCGTAGACATCCCGCACCTTCCCCCGCGCGAAAAGCGGGATGCCCTCCAGGTCCGTCTTGAGCAGAGCGTTCATGAGAAACCCCCATATAGGCAGGCGACAAATGGAAAACGAAAAACACAAAAAAACGTATCTCGTATCTCGTATCTCGCAAAAGCCTCCTACGAGATACGCTTCACGCTTCACGGGTTCTGAACGTATACCTTCCGTCCCTCCACCCGCACGCGCCCCTCCGCGAACCCCTGGAGGACCTCCGGGTAGAGGGAATGTTCGACCTTCAGCACGCGTTCGAACAGGGATTCGGGCGTGTCCTCGTCTTCCACCGGGACCCCTCGCTGCGCGATGATCGGCCCGTGGTCATACACCTCATCCACAAAATGGACCGTGACGCCCGTGAGCTTGACCCCCGCCGCGACGACCGCCTCGTGGACGCGCACCCCGTACATCCCCTGGCCTCCGAAGGCAGGCAGCAGAGCGGGATGGATGTTTAAAATGCGGTCGGGATAGGCCCCCAGGACCCGGGGCCCCAGCCGCTTCATGTAGCCCGCCAGGGCGACCAGACCCACCCCGTGCCCGCGCAGGGTGCGCAGCATCGCCGCATCCAGGTCCGCAGAGTCCGGGAACTGCCTGCTGCTGATGTGGAGCGCGGGGACCTCCCGGGCACGGGCGCGCTCCAGCGCTCCGGCCTGGCTGTTGTTGCTGATGACCACCCCGACCTCTGCATCCAGAAAGCCGTCTTGGATGCGATCCAGGATGGCCTGGAGGTTCGTTCCCCCTCCCGACGCCAGGACGCCGAGCCTGAGGCGCGATCCAGAATGGATAGAGTCTGCCATGTGGGTATGGATAATATCAAATCCACCCGCCAATGTCAAGCCGTTTTCGGGCGAAGGGAGTCTGTTCCTCAACACCTTATTGATTTTGGGAGTATTCCGGCGGCCAAAACGAAAAAAGCCAGGCAATGCCTAGCTTTCACGTTGCAGAGGCTCATCTCGGTGGCGTCCCGGAAGGCGGTCCCCACCCCACCGGCGGCCCCCACCCCTCGCCCTGTCCTCCTCCTGAACGCCCCCCTCCCCCCCGGCGCATCATGAATTCCATGATGGTATCCCGGAGGACAGCGTCGAATCGCTGTTCAAACAACAGGAGCTTGGCCTGTTGCTTCACGGAGAGGATGTTGGCCACCTCCGCGTGGAACCGGGCCCTGGCCTGCCGCTGCACCTCGTCCTGCAGCCGGATCGCCTGCATCGTATCCAGCAGGGCCTTCTCCGGCGTCCCCGGCCGGGTGACCATCCCCCTCAGCGACGCGGACAGCCGTTCCCGCTCCCCGTTCAGCCTGTCCTCCTCGCCGTCGTAGCGCTTGAGGGAGAGGAAGAACTTATTGGACTGCCCCTCCCGGAGGTCGAGCACGTCGATCAGCCGCCACATCCGGACCATGCGGAGACGCTCCCGCCGCTCCTCGGTCGCCACGGGAAACCGCGCCGGAGACCGGCCCTCCACGGTCGGGGGAGATTCCCCCGGCTGCGCCTCCAGAAGGGCAGGGAAGAGGCTCAATCCCAGGCTGGCGACCCCCACCACCACCAGGGCCGCGCTTTTCAAACCGCCGGTCATACGCTCAGCCGCTCCTCGATCTTCTGCAGGACCTGATCCATCTCCTCATCGCTGAGGTCTTTCAAAAGGGACTCCACCCGCACCCCCTGGAAATAACGTTTCTGGTATTCCCCCCAGATCGGGACGCTGTCCGTCTCCCGCGCGGGCGCCGCCGTCCCCTTCGAAGCCCTCAGGTCCCCCCTCTGCATCTCCGGTGAAACCGCCCCGCCGACATCCAGGCTCGAAAGGCGCTCCATCACCGCGTCGAACATCTCCGGGTCGTCCGACAGCAGGGCGATCCTGTCCGCGCCGACATGCCTCCGCTCCACCTCCCCGTCTGTCGGAGGCGTTCCGGTGCGATATCTCAACCCCACCACGGTCAGGATCAGGATCGCCGCCGCCGCGCTGAAGGCCGGCGCCAGGCGGTGGCGGTAGACGCGCCGACGACGCTCCCGCTCCCGAACCCCGGCCAGCATCCTCAGTTCCGCGGCCTTCGACAGGGGGGGGATGCGATAGGCCCCCGCCATCTCCAGGGTGCGCTGCAGGGACTGCGCCTCTGCCCGGCAACACGCACAGGTCTCCAGGTGCGCCCGCACGACCTCGGACCGGACGTCGTTCAGGTCCCCTTCGGCGTAGGCGACCAGATCCCTTTCCACATCCTCACAGTTCATAACCGACCGTCCTCGATGAATCTTTGATACCCGGCGAGTTCCTTCTGGAGCCGTTGAACCGCGTGAAAATAGTTCGCCTTCACGGCCCCCACGGACCGCTTCAGCGTGACGGCGATCTCCTCGTGGGAGAGCCCCTCGTACTGCCTCAGGAGGAAGACCACCCGCTGCCTGGGGGGGAGTCTGTCCACGGCCTCCGCCACCGCCGCCCCCACGCCCCCCCGCGCCAGCTCCCGGTCCGGTCCGGCATCCCTGCCGGCCATCCAGTCAGCGATGTTTTCGTAGGATATGGCATCCCGCAATTTCTTCCGGCGCAGATAGTTGGCGCAAAGATTGGAAGTGATGCGATAGAGCCAGGTGTAGACGGCCGAGTCCTCGCGAAACTTCCGGAGCGATTGATAGGCCTTCACGAAGACATCCTGGCAGATGTCCGACGCAGACTCAGGGTCCCGAACCATCCGGCAGGCCAGGCTATGGACGCGCCCCTGGTACCGGCGCACAAGTTCGTTGAACGCCTGTTCATCCCCGGCCTTGAACCTCTGAATGAGCGCCTGATCGGGAGCGTCGCCGATCACCTTATCCCCTGCGTCGATACGTCGGAACACGCTCAGACTCTGGACCATATGAGAAACGCTGAAGGATGCCCTGCTTTGCCTGATCCATGCCCCCCGATCCCTGGCGCCCCCGCGCCCCATTCTGCCTTCTGCATGTGTTTGACCCTCCACGGGGCGAAAGGTTTAAGGCCCTCCGTCGGCCATCTCCCGGATGATCGTCCCCAGGGACGCCACGATTTCGCGCCTCCGGCCTTCGATCCACGCCAGATCCTCCGGACCGATCAGCCCGCGTGCAGCACAGTCCCGGACCTCATCCTCGTCCAGAACCACCACCCCTCCGTCGGGCTCGGCCCAGATGTCCAGGAGCAGGTCCCGGTAGTCCACGGTGTCAGACCCGATGCGCACATCCCGGCAGACGTGGAAGACATGTCCCCTGAGCCGCCCATCCGGGTCGTGCATCCGCCAGGCCACGTACCCCCGCCGCTCCCAGTAGTGGGCATACGTCGTGGAACCCGGCGCAAAGGTCACGTCCCCGATCCGGCCCGTCCGGTCGCTCACGTACCGGAGCACCAGATGTCCGGGCTCCCGCGCCAGCACCTCGCACCGGAAGGTCTGGTCAGGTTTGTTGATGTGACGCTTGATCTCGGTGATGTACTCGGCCATCTTCAGACTGACACCAGGACCCAGAGCAGGGCCAGGGCCACCGCAGCGCCCCCCCAGTGATAGAGGTCGAGAGGTTTCCACTTGGCGCCCGAGGCGTAGGACTGTACGGCGAAGATCACCAGCAGGCCGACCAGCAGGACCAGACCGCGCGGGCTCATGGCGCACCTCTTTTTCCGCGCCCCTTCCGTCCCTTGCGCTCTGCGAACACCCGTTTGGCGGCCTGGAGCCCCTCCCAGCACGCCGGGAACCCGGCGTACACGCCCATCTGAAACATGACCTCCACGATCTCCTCCTCCGTCGCCCCGTTTTCAAGGGCCATGTGGATGTTGAGGTTCAGGGCGCTGGGCCGGCCCAGGGCAGTCACCGCCGCGATGGTGCAGAGGCTCCGGGTCTTCAGGTCCAGACCGCCCCTGGCCCAGATGTCCCCGGCCACGAACCCCACAACATACTGGTCGAAATCCGGGTCCGCCTCCTGAAAGGACCGCCGCACCTCCTCGAGCCGCTCGCCCGTCATCTTCTTCAGCAGCTTCAGGCCCTTGTCAAAAGCCTTCTTATCGATCATGATACCTCCGAAACAGGAGACAGAAAAAGCAAATATAGGTATCGGGTATCGGGTATCGGAAAAAGCAGAGATCATTTTTGTATTTACCTGATACCGGAAACCTGACGCCCGAAACCGCTCTTGTCTTTTCTCCGCCCTACCCCACCCACGGCCGCACCGGCTTTCCTGTCTCCGCCGACTCGTTGGCCGCGAGGCAGACCGCCGCCGACTTCAACCCGTCTTCGTAGGAGGACCTGATGAGCGACCGGTCCCCCGTCTGGATCGCCCGGATGAACGAGGCGTCGATGTCGGGCATCGGGTCGGAGCTCACCGGGACAGACGCCGCCCCGGCCGGGGATACCGTGACCTCTTTGCCGTACCGGATACTCATGTCCCTCAAAACCACCGTCACATCCGACTGCCCCCCGCCCTTCGTCAGGGCGCAGCTTGTCGTGATGGACCCCACCGCGCCGCTGGCGAACTGGAAGGTCGCCACCTGCACGTCCGGGATCGTGGCGTTCTCTATGTCCCCGATCACGCGCTGGGCGTATCGGGCATACACCTCCACGATATCCCCCGCCAGGTAGAGCATCAGGTCGACCTGGTGCGTGGTCTGCTCCACGAGCTGCCCCCCCGACTGCGCCATCACCCGCCACCAGGGTGTCCCCGGAACGCCCCCCCATCGGTTGCTCGTCACCATCGCGATCGTCTTCCCCTGCAGGAAGCGCCGCATCGCCTCGGCTGCGGGGGTGTAGCGCAGGCTGTAGCCCACGGACGATATCACCCCGGCCTTTTGGATCTCCGCCTGGATCTTCAGACCCAGGCTCACGTCCAGCGCCACGGGCTTCTCCACGAACAGGTGAATCCCCTTCCGGGCCGCGAGGATCTCCGCGTCGCTGTGCGCGAACGGCGGGATGCAGACGTAGAGCGCGTCCAGGGTCTCGGCGTCCAGCATCTTCCGGTAGTCCGTGTAGACCTTCCCCCCCACCTTCCCCGCTACCTCCTGCGCCCGCGCCTCGGCAACGTCGCACAGGGCGACGACCTGAGCCCCCTCCACCTTCTTGAGCTGCTCCAGATGATGGGTGGCGATCCCTCCCGTTCCTACAAACCCGATCCGGACCATGTCCCCTCCTCCCTTTTTATTCTCCCCACACTCCCCACTCCCCCCGTACTTGCTTGGATTTTTCTGCCTTCTCTTTTTCCCTCCTGAATCTATTCATATCCCCTTGAGCTGTCAAGCAGGTTATTCGACCGCTCGGATTTAGGACGCCCTTTCAGAATCTTTTTGACAGGCCCATTATTTCATGGTATAATTCCCCGGTCTGCCTGCCCATCCTCCGAACGAAGACGAAAAGGGACGGTTTGAAATGCCGAAATTTCAGTTGCTTCCGCTCGCTGCTGGCGTCCTCTGCGCCCTGTCGATCTATATCTGGAGACGGGTGCGCCTTCAGGAAGAGCGGCGGAGACAGGAGGATCTTCGAAAGGCCGTGGAGGAGGCGCTCCTCAGGAGCGAAAGCATGAACAGGGCCATTCTCAACGCCATTCCGGACCTGATGTTTCGAATGAGCAGAGGGGGGGTCTATCTGGACTTCAAAGGGGCCAGAGGCATCGATCTGTTCATGCCTGCCAGCGACTTCCTGAACAAAAATGTGAACGAGGTGATGCCCGACAAGATCGCCCAGCAGACCGTACGCTGCATCGAGGAAGCCATACGTACCGACAAGGTACAGTCCTTTGAATACCTTTTGACGATCCAGGGCACGATGCGCGCTTACGAGGCGCGGATGACGACCTGTGGAGACCAGGAGGTCCTGGTCATGGTGCGCGATATCACGGCGCGCAAGCGGGTGGAGGAGGCCCTGCGGAACGCCAAGGATGACCTCGAAATGCGCGTGCAGGAGCGCACGGCCAGCCTGACGAAGGCCAATGAGCAACTGACCCAGGAGATCGCGGAGCACCGACGGACGGAGAAGGCCCTGAAAGAGCAGGAAGAACAGCTTCGACACGCCCAGAAGATGGAGGCGATCGGAAGGCTCGCAGGGGGCATGGCGCACGACTTCAACAACCAGCTCGCCGTCATCAAAGGCTATGTGGACCTGCTCCTCGATCCCCTGCCCGAGGGGTCCACAACCCGGGACGACCTCCTTAAGATTCGCAAAGCCGTGCAGAGATCCGCCGCCCTGACAGAGCGGCTGCTGGTGTTCAGCAGCAAACAGCAGATGGAACTGCGCCCCCTCGACCTCAACCGTCAGGCTTCGGAGATTCAGAAGATGCTGGCCCGGCTTCTGGATGAGAATGTCGTCATCGCGCTGGATCTGGAAGAAGACCTGCGGACCGTGAACGCAGACCCCACCAACATCGACCAGATCTTCGCCAACCTGGCCATCAACGCCCGGGATGCGATGCGGGAGGGAGGGACGTTGATCTTTCAGACCCGAAATGTGGTGATCGATGAGGCCTCCTGTGAGCGGGTCCCGGGGGCCCGGCCCGGCCCCTTCGTCCGCCTGTCCGTGAGCGACACCGGGACCGGCATGAGCGAGGAGGTCCGGTCCCATCTGTTCGAGCCCTTTTTCACGACCAAGGGACCCGGTAAGGGGACAGGGCTGGGGCTGTCGATCGTTTACGGAATTGTCCAGGCCCACAAAGGGTGGATCACCGTGGAGACCCGGTTGGGCCAGGGGAGCAGGTTCGAGATATTTCTGCCGGTCGTGGAAAAAGGGGAGGAAGTGGTGCATCGCGAAGAGGAGCCCGCCTCGCTCGCCAGGTTTAGAGGGAGCAAGGAGCGCATCCTTCTGGTGGAAGATGACCTGATGGTCAGGGATATGATCGAACAGGCGCTGAAGCAAAAAGGCTACAACGTGCGTGTCTGCGCCACCGTGTCCGAGGGGATGGATATCTTCCAGGAGGCCACCTTCGATCTGGTGCTGAGCGACGTCATGCTCCCGGATGGGCGGGGTACAGACCTGGTGTTCCGGTTACGAAGAGCACAGCCCTCTCTGGCGGGCCTCTTCATCACCGGGCACACCGACGAACGGGCGGACTGGGAGCAGATTCGGAGAGTGGGGCTGAGCGTCCTCCTGAAACCGTTTGGCGTGGACAGCCTGCTCGAGCAGGTGGATCAGGCCCTCCAGAAAAGAGGGTGCAATTTTCAGGAGAGGTGACTGCGCACCTTCTCAGCCACGGTCCGCAGGGCGGTTCGAAGACGTTCGATCTCCTGGACATTCTCATCCACCATCAATTCCAGGGTATCCGCGAAGGCCCGGCTCTCCACGATGAGGTCGCGGTGCTCCAGGGCCCGCTGGACAGTCAACAGGAGGTCCCGGTCATCCCAGGGCTTCGGGATGAACTTGTAGACCCTGGCCTCGTTGATGGCGGCCGTGGCCACGTTCAGGTTTCCGTAAGCGGTCATCAGAAGGCGCACGGCATCCGGACAGACGGTCTGCGTCTGTTTGAAAAGTTCGATGCCGTTCATGCTGGGCATCCAGTAGTCCGCCAGGATGAGGTCCGGCCGGACATCCTTCAGAATATTCAGCGCCTGCTCTGCGCCAGGCATCGGGGTGACGCGGTATCCCCAATCCGTGAAGCGGCGGCTCAATAACTCCAGAATGCCCTCTTCATCATCCACAATGAACAGGTGATGCTGAGAACTCATATCTTGTTCCTTGACCTGATACTAATGAATGGGGAGAGGTCGATGCGTTCCCACCCGAGGTGAAGAACGGGGATGGAGCCATAAAATTAACCAAAATCTCAATGCAATACAAGACCAATTCATTCGTGATCGGTTTAGGTGTAAGATATTGAAAATATTGAAAGATCGAAATTCAAAATTTCATCTGGTATTGTGTCCCAGCCAGGAGGCAGGAAAAGAGGCCCGCGTCCTTCCTGGAGACGGCTGGGAGCAAGATTCAAATAGAG
>SICM01000052.1 GCA_009694805.1 Candidatus Latescibacterota bacterium
CTAACTGTCCCGCCCAGCAGCGATGCCAAACCAGTCGCAGTCGTTTGCCCAAACGAACTGATGAGGTAATCGCTATACAGGTCAAGAAGGTCTTTGTTGGTCATACCCCAAATTTAATCAATTCTCCCCGCGCTGCGTAAGGTGAGTCAAGAACATCATCAACCCGCCCCTACCCGATCCCGTAATAGACCTCCACCGGCGCAGGGACCGCCTCCCGCACCCGGTCCCCGATGCCATCCACCTCCGCGTCGCTCAACGACATCACGTAGCCCTCCGCAGGCCGGCGGGCCACGGTGTAGACCTGGATCAGCTTGAGGCCCCCGCCCGCCTCCAGGATGCGCTGGAGCACGCCGCAGTACGCGCCGATCTCCGCTTCATCGGGGCCCGCGCCGTGTACCTTCATGAACAGGCTCTGGATGACCAGCGGGCGAACTCGCGCCGCCTCGATCAGATTGCGCACCACCCGGTCGAACGGGATCGTCGTCCGTTCGATCAGACGATAGTACGCCTCCGTCCCGGCGTCCAGCTTGGCCCATATCTCCCCGTTGTGCCGGTCCAGAAACGCCAGCGTCTCCCGCACGCGGGGACGGTGAAACAGGGTGGCATTGGTGATCACCACGACCTTCACGCCCTCCAGCCCCATCTCCTCTTTGACGCGGACGACCCGCTCGGCGGCCTCCCGGAACTGCGGGTAGGAGGTCGGCTCTCCGTCTCCGGAGAAGGCGATATCGTTCACCCGGCGCAGCGGGGGAGGCAGCCCGGCGAACGGCGGGCGTTCGTAGAGCGTCCCCTCCTGCGCCCACGCCAGCACGCGCCGGACCTCCGCCTCCAGCAGGTCCAGGTCCACCTCCCGGTAGACCGGCGGGACCGTGCGGTCCACCTGGCAGTAGATGCAGTCGAAGTTGCAGACCTTGTCGGGATTCAGGTTGATGCCCACAGAGATGCCCTTCGACCGCCGGGACAGGACCGGGTAGACGTAGCGGTTGTCCTCGTAGAGCCGGGGATGCCTGGCCTGGGCTGCCCGGATGACCGTCGCCGGATCGGGTGTGATCGTGTCGGAGTTGTTCATTTTTTTCTCCTGGCCTGCTTCCTGGGCGAAGGCTCATCCTCGCCCCCCATCGCCTGCTCCCCCTTCCCCCGGTAGGGGTCGGAGTGGCCCTTGTGAAACGCGTAGTTCTGTTCGTACTGCCGCATGAGATCGGGATACCCCCGGATGACCAGGAGATTCTCGGCGTTGCTCTCCTCCCCGGCCTTCGTGAAGTTGAACGACCCGGTCAGGATCGTCTCCCCGTCGATCAGCATGATCTTGTTGTGGGCAATGGCGTGCCGGTCATCCACAAACGTCGGGATGCCCTGGTTGGCCGTGAAGTCCGCCTCGGTGTAGCGCTCGCTCCGCTGGGACTTGTCCACCACGATCTCCACGTCCACCCCCCGCTTCTTCGCCTCCAGGAGCGCCTGCGCGATGGGCTTCGAGGTGAAGCTGTAGGCCTGCACCCGCACGGTCTTCCGCGCCCCGTTCAACGCCCGTACCACCGCATCGGTTGCCCCCCCCTTCGGGCTGAAATAGACCTGGACGAATCCCCCCGTCCCCGTCTGCGGCGGGGCCTGCTGTTGAGCGCAGCCGGTCAGCGTGACGACGAGAAGGAGGCTCAGAACACGAATGAGTGGTCTCATAACGTTACGCGAAGAACGGCGTCAACCACTCCGCCTTCACCTCGACCCCGAACCCCGGCCCGTCGTTCGGCCGGATCTGGCTGTCCTTCGGGATGCTCGACCCCGGGAAACGCCGCGCCTCCTCCAGCGGAACGCCCGGCGCAGACCCGATGTAGCACTCCGCCCAGGGCGTGTTCGGCATCGCCGCCGTGAAATGGAGCCCGTACGCGCTCCCGCCCCCGTGCAGCATCACCATCAGCCCCGCGGCCTCGGCCATGTGAGCGACCTTGACGCACGCCGTCAGCCCGCCGACCCAGTGGATGTCGGGCTGGAGGATGTCCAGACATCGTCGCTCGATCAACTGCCGGAACGGCCACGGCGTGTAGAGATGCTCCCCGGACGCCAGCGACGTCCAGGTGACCGCCTCCCGCACCGCCGCGTGCCCCTCGATATCCTCCGGGATCAGAAACTCCTCGATCCACTTGAGCCGGTAGGGCCTCAGGCGCTCCGCCAGCCGGATCGTGTAGGCCACGTCGAACGCCATGTAGCAATCGAGCATCAGCTCCGCGTCATCCCCCACCTGCTCCCGCGCCGCCGCCACGAACCGCTCGTTCTCGTCCAGCCCCCGCAGCCCGTCCGCCGGCCCGTAGGGGCAGGCCAGCTTGAACGCCTGGAACCCCAGCTCCCGGTACCAGTCCACATCGTTCCCCGTGGCGTAGGCGAAGATCGTCTCCCGGGCCGGCCCCCCCAGCAGCTCGTAGACAGGCTGCCCCTTGAGCTTCCCGGCCAGGTCCCACAGCGCCAGATCCACTCCGCTCATCGCGCACGCCGCGATCCCCGAACTCCCGTAGGGCTTCGACATCCGGAACATCATGTCCCAGGCCTTCTCAATGGCAAAACAGGACTCCCCCACGAGCATCGGCGCAAAGTGGTCCTCGATCACGGCCGCCGTCGCCCGGCCGAACGTCGTCTGCCCCAGCCCCCACGTGCCGTCCTCCGCCGTCGCCCGGACGTAGACCGTCTCCCACTTCGGCATCCACGACGAACGATGGAGCTTGTACTGCGGGAACTTCGACATCGGGTTGGCCACCTCCGCCCCCTCTGCCCACGAGGGCCGCCTAGGCTTCGTGACCGGCCCTGAAGGCGGCGGAAGTTTCAGCCGCACGGCCCGTATCTCTTTGATCTTCATGACCCCTCCAAACGCATAGGCCAAAGAAGGCGCGACGCCAGAAACCCTCACCGCAAGAGTTCGGGAGAATCACCGAACCCTCAGGAGGCACCAATTTGGGTGCGTCCACTGAACGTTAAGGTTGCGGCGCGCCCAAGCCTGCGCGGCGTCTGAGCGCGATTCTTTGCGCCACTTTCTTCTAAAGAAAGTGGCGCAAAGGGACGCTGAGACAGACGCCGTTCGGTCCCTGAGTCTCGTCCTACATCTTAGCCCGACACTCCCTCACCAGCCCCAGCGCCTCATCCGCCATCTCCTCCGCCGCCCCCGGCCCGAACGACGACACGTCCGATTCGTACCCCCCCTGCCAGAAGGCGTGCCGGATCGGGATATAACCCGGCGTGTCATTGCTCAGGCTGAACACGAAGGTATTCGGGATGCCCGACCGTTGCTTGATGTCCATCCCCGTCTCCGCGAAGACCTCCCCCGGTAGCCCCACGACCTGCGACTCCCCCACGGCAATCGCCTGGATCTCCGTCTCCAGATGCGTCTGCCCCTCAAACCTCCGCGCCTTGCTCAGCATCCCCTTCGTCCGCCCCAGCACGTTCCGTATCCCGCGCAGGTCCTCCCCGGAGACCTTCTCTCCCTCCCCCTTCGCGGCCTCTGCCTCCAGCCTGGCCACCTCCGCCTCCAGTTCCGCCACGGACGGAAACACCTTCAGGGGAAGCCGGATCTTCCGGTTCATCGCCGCCAACCGGACCTCGTCCGTCGTCCTGATCCACTGGAACACGTCCAGCGCCCTGCCCCCCAGCGAGCGCCCCACCTGGACCTTCGAGCGGCCCTCCCGCTGGATCGGCACCACGTTCCCCGCGCACCCCAGCGCGAACAGACAGACCCCCCCCTCGACCTCCTCCACGACCCCCATCGCGTAGCCCGGATAGTCCGCCGTGATCGCGTACGTCCGGTCCACGCTGCTCACCGGATGGCATCCGAAGCTGACGAGCGTGGCCATCACCCCCCCCGCCGCGTCCTCCACTTTCAGCACATTCACCTCCGGGTCCTTCGGCCCGAACGTCACATCCGTCCCGGGCGGCGGATACCGCAGATGCATCTCCACCTTCCCGTCGGGCCGCACCGTCCTTCGGTTATAGGAGATGGTGTGGATCTCCCCCTTTCCCGCGCCGGCCCGCGCCGCCCGTCGCCCGTCGTGCGCCAGGTGGACCGCCGTGGCCAGCTTTCGCGCCAGTACCGTCAGATACGCCTGATCCTGCGGCGCATCCGTCGCCTCGTTCTCCCGGAACATCTGCCGCCTCACCGCCGGACCGAAGTGCGTGTGCGAGGCGCAGAGGAGCAGGTGATCGCCGGAGATGCCCGTCTCCTGCGCCACCAGGTCCCGCACCTCCGCTGCAAGTTCAGGGGGAACCCCGATCAGATCGCTCGTCACGATCCCCGTCTTCGTCCTGCCGTCATCCAGCACGAGGGCCTTCGCGAACAATTCGTCGTCCACCGTCTCGCTCCCCCGCGTCCGCGCCGCGTACCCCGCCATGGGACCGCCGACGAAAGGCGTGATGTTCACCCGCGCTGACCCCGCCTTGAACATGTCTTCTCCTCCCTGTCGCAGTGGAAGTCTCTTGATAAACCTGGGTGATTTTTGTTATATTTTTGAGGGCGAAAAAGGAATGAGGGGTGAGGATTGAGGAACGGGGGGTAGAGAGACCGTGCCTCAGCCCTCATTCCCCATCCCTCAGCCCTGATTTTAAAAGGAGGCACATCATGAGACGAGAGATAGCGTTCTGCGCGGCCTTTCTGGTAGCCGGATGGATCGGATGGGCGAATGCCCAGACCCCGCCTGAGACCCTGCCGCCGGAGATCCAGGCCCTTCACAAAAAAGCCGCCGAGGCCCGGCTGGAGGCGCAGGCCCTGGAGCTGGAGGCGGCCCGCGCCCAGGTCAAGGCGGCGGAGGCAGACCTCACCCTGGCCGAGGCCGTGGCGAAGTTTGCGAAAGAGAGGGCGGACAAGGACAAGAAGGCCAAAGAGGGAGCCAAAGAGGCTCAGAAAAGACTCTCTCTGGTCCGTCTGAATCTGGAGAATGCGAAACAGCGCCTGGAACTGATCCTGCACCCCCCCACGGACCAGGCCAGCGACCCGATCCTCCCTCCCGCACAGCAGCCGCAGAATAAGGACTCCGGCAAGCCGCCCCGCATGGAGGATGTGGGCAACCAGAGTGACCAGTAGAAAAGTCGCGGTCCAGAGTCCAGGGTCAAAACGTGTGACCCTGGACCCTGGACCCTGGACTTAAAACGTCTCCCTCACACACCGAAACCCGATGAAATATCGATACTGGAACTTCGGGCCCCCGGGATCATCGTACTGATCTGACTCTCTTACCCGGTTGAACGCCTCGACATAGTCCTCCACGAATTCATTCCGCTCCTGCGGATCCATGTCTCCCCGGTAGGGGGCTCTTATGTCGTCGTAGTCTCCGTGGGCAGCCCCCCCGCGCACCACGCGCGTGGTGCCCACGGCAGGCCCCCTGGGGTTCTCTCGCGGGCTGACCTTGTAATAATCCCTGTCGTACCAGTCCATGCACCACTCCCAGACGTTCCCGGCCATGTCATGGGCCCCGTAGGCGGATGTCCCCAGAGGGAAGGCTCCTGCGTCGAATGTCTCGTTGAATCGGCTGTTGAAATTGGCCTTCAGGGTCTGTAAGTCGGGGTCATAACTGCTGAGACCGTTGGCGTCGATGTCCGCGTCCTCGTTCCCCCACGGATATTTTCGACCGTCGATCCCCCGCGCCGCCTTCTCCCACTGGGCCTCAGTGGGCAGAGCCATCCCCCGCCAATTGCAATAGACCATCGCGTCGTTCCAACTCACCCCGATCACCGGCTGCCCAGGGCCGGAGAAGTCGGGGTCCGCCTGATAGAGGGACGCACGATGGCCTGTCGCCTTCACGAACGCCATGTAGGCCTCGTTCGTCACTTCGTGCTTGTCGATCAGAAAACTGTTCAGATAGACCAGATGGATCGGCGATTCATCCCCCGGGAAATCCTCCCTCAACCCCAACTCCTTCGCGTTCGACCCCATGATGAAGTCTCCGGCAGGGACCTTCACCATCGGCACCTCCATCCCGGCGGGGGTCTTCGTGCTGATCTCCTGGATCTCGTGCGGGATCAGGGTCACGTTTAGTCCCCCACGTTCTGGCAGGCTGCCCTGGCTGTGGGCCCTGACCCTGGCGAAGGCCGGCCCGGAGACCTTCTTCAACACATCTCTCAGACGGACCGTTGGGCGGTGGAGACTGGGAGTCGCGATTTTTCCGAAGGAATCGCTGAAAGCGAAGAGGTCCCCGAGGTCGATCCTCTCATCGCGGTTCAGGTCGTATCTCCCATCATACCCCGCCTCCCCCCGCTCGGCCCCGAACGTCCCGGCCAGCAGAAAAAAATCGTTCAGGGAGACCTGCCCGTCCTCGTCGAAATCCGCGGCGAGCAGGGCGTGGAATGAGGCAGGGGGATCTGCCTGAGACACCCCGGCCACGCCCATCACCCCCAGGACAGCGATACACAAAAAGCGAAACGCAATCCTCATGCTGCGCCCCTCCTAACGTTGTGAAACGGCAAGCGGAAAATGGAAAACTGAAAAACGTATCTCGTATCTCGTATCTCGTCCCATCCCCACCTCTTGCGAGATACGCTTCACGCTTCACGAGATACGTTTCACGAGTTTTACTCCGCCATCATAAACGCCAGTTCCCGCCTCACTGCCTCACCGCTGATCAGGTCCTTCACCGTCACGGCCAACACCCCCTTGCCCGGCGTCAGTCCCTTCAGGTCCAGCTCCAGATACCGATACTCCGCCTCCTCCGTCCCGGCCTGCCCCTGGGAGACGGCCACCTCCGGCTTCTTCCCCACGAACGTGCGGGCGATCCTGGAGAAGATCCCCCCGGCCTCGCTGCGCACGGTATACTCCATCGTGTGGCTGGTCTGTCCCGAAGCGTCCTGTTTGAGGTTGTAGACCTCGTAATACACGAAGATGCCCTGCCCCTTGCGGAACGTGCGCGTGGGAAGCGGGATCACCCGCATCCCACGCTTGGTGAACTTGTCCCCCTCCTGTCCTTCGCTCACCTGCCAGGCCAGTTCCAGGCCGCTCAGGCGCACCCTGCCCCGCTCATAGTTGCCCACCTCCACGTCCTGACGGTAGACCCCCATCCGGCCCGTCAGCCGGTCCCTGGCAGACACCTCCAGGCGATACTTGCCCGGCGGGACCTCCAGCCGGGCCACATCGGGGATGACCCCCCCCCGTTGCCGGGTCAGGTCCCCGGCGGCCAGGAACACCAGGTCCCCCTGCGTCCGGTAGGTCACACCCGTACTCAGGTCCAGAAGCGCCACCTGCCGGTCCACCACCATCCGCGTCGAGTCCTGCTCCGGGAAGTAGCATCCGGTTGAGTGGGGCATCCCGTAATAGACCTCCACGGCGCTCCTCCCCCCCTGAATTCCCCGGAAGTCCGCCACGTCATAATAGAAACGGAGCGGGGAGGTGTCGATCCTGGGGATGTAAGCGTCCACCGAGGCCGTCGCAGTCCGCTCGACCACCTTCTGGGGGGCATAAAAATTGAACTTGCTCATCCGGTGGATGGGGACGTTGGCGTCCAGGGGCGGGGGCGCATAGTCGAAGTTTCCGTTGCCGTTCTCGTCCGTGAACGTGATCTCGATCCCCCCGCCCACCCGGGTGTAGACCCACGACTCCCACCCCACCATGGAGGCGTCTTCCTGCGCCGTCACCGCCATGAAATTCGGGCGGAACTGGCCATCCCGCCCGGACCCGAACACCCGCTCCTCCATCGTGGGCGCCCTCGTCCGAACCCGGTCCATGACATCTTCCTGTTCCTGCAGATTGTCCATCTGGGCGACACCTTCAAACTCGCCGGTCTCCCCCACGCCCGAGAGAGCCGAGGGGCCGCTCGTCCGCCGGTTCTGGTCGTCCTGGATATCGCCCCGCCGCGTCTCCCGACGCTGGTTCAGGGCGGAGGTCTGGTTGAGGTCCTGCTGCATCCTCTGCGGGATGTCCCCGTTTATCTTGGGGGCATCGCTCAGGGTGAGCCGGAGGCTGCGCACCGGGAACACCGGGCCGAAGTAGGTCATGTTCGCCGCCTCCTCCCCGTAGATCTCCCGCGCCATCTTCTCCTTGATCCGTTGCACCTCCAGGCTCTGCCGGAAGTTGGCCATGTTCGACCGGGACCGGTGGTCCGGCTCCCCGAACCGGATGTAGACCTCTCCCCGCCGGTCCAACGGCTGCTTCCGGGCCGCAAAGTTCTGCCGCGCGTACCAGACCCGCCGGTAGTGTTCCAGGTGCCGCTCGTTGACCTCCGTCAACAGGTTCGGGTCCCGCTGTCCCCAGAATCGCTTCAGGAAGGCCTCCCGCTGCCCATTCACAGCCGCCCCGTACTCGGCCATCTCCTCCGGGTAGGCCACCAGCCGGATGTCCTCGTAGAACGCCCGCTCGGCCGGGTCGATCCGGTCCAGGTATCGTTTGAAGAACGTCAGCGCCCAGTCCAGCCGCTTCATCTCCAGACACGCCTGAGCCAGGATCGGCAGGCCGTGAATCTCCTCGGGATGCTTCTGAACGTAGTCCATCAGCAGGCCCGTGATCTTCTCGAAGTCCCGCGCCTTCAGGTAGGACCTCCCCAGCCGCAGGCGGGCCTCCGGGTCGTCCGGGTTCAGCGACAGGTATCGGGTGTACCAGAGGGCGGCGTTCTCGTAGTCCTCCTGCATCTCCTCGTACCACTCCCCCATCAGCCGGTAGACCGGCGCGAACTTCGGGTCCAGTGCGATCACCTTCTCCGCCTCCTGGCGGGCGTCGTACTCCTCCATCTTCAGCCGGGCCACGGCGATATGATACCGCGCCTCCACGTACCTGGGGTTCCACTTGAGCGCCTCCTGGAACCGGTCGATGGCCGCATACAGCCCCCTGGGCCGTCTCATGAACACCAGCCCCAGGCCGCAGTAGGCCTCCGACAGCCTCTGATCCAGGCTGATCGCCCTCTGGAACGCCACCTGGGCCCGGTCCAGATCCCCGGCCTTGAGACAGGCGTAGCCCAGCTTGCAGTGCCCCTTCGCCCACATGGGGGCCACCCGCGCCAGCGCCTCCAGCGCCGCCACCGCCACCGCCGGGCTGTCCACCTCAACGCTGCGCAGCCCCACGCCCAGCAGCGAATCGACCTGCGCCTGGCCCAACGGCCGGCCGATCACCCGGAAGTCGTCCCCGGAGCGTATCAGCTCCACCGCACGTCCCGGATAGAAATAGCTCCAGACCACAGGGCCGCTGTCCCGGTTCGCAGGGTCCGGCAAACGATAGCCATAGCTGATCCCTGCATTCACATCCACCGGCGACCGGAAGATCTGCGACACAGCGCCCTGCCCCGTGACACCGGGGCGGACGTACTGCCCCTCCACCCACGCCTTCAGCGCCGCCAGGTCCGGAGGAAAATGCCCGTCGTGCGCCGCCAAATAGCCCTTCAGGAATCCTCCTACAGCCTTCAGATGATCCTCGCAGATCGCCCGCCCCATCTCCAGCCTGCTCGCCTTCGCCTTGACGCGCAGGTCGAGAGCGTAACTCTGGCAGACCCCCCTGGAAAGGTCGGCCTCTCTGACAACGGAGGGCATCCCCTCGAACCGCTCCGCCGCCTGCCGATAATACGCGGAAGCCCCCTTGAAATCGCCTCCCATCGCCGCGCTATGGGCCATCATGACCAGGCTGAAGCCCTCTCCCACCGCGGCCAGCGCCCGCCGCACCTCCGGCCCTGCCTCCCCCCGAAGGACCTCAGGCAGGGCCTCGACCGTGCCACCCCCCACCCCCGACAGGGAGAATGGGAGAATGGGGGAAAGGGAGAGAGATTCTTCTCCCACTCTCCCACTCTCCTGCTCTCCCGTTCGCTTTTTCCCCTCTTCCCCGCCGTCCATCGGGATAAGCCATCGTCGGCCCGATGCCAGCACAATCTCCAGCCCGTTGCCGACAGGGCTTCCGACCACCAGGGGCAGCGTCAATCCCCGGTCTGCATAACAGAGACGATCCCCGTCCCAGGCCATCCCCTCCGGCCGCCCCGGAAATGTCCTCAGACGCCGGGGCGCCTCCCCTCTGCCCGCCACCCACACCTCCGTCAGCACCGCGCCCCCTTCCCATACCACGGCCCAGGCGGTCCTGCCACTATCCCGCGAATGCGCGACCATGGCGGACTGAGAAGCCTCTTGCGCTGTCAGGGAAGTCGCCAGCGCCATCGTCAGCGCCGCGCCCCAAAGAGCGCGTCTGCATGAAATCCTGATCTGATCGGCCATAGCGATCTCATCCTCGAAGCAGGTGACCTTCTCCCGGCCCGGCGTTACACAGTCTGTTTGACATACAAAATTACTACAATACGACCCTGAAAGCAAGACGGTTTTGCGTACTTCACACGCCCCCCACGCGGCGATGCAATCGCCGCGCTACCGCTTCTCCAGCGCCTCGATCTCTCGCTCCGCCATCCCTTTCATCTGAGCATCTCCCCGCCAGACCTCCACGAACTTCCGGTAGGCCCGGATCGCCTCCCCCGTCCTCCCTCGCTCTCCGTACGCATTACCCAGGTTGTAATAGGCCTCCGCGTAGTCCGGACGGAGCGCAACCGCCCGCTCGTAGTGACGGATCGCCTCCTCCATCCTTCCGGCGCTCCGGCTTGCGAAGCCCAGGTTGTAATGCGCCTCCGCATCTTCGGGGCGCAGCGCGACGACCTTTTCAAACCAGATCGCAGCCCCTGGGGCGTCGCCCTTCTTGAGAGAGACCACGCCTGAGCTCTTGAGCGCCGCGGCATAGTCAGGCTGCAGGGTCACGGCCCGCCGGTAGGCGTCGAGGGCCTCGTCGAGCCGGCCCTGAAGCTGGTAGACATTGCCCAGGTTGTTGTAGACATTGGCCACGTCTGGCAGGATGGGGGACGCCAGACGGATCGCCTCTCGGTAGCGCGCCACGGCCCCGTCCAGGGACCCGCGCTCTGCCAGGACGTCCCCGAGCAGGCTCTGCGCCTTGACGCTGTTCGGACAGGCCTCCACGGCGCTGGCAAAGAGAGTCTGGTCGTCCCTCCAGTCCCGGTTGCGCACGACCGTTCTGGCCGCGTAAAGGACCACGACCGTCGCGACCACGGCCACGGCCACGATGCCCCGGATGCGCCGGAGGAGAAGCCCGGCGAGCAGGCAGAACCCCAGCAGGGGCACATACAGGAACCGCTCCTGAAACAGCGCGTTGATCAACGTCCCGGCCTGCGACACCGGCGCATAACAGATCAGGAAGACGCCGATAGCGAAAAAGGCCCCGCGCGCACGCCGGAATGCCCAACCCCACAACAGGAGGCCCAGCGCGGCAACGCCCGCCCCGGCCAGGGCAGAGGGCTCAAACAACGAGACCGCCACGGGGATGGCGTTGTAGGAATAGTCCACGGACAGGCGCAGCGGCGCGAGCGCCAGCCCCGCGTACAGAGAAAGCAACTTCGCCGCCGTCCAGAGCCGGTGAAGGATCGGCGCCCCGAACAGCGGATTGTTCAGGCGGGACAGGCTTCCCGCGCTGAACCCGATCCCCAGCGCCGCCCGGAGCGACAGATAGGCGACGAACACGAGGACGTAAAGGGCGTAGGCCCGCCACCGTCGCCGGAGCGTCCCGGTGAAAGCCCTCCAGAACTGAGTCTCCTCCGCGCCGGCCACATCATACAGGCCCAGCAGGCCGATCAACGCCACCGCGCTCTCCTTCGACAGCAGGGCCAGGACGAAGCAGAGGAGGGATAAAATCAGTCGCGAGTCCTGTATCGCGGGTCGCAGGTCTGACTTTGGACTCGTGACCCGTGACCTGTGACCCGTGACTGTATTCGTGTAAAACAGCAACGACCCGAACGTGAACAGCGCTGCCAGCAGGTCTGCCCGCCCGAACGTCACCCCCGCAGCCGCCTCCGCGTGGACCGGATGCACGGCGAACAGAAGGCCGGCAGCCAGGGCAACAAGTCCTGAGTCGCAACCCTCACCCCGCCTCGCTCCGCTCGACTTCCCCTCTCCCGTATACGGGAGAGGGGGGGTAGGCGCAGCCTGCCGGGGTGAGGGCCTATCCCCCAGGACGCGGATCGCAAGGAGATAAACCAGGACGCTGTTGAGGACGTGGAGCAGGACATTCGTCAGATGGTAGCCGAACGGCCTCAGCCCGTGCAGGGCGTGGTTCACCGCGAAGGACAGGATGACCAGAGGGCGGTACTGCCCGGTCTCATTCCCTTCGTACCCCCCCCAGTAGTGCGTCGTGAAGATGCCCCGAAGGTCGCCGTCCCGGACCTGCCAGTTTCCCTCGATCAGGAAGTGGTCGTCATAGACCAGGCGGTTGGGCAGGCTGTTCGCGTAGACCGCGAACGTCACGGCCACGAGGATCAGGATAGGCAGGCCACGAGACCACAGACCATGAAGCTTTTGCATGGGTCCTGTGGTCTGTAGTCCTGTGGTCCTGTGGTCTTTCTGTGCCGTCTGCCGTCTGCCGTCTGCCATCTGCCTTCTGCCTTCTGCCTTCTCCCCTCCCCGCGTCGGGGAGGGGTCTTTACCCCTAAAAAAATGGCGACTGCGGGCACAAGCCTCACAGTCGCCATTTCACGCGATGATGAACGGAACTTAGAACGTCCCGCCGAGCGACACCCGGAGGAGGGGATTGAATAGCTTGGCCCCGCCCTGCTTCTTGAGCGGCGCGTACGCCACGTCAACCGTCACCGTCCGGTCCCCGCCGAAGCTCTGCTTTACCCCGGCGCCGACAGTGAACTGCTCCAGGTCGAAATTGTGCTTGTAGCCTGCCCGCAGGGCGAGCGTATCCTTGACCCAGGCCTCCGCCCCGAACAGGTAGCGCTGCTCGTAGTCCACGGCAAAGGCGCTCTCCGCATCCAGGGTGACGTAGAAGGGCTTCCCCTTCTCGCCGTAGATCTCGCCGGCCACGGCCATGTTGTAGTAGAGCGGCATGAAGTACTTGGTCGCGTCCGCCGCCTTGTCAGGCCCAAAATTCCGGAGCGCCATGGCCACCCGGAGGCTCTTGAACCCGGTGTTGAAGAAGCTCCCCAGGTCGAACACCACCGTGGAGGTGGTCTTGGTGAATATCTTCTCCTGCACGTAGTTGAGCTTGGCGCTGAACGAGAACTTGTCCGTGAACTTCACGGCGTACAGCAGGCCGATGGCCGTGTCGCTGTAACGGATGTTCTGGCCCGTCCCGTCGGGCTGGAGGATCGTCATCTCCTCCATGTCCTTCGGCTTGAACACCACGGCGTTGACCCCGATCACCTCGCCCCGGGAGGAACCCGTGTTCCAGGCCGCGGCCACGGAGTAGAGTTCTGTGTCGGCCAGCCACTTCGTGTAGTTCACCTGATATCCGAGCTTCTTGATGCTCGTCAGCCCTGCGCCGTTGAAGTAGATGGCGTTGATGTCGTTGGCCACTGCCGTGAACGCATCTCCCATCCCCGCGGCGCGGGCGCTCGTACCGATCTTCAGGAACTGCATCCCTGACGCGTTGACCTTCTTGACCCCTTTGATTGCTGTCGACCCCGTCTGTTCCACTGCCCCTGAAGGTGAGGAGACGAGCAGCAGGCCGAAGGCGAGGGCGAGGACAATATTCACAAAATTCCTTCTCACAGCATATCCTCCTTTACTTGATCACCACAAAGGTGCCCCGCTGCGTCTTCCCCATGCTGCTGGGGGTCTCCGAGACCACCACAAAGTAGTAGAGACCCGCCGAGATGAACCCGGACAGGTTCCACGTGTTCTGCGACCAGGTGATCTCCCCCTTCTGGTTCGCAGTCTTGGGTTGTTCCTTTCCGGTGATGCCATTGGTCACCGTCGTCTCGTTCTGCTGCAGGATGCGCACCAGGTCCCCGGAGGTGGAATAGACATAGATCTTGCACATCTGGGGGATGTTCACGAACCGGATGTTGCGGGTGTTCGGGTAAGCGTGCAGGCCGTCCACGAAGAACGGGTTGGGGACCACCAGCACCTTCCGGTCCAGGTTGTCGGTCGGCGTCGTCATCGGCTGGAAGGGCCGGCTGCCGTCCCCGTCTTGCGTGCGCGCCGTCGCGGGACCCCATCCCGACTGGTAGCCCCTCGTCACATTCGTGCGCACCCGGCCCACCGGGATGTCCGCCAGGGCCTTCGTCGACCCGTCGCTCAACGTGGCGCTCCAGGCCGCGTGCCCGCTGGCGTAGGGCCGCACCGAGTAGTGATACTCGAACCCGGCCGCGGTCTGAAGGTCTTCGTAAGTGTACCTTCCATTGGCGTAAGTCCAGCTCCCCTTGATGCTGCTCTCGGCCTTCCCCTTCACGATCGTGTCCCGCAGATCCCAGGGCCCCATCGCAAACCAGGTGGAGCGATAGACCTGGTAGCCCAGGATGTCCGCCTGGTTGTAGTCGGGGTTGACGGCCCGGTCCGAGTTGTCCACCCAGGAGATCTGTTGATGGCCGTTCCCGCTGGCCGTCAGGTCGTCCTTGGCGATGAATGCCTCGGTTGGGCTGGCCGGGATGTGATATTCACTGTCGTAGGCGAACTGCGCCAGCCGCACGTTCTCCAGCAGCGCCTGCTCGCCCAGGGTCTTCATCTCCGTCTGTTTCGTCTCGACGGCGGCGGTCGACCGGTCCCAGGTCAGAATGTCCTGGCCCTTTATCTGCGACGGATGGCCAGCCGCGTAGGCCATCACGATCTTCGCGCTCTGTCCCGCCTGGAGCGTGTAGGGGCCGTAGACCTGCGCGTGTACGTAGCAGCTCCGGTCGTCCGGGTTGGCCTCGTTGGGGTTTCCCTTGAACCCCGGGGCGACCATCTCGTCATACATCTTCTTCTCGGTGTCCTTCTCCGAGTACGGGTCGTCAAAGTCGCTATTCGTCCGCGCCTTCCACCACTTGGCCGCGGAGGGCTGATCACCCTGCGGGTTCACGTAGTTAAGCGCCCGATCCCTGGGGTTGAACACGTGCGAGGCCCCGGCGTTCCGGTAGGCCAGCGGGAGCATCGCCCAGGTGGACGCGGCCTGCAACTGCCCCTCGGTCTGCGCGATCCGGCCCGTGGACGCCCCGCCTGCCGACTGCCCCAGGTAAAAGGGGTCGCCCGTGTCGTCCCAGGACGTGCCCGCATAGTCCGAATCCCGCCAGATGGACGCCTTCAGGCCCGCCGGGAAGACCCCCTGGTAGCCCCCCGCGTCCGAATACTTATAGATGTCATCCACGTTGAAGAACGTCAACCCGATGGACCCCCACGAGTCCGGGGACTGGTACCAGTTGGACCCCATGCCCGTGGGCAGCTCCTGGTTCATGAACGAGAAGTAGACGTTGTCCTGGGTCTTGGTCTGGCCCGGGCTGTCCTCCTTGCCGTCCCCGTTGAAATCACCCAGGTTCGTGAACGTGTACTCCGTGATGATGAAGGCGTTGAAGTCCGGGTTGCTCCAGTTGGCCACCCGGCACTGGGTCAGAAACCCCTGCTTCGTGGTGGACCACTGCGAGATGATGACCTCTTCGGGTACATTCTTGTCCTGGATGTAGCCGCTGATATTGTAGTTGGCGATCCACAGGGGCGGGGTCGTGAGCGGGCTCGTGTGCGAGTAGATGCTCCCGACGTCCGTCTTCGTGATCCCCGGCCAGTAGTTCGACAGGGACGGCGCACTGCCGCCCCCCTTCCAGAGCTTCTCCACCGGGTTCCGGACCCCCCAGGTCTCCTCCGGCTTCCCCTTCGGGTCATAGGGCACGGCCCGGTTGAACCGCCCAATCCAGGGGCTGTTGCGGGGACCCGTGACGGAGATCTGCCCGTCCGAGGTCAGGATCCAGGTGCCCTCCCCCATCGAGGTGCTGTAGCCGTAAGCGTACGTGGCCTTCTCGCCGCTCTGGTAGGACGACAGGACGCCTCCGTAGGCACCGGGCGAGCCCCCGGTGCTGGGGTAGCCCAGGCCGTAAGCCCCCCCCAGGAACTGCGGCCGCCGACCCGTGAACCCCATCGGGTGATAAAAGGACTGGATGAGCGCACGGGTGTTCGCGACACCGGAAATGGGGACAGGGTCGATCTGCGCCTGCGTCTCGCCTGCCCAGAACCCGGCGGCGACAACCACCATAAGCGCAGTTACCGCTTGTTTCAGAACTGCTCTCAAACAATTCATTACCGTCTCATACCTCCATAAAAAGAGCAGGGGTAGGGATCAGGGATCAGGGATCAGAGTCAGGATTTCTCCGACCCCCGACCCCCAATCCCCATCCCCTGTCTTTTGTTTACCAGTTAAACCGCATGCCCATGTTCCACCGCCTGGGGAAGGCGGCGAAGTTCCTGTCGTTCACGTCGCCGTACTTCACGTAGTTGGTGTCGTCCGGACGGGGGTTCTCGAGCCCCCAGTAGGTGTAGTCCGTGGAGTTCGGCGGACCGGTTCGGTCCTTCTGGTTGAACAGGTTGCGTACATCCACGAAGAACGTCGGCTGGAACCGGCCCTTCGGGAGGAACGTCTTCTCGACGGCCAGGTCCGTCCGGCTGTCCATCATCCGCTCCCGCCAGGACGGGCTGCCGCCCTGCGGGGGGGTGTACATGAACAGCGAGCCGGTCTCGATCTTGTTGATCAGCGTCGCCCGCAGGTTGCTCAGCAGGTTGCCCATGAACCCCGGCCCGAACTTGAATTGGTCGGGCATCGACATCAGCAGCGTCAGGCTCCCGAAGCTCCGGTGCTCGCCCGGCTTGGGGTCCAGAGCGCCCGCGATGTACCCGCCCGTGGAGATATAGACACCCCTCGCGCCAAGAGGGCCGCTGAGCGGGAAGAACCCGTCCCAGAAACCCGGGCCGAGTTCCGCGTACTTCTTCCTGGAGCCGATGTTGCCGTTGAGGAGGGACTGCGCACCCGCGCCGTACTTCGCGATGTCCGCATCCGTCATCTTGCGGGGGATCTCCCGCCCGCTCGGGGACGGGTCGAAGTCCACCCAGAGGTCAGGCACGAACACCGACTGCCCGTCCGCGAACGTCTTGGTGTAGCCCGTCTTGGCCAGGCTGGCCACGCCGGCGGAGTCCTGGAATATGTCCCGCAGGACGTTCCCCACCTTGCCCGTGGCGAACACCGTCCACTGCATGTTGTAGGAGACCTGGAAGGCGAAGTTGTGGCTGAACGCCTTCTTCAGGGCCAGCTCCACGCCGCGCGTATCCGCATAGGCCCCGTTGTCCAGCGTCCGGGCGTAGATCACGCCCCGGTCCTTCACCCCATGCCAGTTCTCGTTCGGGTAGGTCGTGTACTGATCGACCTCGCTCTTGTAGTAGGTCGTCAGCGCGGCGGTGTAGTCGGACACGAAGTTCCAGTCCATGCCCACTTCGAAGTTCGTGGACTTGGCCGGCCTGAGCAGCGGGTCCCCGTTCAGGCCGCTGTAGGTCGTCTCCATGTTGTTCCACTTCTCGGTCTCGTCGATCCTTCCATTCGCGTTCACGTCGAGGTCGGTCGACTTGCCGAACGACCGGTAGTCCTTCCCATAGTAATAGAACATGTCCGGAAACTGCATGAACACGCCGGAGGAGAACCGGATCTGCGCCCTGGACGTGATCGGGTGCGAGATGCCCAGGCGCGGGCTGAACAGGAACTGCCAGGGGGCCTGCAGCGACCAGAGGGACTGCTCGTCATACATGTAGTCCTGAGCGCGGGTGAACACCCGGAACATCGGCGCACCCATGTAGGCCCCGTGCTGGTTCGTGCGCACGTTCGGGCTGAACGCATCCATCCGGACGCCCAGGTTCACGATCATCCCCTGGAACTCCATCTTGTCCTGGGCGTAAACGTTCAGGGAGGTCGGGTGGACCGCCTTGCCCAGTTGCCCCTTGTCAGAATAGAAGTAGATCCTCCGCTCGGCCGGGTCGGAGTCCACGAACTGCGTGTACCACATGTTCCCCCGGACGAACTCGACCCCGGCCTTGACGAAGTTCCCCTTCGTGACCTGTGAGGAGATGTCGACCTTCGCGGTGTAGCGCTGCCGGTCGTAGAGCTTGGACCGGTTGGCGCTCTTCATGCCCAGGTTGAACCACTTCTCGCTGTCCTGCGTGTTCAGCGTCGTGGACATCCCGTGCGTGCCGACGGAGTCGATGAGCGACCGGCTGCGCGCCAGCCGCACCTCGTAGAAAGTCTTGGGGGAGATGGTGTGCGTCAGGACCGCGTACTGCAACTCCTCGCGGGCCGTCTGCTGGCCCGCCGCAGACCAATTCTCAGGCAGGAACAGGTCCCTGCCGCTGTCGCCCAGACCGCGCACGACGCCCGGCAGGAGCTGGATGGTCCCCGTGCCGGAGCCATAGATGTCGTCCCGGCCGTCGCTGTAGTACTTCCACCACTGCAGCAGCCCGCCCGCCTTCAACTTCAGGTTGTTGCTGGGCTTCACCGTGAAGCTCCCCGACATCGTCAGGTTGTCAGGGCCGGAGGGCACCCACCGGTTCATCTCATCGTAGAACCCATACCGGGTCGGCCCCGGGTACTGCGGGGCAAGCTGGTCGTGCTTGAGAGTCACCACGAACGACGCCCTCTCCCCCACCGGTCCGGATATGTTGCCCTCCCCCTGCCAGCCGGTCCACCGCGTGTAGTCCGTGCGCTGGTGGATCAACTTGCCCGTCGCCGGATTCCGCTCGTTCGTCCAGGAGGCGTCCTTCCACTTGATTTTGTCCAGGTGAAAAGGCGCGTCGTACACGTTCTCGCCCCAGTGCTGCTGGCTCGCCGGCTGAAAACGGCCCTCGCCCCAGCCGTGGTACTTGTTCTCACCGTCCTTCGTCACGATGTTGACCACGCCGCCCTGCGCGTTCCCATACTCCGCCGGCGTCACGCCCGTCAGCACCGCGATCTCCTGCACCGCCCCCCGGTTGACTGACTGGAAGGAGCCGCCCTTGCCGCGTCCGTCGTTGTAGTTAATCCGCACGCCGTCCACCACGTAGGCCACATCCACCCCGTAGCCAGCCCCTTCCTGGAAGCTGCCCCGGATGCGGTTGGACCCATCCACAGACACGCCCGGCTGCAACTGCAGCAGGTCCTGCGTGCTCCGGACCACGCCAATCTTCTCGATCTCGTTGGCCGACATCACGTACTTGCTCGTGGTCTTGTCCATCTCCACCAGCGGCCGCTCCGCGACCACCGTGACCTCGGACATCTGGACCGCCGTCTCCTTCAGGTTGAAGTCCAGTGTGGTCGTCTGGTCGACGGTGATGTTGACCGATGACTTGGTCACCTTGTCGTAGCCGATCAGTGAGGCCGTCAGCCGGTAGGTGCCCGGCGAGATATTGAGGACCACGTAGTAACCGTTCACATCCGTGACCGCCCCCTGCTTGGTCCCCTCGATCACCACGCTGGCCCCCGGCAGTGGCGCGCCCTTCGCGTCCTTGGCCACGCCGTTGATCTTACCGGTGGTACCCGCCGTCGCCACGCCCGACCAAAGGAGCGCCAGCGCCAGAGCGACAAAACCCATTAACAGAAGCTTGCGCTTCATAACCTTATCTCCTCCTAATGCTCCCGGCATAGGTTGAAGATGAATGATGCCTGTGAACTCCCCTGATGTTCGCCTGTCCCTGCTCCATGCCCCGACTCAGGACCAGTTTTACCTCCAGAAATAGAACTTCATCCCCACCCCGACATCCACGAACTGAATGGGGAAGATGCGCTCCAGGTTCCACAGGAGCATCGGACGGATCTCGCCCACAATGATGTTGTAGCGCGCACGAACATCGAGCGCCCAGCTATCGGAGATGAACGCCTCCACGCCAGCGCCCAGGCTCGCAGCCAGAGCCACCCGCTTGTCAACCTGGGGCTCCAGCAGCCTCGTGAGGTCCAGCGTCTTGGTGGTGCCCCCCGTCTGGCCGGGGTAGATGAAGTCCTTGTTCACGGCCTTGTAGTCGCAGTATCCGCCCCCAACCAGCATATACCAACGGTAGTCCTTGGGCTTGAACCCGTGCGACCGGTTCTCCTGGCCGGGAAAGACCATGGCATTGACCGAGAAGGTGTTCAACTTCATGGTGGAACTGCCATTCGGGCTGGTATAAAACTTGTTATCTACCGCCCACTTGAACGGCAATGTCTCCAACTTCCCGTCCTTGAGGTTGGCCCGGTTGTACTCCAGAGACACCGTAAAAAGGTCACTATTGACGTAGCTGACCCCCCCGCTGAACTTGCTGACGCCGCCGAAGCGGTCTTTCATCCCACGCTGAGGGGAATTGTAATCCACGAACCCGCCCACAGCCCATTTGCCGGCTGCCGATGCCTCGGAAGCGACGCACAGGGCGACGAGTCCCGCAGTGAAAATCAACCCTTTCCTTAAAGACCTCAACCTTAATTCCTCCTTACTTGGGAATGGGAAGATGTTGAACGACGAACGCGATGCAAATCACTCGGAATCGTATCCCAGCCTTCACCTCCTTTCTCAATCTTCAAACAATAAAGCATTGCAAAAAAATATCCCCAAAGCCCCCGAAGGATGCATTCAGGATGTAAAAAGACCCTCACATCTTCCTCTGCCCGACATCTCACCGCAATAAAAGAAGTAAAGAGCCACTGCCAGATCCTTCCTAAAACCGAACTGCTTCCCGAACAGGATGCTTGACTTTTTCTCGCTTTCAGAGGAAGTATAATAAAGAATGGCCGGAAAGATGTCAAGAAAAAAATACAACTCCCTAATAAAAATAAGCTTAGAATCTGCTCTGGAGTGACATTGGGAGTCGTCCTTATGCGCTATCTCGGCGCCTTCTTGGCGCAGGAGGAGAGGCTCGGAAAGATTCTGAGGTCTTTGCGGTGAGCTCATTTCTTCTCCCCGAACTGCTCCGCAAACAGAAAAAAATCTCCGAAGTCCACTTCGCTGTTCTGATCCAGGTCGAACCGGGCTTCGTACCCCCCTGCCCCCTTTTTCGTCCCGAACGCCCCCGCAAACAGGAAGAAGTCGTCGAACGTCACCGTGCCATCCCCGTCGAAATCCGTGGAGGTCCCGCCCGCCGGAGACGTAACCGTCATGACAAAGATGCCGTTGCCCGACGTGCCCGCGTACAGCGCGCCCCCTTCAAACGCCAGGGCGTTGACCGTCAGGTCGGCCAGACCCGCGTTCTGGGCGCCCCAGGCCGCTCCCCCGTTCACGCTCTTGAACACGCCTCCGCCCGATGTGCCCGCGTAGACCGTCGAGGGGGTCCGGGGGGCCACGAGCACGCCACGGACCCCGACATCCTTCAGGCCGGTGGCGCCCCAGGCCGCCCCCCCGTTCACGCTCTTGAACACGCCTCCGCCCGACGTGCCCGCGTAGACCGTCGAGGGGGTCCGGGGGGCCACGGCCAGGCTCAGGACGTCCGGAGAGGCCAGCCCGCTGCTGGACGGACTCCAGGAGGACCCCGCGTTGGTCGTCTTGAACACCCCTGCCGTCGTCCCGGCGTAGGCCAACGCCTCCGTCCGGGGGACTACGACGGCATGAATGTTCGCGCTGGACGGGAGGCCGGAACTGGACGATACCCAGATATCCCCGCTGGTCAGCGTCTTGAGGATCACCCCCCCGTCGCTCGCGGCGTAGAACGTCCTCTCCGTCTGAGGGTCCGCCGTCAGGTCGTAGACCGGCAGGTTGACCTGTTGCGCCAAAAAAGTCCCGAACTCCCCGGCGTTGTCGCTCCTGAAGATTCCCCGGTCCCCCCCGATGTAGACGAGACGCGTATTGTTGGGATCTATGACGATGGCATAGATGACCAGTTCAGTCAGACCGCCCGTCCACGTCTTCCCCGCGTCCTTGCTTTTGAAAAACCCCACGTTCGTCCCGGCGTAGAGTACCCCCGCCTGGGTCGTGTCCGGGACGACCTCGAACACGACCATCGCCGAGAGTCCGGCGTTGGAGACCGCCCACGACGCCCCGCTGTCCCCGCTCTTCAGCACCCCCCTGCTGGACTCTCCGGCGTAAATCGTGGCGGGCGACTGAGGGTCCGGCGCAAGGGCAAAGACCACGGCGTCCGCTTGGCCCGTGTTGGCCGCCGTCCAGGTCGACCCGCCGTCCGTGCTCTTGTAGACCCCCGACCCGTTTGTGCCCGCGTAGAGTGTCGAGGTGTTCTGGGGGGATATGGCCAGGCTGAAGATGACCCCGTTCCTGGGCAGCCCGGAGTTGGCCGACCCCCAACTGGACCCGCCATCCGTGCTCTTGTAGACCCCGATGTCCATCGCCACATAGACTGTGGAGGGCGTCCGGGGGGCCACGACGACCCCGAACACCACCCGTTCCCTGAAAGTCCCGGAGCCGAGCACCCGCCACGTGGCCCCCCCGTCCGTGCTCTTAAAGACCCCGAAGTTCGTGCCCGCATAGACCGTCGAAGGCGTGAGGGGATCGATGGCCAGGGCAAGCATCGCTCGACTGCTCAGCTCCGTCCCGGAAAGCGTCCAGGCCCCCCCTCCGTCCACGCTCTTGTAGACCCCTCGGTCGGTCCCCGCGTAGAGCGTCGAGGGCGTTTTCGGATCGGCAACCATGGAATACACCTCCCCGACCAGACCCACGCTGGTCACCCGCCAGGTCGCCCCTCCGTCCACGCTCCTGTAAACCCCCTTGCCCGTCCCGATGTACACCGAGGAGGCCCCGGAGACGAGCGCATTGACCGTCAGCCCGGCCAGACCCGCGTTCGCCGCCCGCCAGGTGGCCCCTCCATCCGCGCTCTTGTAAACCCCTCCCCCTTCCGTCCCGACGTAGATCGTGGCCGGAGACTGCGAATCGACGGCCAGGGCGTAGGCCCTCCCCCCGTACGGCCCTATGCCCGTCCAGACATTCTGCCCGGCCCCGGCCCCCTCCGCTGCAACGACGACCAGCATAGCCCATAGGAAAAAGGAGGCGGTGAAACGGTGAAACGGTGAAAAAAAGCTTCTCCGATTCCCCAATTCCCCGATTCCCCAATTCCCTCCGTTCTCTGTACTCTCTATAGTTCATGGTTATAACTCCGGCGGTACGAATGTCTCCAGGTCCTCCACGCGCGCCGGCACAGTCAGACGGCCTTCCCGGATCAGGACCTCCGCCTTTCGCACCCTCTCCAGCGCCTCCGATGGGAGGACCTGACGGGTGTGCCGCATCTCCGTCAGTCCCGATGCCCCTTCCGCGATGCCGATCCACCGGTGTCCCGCCTCGAACCTCCCCTCCTTCGCGGCCCGGATCGCGTTGAATACCGCGTTGTCGATCCGTTTCAACACACTCACCAGCACCCGGCCCGGCGCAAGATCGTCCTGATCGATATCCACCCCCACGGCGTAGATCCCTTCCGGGGCCTCCTTCACCGCCTCGATCACGCCCACGCCCGTGTTCCCGGCGATCTGAATCAGGACATCCGCCCCTCTCCCCATCAGCGCCTGCGCCAGCGACTTCCCCTTCACGGGATTGTCGAAGCCCCCGGCCGTGACAGCGACGTACCGGACCCCCTTCCCCGTGCACTTGTTAAACGTCAAAATCCCGGCCCTGAACCCCGCCTCGTAGGCCTTCACCGGAGGGATCTCCATGCCGAGTACGGCCCCCACCGTCCCCGCCCTCGACGCCGCCGCCGCCAGAATACCGGCCAGAAAGGCCCCCTCCTGCGCCTTGAAATCATAACTCGCCACGTTCGGGGCCTCCACGGCGCCGTCCACAAACACGAACTTCGTCCCGGGATGAAGGGGCGCTGCCTGCCTCACGGCATCGGCCATCAGAAACCCCATCCCCACGACCACGTCCGCGTTCTGAGCCGCCAGGCTCAGGTTCTGGACAAAGTCCGCCTGTTCGTGCGACTGGATGAGATCGGCCTTCACCCCCAGTTCCTTCACCGCCCGCTGAACCCCTGCCCACCCCGCGTCATTGAACCCCTTGTCCCCGACCCCCCCCACGTCCAGAACCATGACGACCCTGAACCCTGTCCCCCGCTCTTTCTGTCCCCCACCACACGAGAATGTCAGCGCAGCCACCAGCCATGATAATAGAATAAGATTTTTCAAGTTGTTCTCCACAAAACCAAGCACAGAAGGGAGACAAGCGGCGCGTCGCATAGACCCAAAGCAGGCGCGACGTCCCGGCTTTCAAGCAGGAGGTCCGTTCAGGCACGATGGGGTACGAGCGACGCGAAGCGGCGCGGGTGGGCGGCGGATGGGGCTCGTCCTTCCACTGGACCTAGATTACGCCACTGGACGAAGTACGGCGCGCCAAAGCCCCTCGCGGCGTCTGAGCGAGTGTCCTTCTTGGGTGCGACCTTTCTTGGACAAGCAAGAAAGGTCGCAATGCGGGAGGGGTAGGGATTCCCAGGCCACCCTGTATTATGTTATGAAGGATACGTCGCCTCCCCCTCTCCTGTCAAGCAGTTTCTCCGCCCGATGTCGCCCAAACCCTAGAGCGTGTTATGCACTTGAGAGTAAAGGAGCTGCCTTGACCAGCATGAGGATGGCGAACACCACAAAATAGAGACCGGCAACCGTTTCTGGCAATCGTTCATAGTCCTTGGCCAGACGCCGGAACCGAGCCGCCCAGGCAAAGGA
>SICM01000053.1 GCA_009694805.1 Candidatus Latescibacterota bacterium
CTTTGCCTGGGCGGCTCGGTTCCGGCGTCTGGCCAAGGACTATGAACGATTGCCAGAAACGGTTGCCGGTCTCTATTTTGTGGTGTTCGCCATCCTCATGCTGGTCAAGGCAGCTCCTTTACTCTCAAGTGCATAACACGCTCTAAAGCTGGCGGCGTGGGGATATCCGGACATCGATGAATACCTGGACACCGCATCTCAGGCGGAGCGACGATCGTCATCCGTGACTTTTCGGATCGCGCCCGCCAGGAGTTGAACATCAAGTCAGACCTGTTTCCGCCATCGCAGCCGCGAACGCCGCCCGACTGACCCGCCCGGACCCGCACGGGTCAGCGTGACCCGGCCCCGCAGCCCGTTCGATCCAGAGCGCCCGATCCTGAGGCGTGATCGCGGCGCCCGGATGAAACGCGAGGCTCTCTTCATGGCCGCCATATCCGCCGGCCATGACCAGCCTCTGGACCGCGGCGAAATCGCGGCTCGACACCGGAACGTCGGTCAGCCAGCAGAGCGGGACGCCCTCCGCGACGAGTTTGTGCTGGAAAGAACGGAGGAGGGCCTGCTCCCCACGGATGGCCTTCGGAAGCCGGCCGGATTCCAGGGCGGTCGCAGCGAGCATCCCCGCCGCTTCGCCGATGTTCCACTCGACCGGATGAAGGCGATAACAGCCATTGGTGATATGCGTGGTGCCGATGTTTTTGTTGGCTGCGATCAAATTTTCGACGCGTGAAGGGATCAGGGCGCCAAGGGGGATCTGAAACGGTCGGGTGCGAGTGCTGACCCCCACATCCCCCTCGCCGGCCTGGTGAATGTCGATCGGGTACCAGCCCACGCCGACCGAGTCATCGAAATGGGCGGCGCGGGGACCGGACTGATAGGCCACAGCGACTTCCTGTTCGACGATAGTCTTGAGCGCCTTGATCCGGCGGCATTCTCGAATGTACGGGTGCTTGGACAGCCCGTCCGCGCTGCCCATCACATCGCACCGGAGCCTCAGTTGCGGAAATCCGGCCTGGCCGCCGGGGTTGGGGGCGTCGGTCTGCAGCCAGTAGGCGAAGCCAAGACTGACCCTTTTCGCGTCCTGGAGCGCGCGGGCGAGGTTTTCCGGAGTCTGATCCACCAGGGGCTGGTCGCGATAATCGGTGCCCGGCCAGTTGAACATCGTGATGTCATGTTTGTGATGATCAGGGAACTGGTCAGACGCGATCAGCCGTCGGTACGTCCAGAGCGGCCCCTTGGCGCCTGGCATGTCCTGGAATACCTGGTACTGCAGCCAGCCGCTCTGCTCGCCGTAGATTTCGCCCCCATGGACGTGAATGCGCAGGCTGTAAGGCTGGGTGTCCCGGTAATGTTCGTACTTCTGGGGCTTCGGGATGCGGTTGTCCTCGCCCACCGGCCGACGTTCCAGGGCAAAGGTGTAGGTGCAGCTCTGGACGCAGTGGGGCCTGGGTTTTTCGGGTTGGGCGTGGGGCTCACCGGTCTCCTGGATGGACTCGGCGCCCACCCCATATTCGGCCCCGGTCAGAGGCAGCAGGTCGCCAAGCTCGGTGGCGTCCAGGACGTACTGGAACCGGAAACGGATCGCGCTACCGTCGTCAAGGTTCACGGCCTTCAACGACACCACCCGGTCGCCGTCCACCTCCACCGCGGCGGTCTTGGTGCGGAGAAAGATCTTGAGATGCCCGGCCTCGACCTCGGGCGCCAGGAGCGTCTCCAGCGTCCGGACTGCGGCAATGGGTTCGAAGGCAAGGCGGGTGACCCAGCAGGCGCCTGGGTTCAGGGGCTCCTTCAGCTTCGATTTGGCAACCAGATGGCGGTAGGGGTCGCGAATCGTTTCGCGCAAATGGGAATAGGTCCCTGTGCCCCCGAACACCTCGATGTGCTCGTGTTCGTCCAGGGCCGAGACCCCTTGCGACGTGATTTGTCCGCCGAGCCAGTCGGTCTCCTCCAGCAGGCAGACCCTGCGCCCGAGGCGCGCTGCCGCCCACCCCGCTGCAACACCGCCCAACCCGCCACCTACGACCAGAACCTCGCACGCCACGTCCCGGGCATGGGCCTCGTGGTTGACGGTCACGACCGCTTGCAGCGGATCGCCCGTGGCCGGCACGCGCACGAAGTCGAGTAAGGTCTGAGCCTTATGGACCATCGCCCGGTCTCCTTATTTTGTCGAGTTTATCGGCCAGCGCGGCCCCGGCTCAAAGGCCCAGAATCCTCGCCGCGTGCCGGTGACTGATGTCCTCCAGCGTTTCAGCGTCAACCGGAAGAAGGGCCCGCTTCACGAGCGCGGGGCCGGCATAGGAAAGGGGCAGGTGCGTCCCGAACAGCAGGTGAGAGGCCCCCCCCTGCGCCACGAACGTCTCCAGATCCCGGTGCACTTCGCCGAGCGAAAGGTCGGTGTACCAGCGCTGGTCCCGGACCTCCGGCCGCTTCCACAGCGGGCTCCCGGCGACGCCGCGCAGGTTGGGCACGACCACCGTCAGCCCCGGTGTCGCAGCGATCAGGCTGGCGATCCCCCCCGCATCGACCACCTTCCCCGGGTCCATCCAGTGGCGCTCGCGGGGGTCCTCCATCCGGTGGGGGATGAAGACCGGAAGCCCCCGTTCCCGGCAGGCCTCGGCGACCCGACGGGCCAGGGGACCGTTCACGTCGAACCCCTGGTACGCCGGAAACAGACGCACCCCTTTCATCCCCAGCTTCTCGTGGCACGCCTTCAGGTCGTCCTCCCACCGGGTGTACGTGGGGTTGAGCGTCGCCAGCGGAATCAGACGTCCCCGGTGAGGGGACACCGCCTCCGCCAGCCGCTCGTTGGCCGGCTGAACATTGCGATGAAAGACCGCCTCGATCGGAGAGACGGCCGCCACGTCGATGCCGGATCGGTCCATCCGGGCCACCAGGGCCTCCGGAGTGTTGTCTCTGAGGGAGCGAAAGGGCCAGCTCCCCAGCCATGCGTTCACGTCGATGATCACGATATGGCCCTTTCTGTTGGCGACCTTGGATGCAGCGGCTTCCTCCCCTGGGCGGCCAGAATCCGTTCGGCGTTCCCCCAGAAGATCATCTCCTTCTCCTCATCCGTCAGGGCAGCGTCCAGCACCTTTCCCACGCTGCCCGCCATGGTCCCGTCGGACCCGAACAGGACGCGGCTGGCGCCCAGTTCCGCCACCGCGAACTCCACCTGCCCGTCGTCGAGATTGCTCCCGCTCACGTCGATGAACACGTTGGGGGAGGCATTCCGCATGGCCCGCACAGTCCATTCCCAGTCCCCGCCCCCGCTGATGTGGGCGTGGATGAGCATCGTCTCCGGGTGCCGCTCGCTGGCCTCGGCGAAATCCGCCCCGTGCGAGATGAGGGGCTGCTGGGACAGGTGTTCCGGCCCGGTCAGGTAGCCCGCGTGCTCCAGCAGGGGAACCCGCCGCTCCGCGGCAAGCGCGAGCACGGGTCCGACGGCCGGGTCGCTGATCTTGTACTGGTTGTAGAGCTTGACGCCGACCATCCCCGCGTCCAGGCAGCGCTCCACCTCGGCCAGGGCCTCCCGGTAATGCCCCGGGATGACGAAGCACATCCCCTGGATGCGGTCCGGCCGCAGCACCATGGCCCGGAGGATGTCGTCATTCTGTCGGCGCACCTCCTCATGCGGGGCGATCCGTCCTCCGGTGATGGGCCGGGAGCACCAGAACTCCCTCACCCCCACCGGGTCCCCGCTGGCCATCAGTGCGTCGCAGGAGATCTCGGTGCCCGAAACGTGCGCGTGCACGTCGATCTTGGGCCTTCGAAGCCCGGCCTCAATGTCCATGAACCGCCCTCCTTCTGTGGCCTCTGCCTGAAAACATGCGATCGCTCCTTTCTATCACGAAACAGACATTGCCTCCCCGACGATCTCATTCTGCAATAGGGTCCGAAATCCTTCTCCTCACCTGAAAACGGTCACGGGGAGCTCCCAGGTTTTTGCGGGACGGGCCTCGAAGCCTCGATGGTCACACTTGGTGAACACCCGGCGCCCGCCCCCCGCAGGCTCGACCTCGCGGATGAGGTAGCCGTGTCTGGCATCGTCATCGATCGCAAAGAGCGTTTGACCCCGCAGCCCCTGGATCTCTGGCAACTCGCCATCGATGTCGAAATAGGAATGGCCGCCGGCAGATCCGCTGGACAGAATACGGCCCCTCAAGACCGCCTTCGGTGCGGTCAGGCCCAGACCAGGCGCTGACAGGCGCGTGCCGCCGATGAGGCACGCCGAGGACGGATGTCCATCTTCGGCCAGAAGAGCGGCCAGTCGACCGTCAGTAGATACATCTCCGACATCCGTCGGCACGGTGATCGCGGCGGGGTCCAGCATGCTGATGACGATGTCGACGCCGTGAGCCGTCTGGACCGCAATCGCGACGGCGTCATCGGGCGCACCGGCAGGGAGGGGGAGGACGCGGATGGCCTTGAGCAGCGTCTGGGGCCCCCGGCTCCCCACAAACGCGGCTGCGAACAGGTCATTCCTTCCAGCGCCCTCCAGGCGGCGGACGACATAGGGCAGGGTGGCGCCCACATCGGTGTTGCGGTGGTCTCGCTGGCCCCACCCGTTCCCCACGAAGACGGACTCGTCCGCACAGCCCGGAGCGAAGGCCTCGAAGGTGTAGCCGTCCTCGAACGTCCAGACGACGCTCCACGGGTTCTGTCCGCGCCCCTGGAGAACGTCTGTCAGAACAGGACCCTGTTCTCCGAGGGCGACCGACTCCGGGGTCCCGGCGCTGAGATCGAGCCCCCTGACGCGGTAGTTGGCGTGGGGGCCGTGGAAGAGGTAGTCGGCCCTCTGTCCTCCGGAGGCGCGGAAGATGTCGAGGAGATACGAGCCGGCCGGGCCCCGGTCGATCTGCAGGCAGGTTCGCCGGTAGACCGAATCCGGACCGTATCCGTCCGAAGACGCTTCCATCGCCTTCACGGTCGGGGTGACCGAGAACAGGTGGAAGGTCCCACGACGCCCGCGCCCGGTCTGGTCCTTTCCATCGATCATCACGAGGTTGTGGGCGCACGTTCGCGCCGTCTGGTACTTGTCCGGATGATCCCAGAGGTAGCCGAGGTCGGACAGCAGTTCGTGCCCTTCTTTCCAGTAGTAAAGATTCAGGCCATCCAGATGGTGGTGTACGCCGTGGTCCGCCGCATTGAGGGCCACCAGGCCCTCCCGCCCGTCCTCCCCGGTGTGCAGATAGCCCTGGGACAGGTAGGGGAAGACCCCATCCGGCAACGCGAAGGGCGGTGTGGGGCGCGATGCCAGATCGGGGTCCCGATAGAACACGGCGTTCGGGTGGGCGCCGTCGGACTCGTCTTTGGCGATCAGCTCCTTGAGCAGCGCCACGTGGGTGTCGGTGGGGTAGGCGAGTGCGAGCAGGTCGGCGAAGGGCAGGCCGATGGTCGTGGACCGGTAGGAGTCGGCGGAGGGGATGAAATGAAGGTCGCCCTGAAGCGTCCAGACCAGCGCCTGCCAGCAATTTCCGTAGAGCGTGTCCCGACAGGCGTCGAAGCCATCGAGCCGATCCGGGCTCGCATAGCCCGGCGGGTCGGCGTAGTCCCGGAACGCCAGGGGGAAGGGCCGGATGCCGCCCATGGTCATCATCGCATAGGCCGGCGACTCCGAGGTGCCGCCATCGGGCAGAAACCACCCGTCCACAGCCCGCACAAAGCCCTCCAGACCGAAGTGGACGAGGCCCGGATGGCCGACGCACATGCCCGCTACAGCGGCGCCGGCGCGGTTGCCGACGGACTTGTTGTTGATCGCCGGATCGCAGGCGGCCAGATACGTGCTCTCGAGCAGCACGTCCCGCTCGATCCGGATTCGTTCGTCCCGGTCGTAGACGGGCGTCCCCTTCTCCTGCGCCGTGCAGGTCAGGCTGTAGGCGTCCGCGACCTGAACCACCCACCCGCCGTCCATGCCCGACGTGCCGATCCTGCTGGCCGCCCAGTACCCGGCGAAGACCTTCCGGTCGGGCCTGTTGGGCGGGTACACCAGCTCGTCTTCGGGCAGGTCCAGGATGCGCTCCGCCGCCACGTGCGGGTCCATGCCCGCGTACTCCCCATAGCCATAGCCCGCGCGCACGAGGTATTCCGGGAACACATCCGCGAAGCGGAGCAGGATCGCCTTCGCTGCGCGGGCGTAGCGCGCGTCTTCGGTGAGGACGTGGGCGACCGCCAGGTTCTGCAACTGCCCCGTCACGTGGCTGACCTTCCGGGCCCTGGTGATGCCGGAGAGGCTCGGCCTGGCGTCGTGGTAGGCAAAACACCGGAACGTCTCTCCCCCCACAAAGGTGAACGTCTGCCCATTCCCCCAGGTACACGTGATGGCGATGTCCTCGGGGAACTCGGCGTTGGGGAAGACCGTGTCACATACGCTACAGCGGAGACGGTCCGGGTCCGACGGAGACCAGGTCCACTGTCCGTTGGGATGCCACGGCAATCCTCTGGCGCGGCAGGCGGGACAGGGGCCGACGCATCCGGGCGTGGTCGGCTCGATCATGCGTTCGAGGTACGCCGGGGACACCTGCTTCACGATGCCATCCGCGGATTCCCGAAGACGGTCCGCAAAGCGCTGCGCCCAGGCGTGTCGCTGAAGGTTGTCCCTGGCCCGTTCAAGATCCCTGGGCTTGATCGTGGCGGCCGGGTGGACCACCTGATCCCGATATTTCTCCCAGTCCGACCAGTCTTTTGGGTTCGTGGCTTCACCAGACATAGCGTCGTGTCTCCATTTTGAGGGTCTGCAAGTTCTATGTCGAGATGGCCCGGCCTTCACCGGTCCGGTCTGGCCTGGGCATTGGGGCCTGGGAACTGCCGGGTGGCGACGCTGGCCACCTCAAATCGGTTCTCTCCGGTCCAGGTCCGGCCCGGGAAGAAACACTGCCGGCTGCGCCCCCCGCCGTCCATCTCGAATCCAGGGTCATCCGCCAGGATCAGAACCTGCCGGCCCCCCTCCTCCTTCACAGCGCTCACCTCGTACCCGTGCGTAAGCCACTGACGCCTGAGGGCGTCAGCTTTACTCTAATCCGCCGCCGCGACGGTAGCCGCATAGGGGATCGAGTTTTCGGGCGAGCTTACAACCGCCCCGACCGCAGCGATGTTGAGAGCGCCGTTGAGATCGGCGTCCAGAACAGCCCCACAGTTTGAACACGAGAAGACTTTGCCCCGGCGCTGTCCAAGATGCCGACAGGAGGAGCAGGTTTGGGAAGTGTAGCGAGGATCGACGGCGACAACCGGGACGCCAGCGCGGAGGGCCTTGTACTCCACGAAGAGCCGGAGTTGAGAAAAGGCCCAGGAGTTGTGCAACCCGCGCTGAGACTTCCTAACCGTTGTCCGGGTTCGGATTCCCTTGAGGTCTTCCAGGGCAATCCCCCTCCCGGTGCCTTTGGCTGTCTCTACGATTTGTTTGCTGATGTTGTGGTTGATCCACTTCTGAAAACGTCGCTCTTTACTTCCAGTGCGACGGAGAACCCGTCTTGCATTTTTGCGCGCAGAAGGCTTTCCCCTGTGGGCCTTCGACTGAAGGGACTTTCGGACCCTATGCCGCTTCAGTCTGTAGGCCGACAGCGCAGCGCCGCCAAAATCCTTCCCGGTAGACAGCGTGGCGATGCTCTTAATGCCGAGGTCCACGCCGATGAAATCCGTCGTGGGGATGGGTGTTCCATCGGGGACATCCACCACCACCAGGAGGAACCACTTACCGTCTTTGCGCCTGACCAGATCGGATTGCCCGACGGCGGGAGTAAATCGTTCTCTCTGATATTTCCCCATGACAAAGGGAACGATCACGCGACCTTCAAGCGTCAAGAGGCTGACCCGATCCAGACCCTTGAAGCTCATAATGCGCTGGTCATAGGGCATCGCCGCAAAGGGGCGGAAGGTCGGGCATTTCGACTTGTCCCGCTTATAAGCCTCGACCACCTGAGCGATGCAACGGACGGCCATCTGCGCAGACAGGCCGAACAAGACGCGCAACTCAGCATAGAAAAGTTTCTGGAGCGCAACCTTGTTCGCAAGCCTGAGTTCAAAGGCTTTCTTCGCCAGCCAGCAAGCGGCCTCGTTGAACCGTTTCACCGTCGCCTGTAGCTTGGCATCCTGTTCCCGGTCAGGGAGAAGCTGTATTTGAAGGGTCAGTTTCATATAGATTGATATACTCTGTATGACCACGAAAATCAAGGTCAAAAGAGACTCATTTCCTCCGCCAGCTAAAGCAGGCGGCATCCACGAGGGTTTATTCGGTGAACGCAGTACCCGGGATAGACCTCCGCGAACCGGTTGAGGATCAACGCAGCGCGACGCGCATAGACCCGGTCCCCGGTCAGCCGGTAGAGCACGGCCAGGTTGCGGGCGGCCTCCTCGAAATAGGCGCGGGCCAGGTACCACCCCTTTTCCCGGAAGAAATAGCGATACCCTTCCCCGGCCTCCGTCTGGGGCACGGAAGCCGGACGGCCTCTGGACAGCGGCACAGGGGCCTCGTAGCAGGGATACTCCTGGACGGCCCCCAGGGGGTTCTGGACCCGCAGGACCCGGTTCTCCGGGAACTTCTCGTTCGGAAAGCGCATCCCGCAGAACTTGCAGAAGACCTCATCAGGACGCTCGATCGTCCAGGAGATCTGTCCCTCCTGCGTCCCGCCCGAGCAGTTGGGGAACCCGACGAAATAGATCCCCGACCGGTCCGGGATCAGCGCGACCATCTCCGTCTCGGACAGCTTCAGGACCGGCGCGACCCGATTCCGCAGCTCCTCGACCGCATCCATCCCCGCCGGGGACGGAAAGACCGGCCCGTCCGGACGCCTGCCGGAAACCTCCCCCTGGCCGTCAGCCGCTCCGCACGGGGTCGGCGTCAGCGAGAGACAGACCGCTGCCATCGCCGCCGCCACGACCCTCCGCAGTCTGGCGATTCCTGAAGTGTTCACGGCAAATCTCCTCCGATTGGGAATCATGGCCCTCTCAGAGGGCCGGCATGAAGTCCGATGCCGCCCGGAACTCGGGCGCGCCGGGGATGGCCTCGGGCTGAACCGTGTATCCCCCGCCGGGGACCACGAAGAAGGCCGTGTTCCGGCCGGCCTCCACGCGGGCGTTGAACTGAACCTTCCCGTCCTGGCTGCGGATGCCCCACGCGCCCGGCGCCAGGCCGGTCAACAGGAGCTGGCACGATTTATCGGACCGGATGTCTACCTGAAGGGTCTGCCTGAGCAGCTCCCCCGTCCTGCTCAGGACCACGGCACGGTCGGCCAGGGAGAGGACGAAGACCTCGGGGAGTTCCACCAGATCCACCGGCAGCTCCGGGGCCTGCTCGTCAGACATCACCATGACCGTCAGAAACACATCGTGGGCCTGCGCCTGGGCGGGGGAGAACATCACCCGATGGCCGTTCGCTTCCGGCCGGTCCGGGCTTGGGGGGGTGAAGACCTGCCCGAAGGCGCTGTTGGCGTCCTGGCCGCTCAGGATCTGCAGGTTCCGCGCATCCGCCTTCGGCCGCAGCATCCGGAGATGGACCCTGCCGGCCTCCCCCAGGTCGCTGTTTCTGAGGATGACGCCGTCGGCCGTGGTCTCCGGAGGGGTGAGGGTGTTGACCTGCCAGTATTTCCTGAACTCCGGTCTGGCGGTGGTCATGTGGTCGAGGATGATCAGCGCCGCCGGCGTCCGGGCGCTGTCCAGGTTGAGGAAGCAGAAGGTCCGGACGTAGTCCTTGATCTTCTTGCTGTAGGCCGATGTCAGATCGACCGAGAAGAAGCTGTAGAAGGGCCGCTGTCGGGACGGGCCGAAGTCGGCGGATACGACGGTACCGTTGGCGAAGGTCGGGTCCGTACGCGCCTGTTCCGGCGTGGTGGGGCAGGATTGAACGAAACGGGCGCCACCGTCGTTGGCAGCTTTGCGGGGGAAAGTCTCGTCGGGATCGACCGCCAGCATCATGCTGTGCGAGATCGAGCGCTTGCAGAAGCTGGAGTCGTAGGGCGTTCCATAGAAGTGATACTGCCCCAGGTCAGCCGCCTGCAACCCACGATAATAGATCTGGAAACTGCCCGCGTCCGCGTGCTGATGATTGCCAAAGTGATATCCCCCGCCCTTCATTTCGACCACCACGTCGGAGGCGTTCGGACCCATGTCCCAGCCGGTCCGGGCGACCATGCCGCCGAGGACCGGGCCAAAATCGAGGGTGAGCGGCAGGGCGTTGAAGTCTTCCGCCGCTTTGAGGTGCGGGTCGTTCAGCAGCAGCGCCAGGATCGGGTCGCGGGACAGGCCGCCCTGGCGTTCGAAGTCGCGCTTGATGACCGGGTCGTGGCTGTAGGCGTAGCAAAGCAAGGGGGTCGCGCCGAGATTCGCCCGCCTGCCGTCCGAAAATCCGTCGCCGTCCCGGAGCATCTCCTCGTTCGGCAGGCGCATGTAGAGCCAGTATTTATAGACGCCCGCGATGTTCTCGTCGAAGACGCGCTGGCCGGCCATGCGGTAGAAGAGCCAGGCGGCGTGCATGTCCCAGGCGAACCGGTACGGGCCGTAACTGACGCCCTGGTTGTGGCGCGGGGACTGGTATTCGAACTGACGCATCGGCGCCAGCTCTTCCAGGATCCGATAGGCGCAATAGCGATACGGCGTCGGGTCCTCGTCGTAGAGGGCGATGGCCATGCAGAGCAGGTCCCGGTTGACCTGGGCCTCGTTGCCGTGACCGTTGACGATCGTCTGCTTGAACGGCGGCCAGCCGATCTCCATGTCATCGGCGAGGCGCATGAGATGGTGACGGATGCCCTCCCGGTCGCCGGGCGACATCAGATCGTAGCACCAGTCGTAGACCTGCGCGGCCGAGGTGATGGCCCGGCCGATTTCCCGGGTGATGTCGAGCAGGTTCCCGAATTCGACCGCGGCCAGGTAGTCGCGAATCAGCGCCACCGCTTCCTGGCCACGCATCCTTTCGCCACTCATCAGATAGACGAAGGCTTTGGTCACGGCCGCTTTTTCGATCTCGGGATTGTAGCTGATCTCCGTACCCGGTTCGATCTGGACCTCGAACGGCTCGGCGGCCAGTTCCCGGACCTGGGCCCAGAGCGGCGCATTTTCGCCTTTCGTGAGGTTCTCCCGAACCATCGGTAACGACTGCGCATTCACCCAGATGCGCGGCCGGGACGCGGGCGGAACGACCGTTGGCCGGTAGTCGTCCGCGGCCTTCGGGACCTCTGGAGGAGTATACGGACTGACTTCGAGGGTATCCAGGCGCACCCCCTCCGGCAGCCAGACCCGAATCTCCTGTTCCTGTCCGTTGAGATCGAACTTGCCCGTCGTCTGCCGGCAGCTCTCCGAAGGGCTCCACGGCACGAAAACCACGCGCTGGGTAGGGCGGCCATCCCCAACGGCGATCATCAGGTGCAGCGAGTCATGCTTGCTCTTGGCCTGGCGCATCGTCTCCCTGCCCCTGGCGTCCGTGGCCGCGTGTGTGCGGATGACGTAGCGCCCGGCCCTGGAGGCCCGCACCCTGAAAACCAGGTCCGGTTCGGCCTCGGGCGACCCCACGTGGGTGGCCAGGCCCGCCTTGAGCGAGACGCCTTTCTCCCCGGCGAAGGAGCCTTGCGCGACGACCTCTACTCGGCCGGGGTTGATCCCGGCGGCCTCCGCCTGCATGACGACCGGTCCGCTGACGGCAACGGCTTCCATAATATAAGTCTCCTCTCCCCAATCCTAAGAGTCCGTACGGACTCCAAGAGCGCCTGTCGGCTCGTCGGACGCCATCCGATGGCGTCCATGAAGAATGTAGGGCACTCCTTCGCCCAAAACAAATAAAAATCGAGAGGGTCCCGCCAAACCCGCGTCGTTATTGGGCTTGGAGAATATTCTTCTTTTATTTTCCTTGCAATTTCGCGGACGAAGTTCTATGTTATGCCTTTATATCGTCCCATTCAGGGCGACCGCGAGGGTCGCCCCTACAGGATTATCTATAAAGGATTATCGTGGAGGTCGGATGGTGCGTCATGGGCTGATCCTGTGCTGTGTGCTCACGGTGGCGCTGGTTCACTGCGCCGGAAAGCAGGGGAACGAGCGCGTCCTGGTGATCGGGCGCGGGGGGGACTCCGTGGGGCTCGACCCGGCGCTGGAGGACGACGGGGAATCGTTCAAGATCTGCGACAACCTCTACGACACGCTCGTCCAGTACCAGCAGGAGACGACGGACCTGGAGCCGGGGCTGGCGGCGTCCTGGGAGGCGTCGCCGGACGGCCTGACCTGGACGTTTCACCTCCGGGACGGGGTGAAGTTCCACGACGGGACCCCCTGTGATGCCGACGCCGTGGTCTTCTCGCTGAAGCGGCAGTACGACGAGGGCCACCCCGCCCACAAAGTGGAAGGGGCGTTCAAGTACTGGAAGTCCATGTCGATGAGCGACATCGTGAAGGACGTGCGGGCGCAGGACGCCCGGACAGTCGTGATCGAACTGAAGCAGCCCAACGCCCCGTTCCTGTCCAACCTGGCCATGAACTTCTGCGCCATCGTCAGCCCGACGGCCGTCCAGAAGTTCGGGAAGGACTATTTCAAAAATCCGTGTGGGACCGGGCCGTTCCGGTTCCGGGAGTGGATCAAGGACGACCGGATCGTACTGGAGCGCAACCCGGACTACTTGCGGGGCGCGCCGAAACTGGACCGGCTGGTCTTCCGGTGTGTACCGGATAACTCCGTCCGGCTGCTGGAACTGAAGAAGGGGACCCTCGACGGGATGGATAACCTGATCCCCGACTTTCTGCCGGAGATTCAGAAGGACCCGAATCTCCAGTTCATGTCGCAGGCCGGCATGAACGTCGGCTACCTGGCCATGAACATGGACCGGCCCCCGTTCGACAACGTCAAGGTACGGCAGGCCATCAATCACGCCATTCACCGAAAATCCCTGGTGGACAACCTCTTCCAGGGGCTGGCGACCCCGGCCAGGAACCCCATTCCGCCGACGATGTGGGGCTATAATGACGACGTTCCGGGCTACGCCTACGACCCCGGCAGGGCCAGGGCGCTGCTTTCGGAGGCGGGCCTCCCAAACGGGTTCCAGACCGAACTCTGGGCCATGTCGAGCCCGAGGCCCTACATGCCGCAGCCGATGAAGATCGCCCAGGCGATCCAGGCGGACCTGAGCGCGGTGGGCATCCAGGCCAGGATCGTGACGTGGGAGTGGGGGACCTACCTGAACAAGGTGGAGAACGGGGAGCATCCGATGGCCCTGCTCGGCTGGATCGGGGACAACGGGGACCCGGACAACTTCCTCTATGTGCTGCTCGACAAGACCGTGGCCATGGCCAAACCGTCGCAGAACATCGCCTTCTACCGGAGCGACGAACTGCACGACGTGCTCGTGGAGGCCCGGCAGGTCACCGACCACGCCCGGCGGACGGCGCTCTACCGGAAGGCCCAGGAGATCGTCTACCGGGACGCCCCCTGGGTCCCGCTGGTCCACACGACGCAGACCGCGGCCTTCCGGAAGCGGGTCCGGGGCTTCCACCTCCACCCGACAGGGAGCTTCCACTTCTTCGGAACGGAGATCGTGGAACCGTAGAGACGCCCCGCCGGGGCGTCTCTACGAAGTCTCTACGAAGACAAGTCTTATGCTCTCCTTCATCCTCCAGCGCCTCCTCTCCCTCATCCCCACCCTCTTAGGCATCGTCGTCGCCGTCTTCCTCATGATCCACCTCGTGCCGGGGGACCCGGCGCAGGTGATGCTCGGCGAGCGGGCCAGCCCGCAGAGCCTGGCCGAACTGCGGGCGGAGATGGGCCTGGACCAGCCGCTCCACGTCCAGCTCGGCCGGTTCCTGTCCGGGCTGCTGCGGGGGGACCTGGGGCGGTCGATGAAGACCCACGAGGCGATCTCCGAAGAGCTGAAGTGGCGGTTCCCGGCCACCGTGGAGCTGACCCTGGCGAGCATGCTGTTCGCTTCGGTCTTCGGCATCGCCGCCGGCGCCCTGTCCGCGGTGCGGCGCGGGTCGGCGCTCGACTACGCGGGGATGACCGCGTCGCTCGTGGGCGTCTCCGTGCCGATCTTCTGGCTGGGCCTGATCCTCATCCTCCTGTTCTCCGTGAAACTCGGCCTCTTCCCGATCTCAGGCCGGGTCAGTCCGGACATCTTCGTCCCGCCCGTCACGGGCCTGCTCCTGGTGGACAGCCTGCTCGCCGGGGACGTCCGGGCGTTCGGGGACGCCCTCTGGCATCTCGTCCTGCCGGCGGTGACCCTCGGCACGGTCCCCACGGCGGTCATCGCCCGGATGACCCGTTCCAGCATGCTCGAGATCCTCCGGGAGGACTACATCCGGACGGCGCGGGCCAAGGGACTGCCGGAGCGGAGCGTCATCTTCAAGCACGCCCTGCGGAACAGCTTCATCCCGGTGCTCACGGTGATGGGGCTGGAGTTCGGCTACCTGCTGGGCGGGGCCGTGATCACGGAGACGATCTTCGCCTGGCCGGGGGTCGGGCGATGGCTCCTGCTGTCCGTGGAGGCCCGCGATTTCCGGGCCGTCCAGGGGGGCGTCATCCTCCTGTCCACGGTCTTCGTCTTCATCAACCTGGTCACAGACGTGCTGTATGCGTGGCTGGACCCGAGGATCAAATATCAGTGACGAACGACACCCCCCTTCCACCCCCACACCCCTCCCTCCCCCCACAGGTGGGGGAGGGAGGGGGAAATAAGGGCTTTGCCCCTTGAATCGGGAGAGGGGCCGGGGGTGAGGGCCTGACCCGGATTCCGGACCATTTCCTGTGCCTGATCGCTTACACTATCTCTGGCGTCGCCTCCGTAAAAACCGCCTGGCCGTGGCCGGGGGCGCCTTACTCGTCCTGTTCCTGCTGGTCGCGGCGGGGGCGTCGTGGATCGCCCCGCAAGACCCCCTGGTCCAGGACCTCTACGGACGCCTCTCCCCGCCGTCGGGGAAGAACTGGTTCGGGACGGACGACTTTGGCCGGGACATCCTGAGCCGGGTCATCCACGGCGCCCGGGTCTCGCTGCACGTTGGGGTGGCGGCCGTTGCCATCGCCCTGGTCGTGGGCACGGCCATCGGCCTGATCGCGGGCTACTGGGGGGGGCTTCTGGACAACGTCCTGATGCGGCTGATGGACCTGATGCTGGCCTTCCCCAGCATCCTCCTGGCCATCGTCGTGGTGGCCGTGCTCGGCCCCAGCCTGAGCAACGCCATGCTCGCCGTGGGGATCGTGTCCATCCCGCAGTACGCCCGGCTGGTGCGGGCCTCCGTCCTGTCGATCCGGGAGCAGGACTACGTCACGGCCGCGCGCGCGCTGGGCGCGGGGGACGCCCGGATCATCCTGACCGCGATCCTGCCCAACTGCATCGCCCCGCTCATCGTCCAGTCCACCCTCGGCATGGCGGGCGCGATCCTGGACGCGGCGGGCCTCAGTTTTCTGGGCCTGGGGGCGCAGCCGCCGACGCCGGAATGGGGGGCCATGCTGAGCAGCGGGCGGGACTTCATCCTGAGCGCCCCCTGGGTGCTGACGTTCCCCGGCCTGGCGATCCTGCTGACGGTGCTGGCGTTCAACCTGCTCGGGGATGGGCTCCGGGATGCCCTGGACCCGAAGGGGTAGGGGATGAAGGATTGTCGTAGGGGCGACCCTTGCCTGCCCTGAGCAGCGTCGAAGGGTGGTCGCCCTTGAAGGATGAAGCAGGGAGACGCACTTCCTAGTCACCTTGACAGTCCAGACCGTTTCGGGTATATTCCCAAAGGTGGTTTCGGGTATCAGGTAAAACAAAAACCATCTCTGCTTTTCCCGACACCTGATACCTGTATACCTGATACCTGATACCTGTTTTTCTGACTCTTCATAAAGGACTTCAAGGTGCGAAAAATCTGGTATCTGATCGTCGTTCTGATTTTCTTTACAGGGCCAGGTCCTGTATCCGCCCGCTCTTCCAAACCGGATACAACGGCCCTCAAGCCGGTGAATCGCGAGGCGATGGGGTATCTGATCTCGGCGAAGGTGAAGGAGTTGCAGCAGCAGTATGCCCGGGCGGCAGAGGATCTGGAGCGGGCCGTGGCCCTGGACTCCACCTCCGCCACGCTTTACAGGGCCCTGGCGGAAAACCACCTTCGCGCGAACAACTCGAAGGCCGCTCTGGCCGCGGCGCGGCGCGCGGTGGCCCTGAATTCGACCTCGGGGGAACTCCACCGGCTCCTCTTCGAAACCCTCCGGAGCGCCGGCGATGACTCGGCTGCGGCTGTGGAGCTGGAGTCGATCCTGACGCTGGACCCTCAGGACATGAACGCCTATGCCCGGCTGTCGGAGATCTATCAACGCACGGGACAGCGCGCCCGGCTGATCTCCCTGCTCGACCGGCTGCGGCGCGTGCCCGACCTGTCACCCAACACGAGGCTGATCATCGTCCGGCAGTACGCGGAGATAGAGGCGTTTGACCGGGCTGAGGAGGAATGCCGGGCGATCCTGAAGGAGAACCCGGGCGTCGAACAGGCGTGGCACGTCCTCACCCTGGTCCAGATGGCCCGGAAGGACACCGCCGGCGCTGCGCAGACCTGCCGGCAGGCGGTCACGCACGTGGGGTTCAGGGAGAACGGGCCGATCCAGCCGTTGTTGCCCATCCTCTACCGCGCTCCTGCCCTGCTGGAGCCGGCGCTCAGGGAGACCCCTCCCGACACGGCCTTTCTGTTCACCCTGGGGCGCTCCTTTCTGTCCGCCCGTCTGTTCCGGGAGGCGGCGCAGACGCTCGACCGGGTGGTCTCCGTGCCTCAGCCCTCCGCCGAGCAGTGGATCACCGACGCCAGCGCCCACCTGGCCCTGGGGGACCTTCAGCGGTCCGTCGAGATCCTGCAGAAGGCGAACGGGCTTTTCCCGAACAATGGAGATGTTCTCTACCACATGGGTCGCACCCTGATCGGCGCGGGAAAACTGGATGAGGCGGCGGCGGCGTTCCAGAAGGCCCTCGCGCTCGCTCCGGACAACCTCGGCTATCGGTTCGGAATGGGGCTGGTGCAGCAGCGCCAGAAGCAGTGGGCGGAGGCGATCCAGACGTTCCGGGTCCTGGCCGAAAAGGCCCCGAAAGACACGCCGCTTTACGTGGACGCCCTGTTCAGTCTCGGCAGCAGCCTGGAGCGGGCCGGGCGCTTCGACGAGTCGGTGACCACTTTCCAGAAGTTGATCAACCTGGTCCCGCAGCACGCAGAGGCGCTCAACTATCTCGGCTACATGTTCGCCGAGAAGGGCATCCAGTCCCGGCTCGAGGAGGCGGAGGGGCTGGTCAATCGCGCCCTGGCCATCGACCCGGACAATGGGGCCTTCCTGGACAGCCTGGGGTGGACCTACTATCAGCTGGGGCGTCACAAGGAGGCCGGGGAACTGCTCGACCGGGCGATCCAGGCGGAGCTGCGCCGGAAGGCCGACGGGGAGAGCATCTCCGTCATCTACGACCACATCGGGGACAACGCGCAGAAGCTCGGCAACATCGACAAGGCCCTGGATGCCTGGAAGAAGGCCCTGGACGCCAAGCCGGGAGACAAGAAGATCGAGGCCAAACGCAACGCCCTGATGAAGAGTTCTCAGAAGCCGTGAGACGGTCCTCCAGATCAAAAATGCAAAGTGCAAAGTGCAAAATGGAAAGTGCAAAATGGAAAGGCGGTTTTCATTTTGTATTTTGTGTTTTGCATTTTGCATTTTTTATTTTCTCCTCCTGCGCAGGGCCTCAGGCCCTGAAGCGTCACCTCCCCGCGGACACGGCCGCTGACCTCCTGAAGATCGCCTCCGACGACATCGCCCGGCTCCGGACATTCGAAGGGGAGGCCAGGGTCTCGTTGCGCCTTGAAGGGGTGCGGCAGAAGGCCCTGGCCCTGGTCCTGTTCCGATCCCCCTCTGACCTGAAGGTGGACGTGACGGGGCCGCTCGGTATCCGCCTGATGACCGCGTCCGCATCGGGGGAGGACCTTCGGGTCTTCCTGCCCCGCAGCAACGAGCTGTACGAAGGGCGGGCGGACGGGGACGTGCTCCGCCGGGTCACGGGCGTGGACCTGGGGGCGTGGGCGCCCTGGCGGGCCCTGCTGGGCGTGGCCCCGGCGAACTCGGGCCGGGTCGAAGGGTTTGAACGGGAGGGGGAACGGTTGATCGTTCGGGTGAGGGAGGGGGCCGGGACGCGGCGTCTCACGTTTGATGCGCAGGGCCTGACGCTGGCCGAGGAGGAGGTGTATGACCGGGAGGGGAGGCTGGTCGTGCGACGGAGGATGTCGGACTACCGGGAGACGGACGGGGTGGTCCTGCCCAGGCGAATCGCCCTGTCTCAGGGGGAGGACGAGGTCCGGATCGAATACACAGAATGGAAGCTCAACCGGGGGGTGGAGGAGGAACGGCTCCGGATGCGGGTCCCGCAGGATGTGAACCGGGTGCGATAAAGAGACGATGTGAGCCGTTGAGAAAAGGCGTGCCACGTTCCACGTGTCACGTGCCACGTAAAATCTTTACTTGGCACTTGGCACTCCTTTTTTATACCGCCATCTCCGCCTTGATGGGGGGGTGGTGTAGGTAGTCGATCAGCTCGAAGTCGTCGAAGACAAAATCGTCGATCTCCTTCTGACCTCGGTCTCGGATCTGAAGCCCGGGGAGGGGGTAAGGCGTCCGGGGCAACTGCTCCCGGACGGCCTCCACGTGGTTCAGGTAGATGTGGGTGTCCCCCAGGGCGTGGATGAAATCGCCGGGGCGCAGGCCGGTGATCCGGGCGACCATGTGGAGCAGGAGGGCGTAGGAGGCGATGTTCAGGGGCACGCCGAGGAACATGTCGCACGAGCGTTGATACATCTGAAGGGAGAGCCTATCCCCTGAGACGTAGAATTGAAAGAAAGAATGACAGGGGGACAGCGCGACCTCCTGCGGGCCGATCTCGGCCGCGTTCCAGGCGTTCACGATGATCCGCCGGGAGTCCGGGTCTCTGCGGATTGTGTCGATGGCCTCCTGCAACTGATCCACGGTCCTGTCCACGCCCCGCCACTTTCGCCACTGCGCGCCGTAGATCCGCCCCATCGAACCGTCGTTCTCCGTCTTTCCGATCCGCTTCAGATAATCCTGGTAATTCCCGTCCCACAGCTTGTTGTGTGGGTATATTTTTTTCAGGTCGCGGATGTTGTCGGACCCGGAGATGAACCAGAGGAGCTCGGAGACCATCGACTTCCAGACGAGCTGTTTGGTCGTGACCGCCGGGAAACCGTCGTCCATGTCGTAGCGGGCGTGGAGGCCGAAACATGAGATGACCCCCACGCCGGTGCGGTCTTTTTTGACCGCACCGGCGTCCAGGACGTGTCGCAACTGGTCCAGGTAGGTTTTCATTTGGACCTCCTGTATTCGACGAAGACGAAGTCCGGGTGGTCCTCCTCCCGGACCACCTCCCATTCGCGCTCGTCGAACTCCGGGAAGTAGGTGTCGCCGTCGTAGTCCTTTTTGACGTAGGAGAGATCGAGTTTATCGGCGAGGGGGAGGGCCTGGCGGTAGATCTCCGCACCGCCGGCGATGAGGATGTCCTTCCCGTAGGACCGGGCCTTTTCGATGGCCTCGTCCAGCGTTCGACAGACGTCCACCCCCTTCGTCTCTACCGGGAGGGACCGGCTGACGACGATGGTGTTTCGCTTCGGGAGCCGGCCCACGGACTCGAAGGTCTTCCGGCCCATGACCAGGGTGTGGCCCGTGGTGAGCCTCCGGAAGTGCTTGAACTCCTCCGGGATATGCCAGGGCATGCGGTTGTCTTTGCCGATGACGCGGTCCCGGGTCATGGCGGCAATGAGGATCACATCCATCTCTATTCTCCGGAAGTCGATCCCGGGGGCGTCGCCCTGAAATATCGAATGACCGTCTTCCCCTCTTCAGTCTGCTCCTGGTAGAGACCCTCCAGAAACGGCGCGCCGGAGGCGATGGCGCGGGCAGGGACCAGGAAGATCCGGGTCGCGGTGTAGTTCTTGGTGGAAGGGGAGATGCCGAGCGAGACGGGCGGCTCCGCCAGCGCGCCGTCCTCTTTGAGCCGGGCGACGACCAGCAGGGGGCCCTGCGGCCCGACGACGTAGATCGTTCCGTCCGGGGCCTCGTAGAGACGGCTCTCGCCGAGGGGGCCACCGTCCGGGGGGACGAGGGCCTGATGCGTCAGGGGGCCACCGGGAGGGCCAAAGGCGTGCATCAGGGGGGAAGGCGGTGATCCATCCCCTTCTCCGAACCTGTAGAGCATGTGGATGCGGCCCGAGCGGTCCAGCAGCAGGTCGTCGTTGTGCGCCCACCCCTTCGACTTTTCCACGTTCACCACGTTGAGTTTCTGAAAGGGGGCGGCAGACACGTCCGGGGAGTAGTAGAGGTCCAGCGTGCGGAACACGTAGACGAAGCTGACCTTCTGCTCGACCTTTTCGGGGTCCGCGACGTCCTGGGTGCTGAAGATATGGGCCTGGCGGCCGGACAGGGTCACGAAGGGGTAGCAGTGCGTGTCGTGCTTCGTCAGGGTGCCGGGCCGGGGGGGGTGGCTCACGGCCGTGCCCAGGACCCAGTCCCCCCCCCTGGGCTGGAATCCGTAGAGGTGCGCGGGATAGGGCGACGAGATGACCAGGAGGTCCCCGTCCGCGTTGAAGGCCCCTCCGGCGTAGGGCCAGAGGCCGTTGGGACCCAGGTCGAGGCGTTCGTGCAGGGCGGGCTCGTCCCCTGCCCCGGGGTCGAACCGGAAATGGTTGCAGGCATTGTTCTGCCAGGCGAAGACGTGGACGCGTCCCTCTCGGTCCACCAGCAGCACCGGGGGCTGGTTGAGCCTCTGCTCCTGCGGGCTGGTGTAGACCCGCCTCCAGCCTTTTTCAGAGCCCTCGAACAGGTGCCACTGCTTTTCGGGGTGGTCCTCCCCCCAGGGTTCCATGATCCCGGCATAGATCCGCTCGCCGGAGCGGACCACGATGGGCTGGTGATAGCCCCAGAAGGGGGGGCCGAGGCGGGGATGGACCGTGACTTCACAGACCTGCTCTGTCGTGACGTTCCATCGGGGCGTTTCGGCGTGCAGGGGCATGGGGGTGACCTCACAGAGTGTGATCAGCAAACAGAGGATGAAAGTTTTTTTGGGCATTTTTTGTCCGATCATCGCCCCGGCCCGTGCCGCCGACCCTTCCAGACAATCCCCCCCAGCGTCCCGGCCAGCCCGATGAAGACGACATAGAAGGGTTGAAGGGCGGCCCACAGGGGGAAGGCCCAAAGCAGGTCGAACCGCCGGAAGAGGGCTGCCCCACGCAGAAGGATGGCGAAGTCCGCCAGGGTCTTGACCCCGAGACAGATGAGCGGGAGGGCCAGCGAGGTCCCCCGGAGGAGGGCATCGAGCAGGGCGCAGGGGATGAGCAGGTTGACGAGGAACACGATGACGATGTAGCCGAAGAACCGCCTGTTCAGCCGGGCCTGGTACGCCGCGTTGGAGGCCCACCGCTGCCGCTGCCGGATCAGGCCGAGGAGGGACTCGGCCCGGTTCGTGGCGTTGAAGGCCTCCGGGGCGGCGTTGAAGACGATGCGCCCCTTCCCGGCCCGGCGCATGAGCTGAAGCAGGAGCACGTCGTCGCCGGACGGGCGATGGCCGATCTCCCGGAACCCCCCCACCGCGTTGAACAGGGACCTCCGGTAGGCGAGGTTCTGGCCGGAGGCAGCCAGGGGGACGCCGAGGCTGGCGGCCCCGGCTGCCGCTGCCATGAGGGCCAGGAAGTCGATGCCCTGCAGCTTCTGGACCAGCGTGATGGACTTCGAGCGGTCGATCTGGGAAAACCCGACGACCGCGCCCACCTCCGGCTCGAAACAGGCGACGGTGGCGGCCACCCACGTCGGCTGCACGCGACAGTCCGCGTCGGTGGTCAGGAGGATCTCCCCCCGGCTGGCCCGGATGCCCGTGTTCATCGGACGCTTCTTCGCGGAGAGTCCCGCGTCTTCCGGACCGGGGGTCAGCAGCCGGATGCGGGGGTGTTGCGCGCAGAAGGCCCGCACGATCTCCGGGGTCCGGTCTCCGGAGTCGTCGTCCACCACCACGACCTCGTAGCAATCCGGCGGGTAGGTCTGTCGGACGAGGTCGGCGAGGCAATCCCCGATGAACGCCTCCTCGTCCCGCGCGGCCACGATCACCGAGACGAAGGGCCGGGCCTTGCTCTTTCCGGTCCGGGTGCGGAACAGGCCGACCAGGAACAGGAGCGCGACACAGACGTAGACGGCGGTGGCGCAGATCAGGGCAGGGGTGAGGAGGGCCATGCCGGTTCCGTCATTTTTCCAGGTTCTCGATGTTGTAAAACTGGTCCTTCAGGCCCTCCGAGCAGTTGCTGCACATCGGGATGCTCGCCCGGTCGGACAGGACGGTGTTCCTGAAATCCCGGTAGGCCACGCCCTCCCAGACCTGGGACAGGGACCTTCCGTTGACGGCGTTGCCCAGGCTGTGTCTCCCGTCCTTGTCGAAGCAGCAGGGGGAGACAGAGCCGTCCCAGTTGACCACGGTGCTGTACCAGAGATGTTTGCAACTGTTCACGACCGGGGCCTTCGTGGCCAGCTTCTCCGCATCGTAGCGGTAGCGGCTGTGGCGCTCGTCCGTGGGCAGGAAGGTCTCGGCGTCGGCCTGCGTGTAGACCTGGGCGGTCTTGAGGGAGAGCCGGTCCGCCCCAAGACGGCGGGCCAGGGCGCGCGCCTGGTCGATCTCCCCCTCGTTGTGCTTCATGATGATGAACTGGAGATGGATGATCGGGCTGTCCGCCCCGAGGTCCCGCCGGGCCTCGCCCAGCAGGCGGATGCCCTCCACGACCCGCTCGAAGTCCCCTCCCACGCGGTACTTGAGGTAGGACTCCGCCGTGACGCCGTCCAGAGAAACGATGATCTCCTCCAGCCCGGACGCCACGATGTCCCGGGCGTCCTGCGGGGTCCGGATGAAGTGGACGTTCGTGCTGGTGATGGTCGGGATGCGCTTCGACCGGGCGTAGCGGACCATGTCCAGGAGGTTCTTGTTGATGAAGGGTTCGCCCTGGTTCCAGAGCATCAGGAGGAAGACGTGATCCGCGGCCTGGTCGAGCACGTGGTAGAAGTGCGTCAGGTCCATGTTCCCCCGCGCCCGGCCCAGGGTGTCGTTCCCGGACGGACAGAGCGGGCATTTCAGGTTGCAGAAGCTGGTCGGCTCGATCATCAGCACACAGGGCTGGCCGAACCGCACGTCCCGCCTCAGCAGCCGCGACAGGCCGAATGAAGCGGCGACCTTGCCGAAGTTCCAGGCCCGCTTGAAGGTGAAGGCGTAGCCGTAGCGCCGGACCGCGCCGGGCAGGAGTTTCCAGGAGAACATGAGAAGTGATGAGTGATGAGTGATGAGTGATGAGCAGGCCCTCACCCGCGAACCGCCCACGCTGCCCAGACGGGATAACGGGATTTCCCCGGACGGTTCTCCAGGTGCAACGCCTTGTTAGACCGCAATTGCTCCAACCGAGAGAATGAGTAACGATGTTTCCTCTTGTCCCTCGAATCTCTCGACGCGTTGGCGCTCTCGCCGTAGCAGTTCCGCGATAGCCGCCGTGCCCGCGTTACCGACGTCGAGCCAGACAATCTTCGGAGGAAAGCCCTCCACAAAGCTCCGTTCTCGAAAGTCCGTGTCTTTGGAAACGATGACAAATCTCTCCCTGCGGGCATAATCCCAGATCTTTCGATCATCGGCTCCGCGCAGGCCGGCGCTTCTAACGTGAGCGCTGCCCGGATACTCGTCGGCAAGGATCTCTGCCAGCCTGGGGCTCACGTTCTCGTCAAAGAGAAGCTTCACGCGACCGAGTTCATCAGGCGACGCTCACGTGCGGCGGCAAAGGCGAGGCACGCTCGAATGTCTTCGCGCGTCAGGTCCGGAAAATCGGACAGAACCTCATCCTCGCTCATTCCGCCAGCGAGGTACTCCAGCACGTCGTACACTGTCATCCGTGTCCCCTTGATGCACGGCTTTCCACTCCGCACCGCCGAATTGACGGATATTCGTTCCTGCCATTCCATAGTGGAATTCCTCTTGCTTTAGTCAGCCTTGGAACATCCTGAGGCACCGTGACGACCAGTGCGGTCTAACGATGCTAATCAGCCGCGCGCGGCGCGAAGCGGAGTGCATCGGCTGAAACGCGGTGTTAGGCCGCCTGTGGGTACAAACCGGGTAGATTGGTAACAGATTAAACCGGGATGATGGGTGACACTCTCCGTACCTTTAAGACCAACTCTTTAGTAAAGGAGGTTGGTCGATGGCCTGGATGGAGAACTCACCCATGGAACAGCGTGCACGCTTTATCGCC
>SICM01000054.1 GCA_009694805.1 Candidatus Latescibacterota bacterium
TGATGGACGAGAAGGACTATGCCGACGGCATCGAAGGGGATATGAGGTTGGAGCCAGAATAAGCGATCAGCAGTCAGCGGCCAGCGATCAGCCAATCCAAAAGTCTCTCGGTTTTGCTGATAGCCGATAGCTGATCGCTGCTTTTCAGTTGACACCCCGTGCGGATATCTCGATATTAGAGGACTTGAGAACGGCCCTCTACATCCTGACGGCCATCGCGCTGCTCCGGTCCATCCAGGCGGTCTTCGAAGGCATCCGGTTCCGGCGGCTCATCCGGCGGGAACTCCTCGCCCCCGCCTGGGCGTTTGCGCCCAGGGTCGCGGTCCTCGCCCCCTGCAAGGGGGTGGACCCGGACCTGCCCGACGAGATCCGCAGCCTCCTGACGCAGGACTACCCCGACTACGAGGTGATCTTCGTCCTCGAATCGCCCGAAGATCCCGCCGCAGCCGTCCTGCGTGCGGTGACGGAACCTCCCGACCGGGACTTTCGCGCCAGACGGGTCATCACGGTCTTCGCCGGCCCCTGCGCGGACTGCGGCCAGAAGGTACACAACCTGAGGGTCGCTCTGAAACACGCCTCGCCGGACATCGAGGCCTACGCCTTCGTGGACTCCGACATCCGCCTCTCAACCGACTGGCTGCGGCGCCTCATCGCCCCCCTGAAGGACGAGGCCGTCGGCGCGACCACGGGCTACCGCTGGTACCTCCCGGTCCGGGGCGGGCTGGCCTCCGGCCTGCTTTCGGCCTGGAACACCCTCCCCCTGATGCTCATGGGGGACCCCCGACGGGCCTTCGCGTGGGGCGGGTCCATGGCCCTTCGCCGGAGGACCTTCGAGGAAGCCCGCGTGCTCGACTACTGGTCCGGCTCCGTCAGCGATGACTACGGCGTGACACACGCCGTCCGGGACGCCGGCCTCCGCATCCAATTCGTCCCCCGGTGCCTGGTCCTCTCCCGGCAGGACGTGACCTGGCCGCAGCTCTATGAATTCGTCTGCCGGCAGTACACCCTCACCCGCGTCTACGCCCCGGCCCTCTACGGACTCGGCCTGACCTTCAGCGCCATCTTCGCCGCCGCCTTCTTCGGAGCGCCCCTCTGCGCGGCCCTGTCCGGGGACGGCGCAACCCTGCTCTCCGGATCGGTCCTCCTCTGGGGCCTGACCATGTTCCTCGGCCATCAGCGCCTCGGCCTGGCGCGCCTCCGGTTCCCCGACGAGGAATCCGGGCATCGAAAGGCCGCCGTCGCCCACGTCCTGGGCGGCCCGCTGCTGACCCTGTTTAACTTCTTGACCCTCATCCGGGCCGGCCTCTCCCGCCGCATCACCTGGCGGGGGATCACCTACGACCTTCGCGGCCCCCACGAGGTCGTCATTCTCACGCGGGAATAGGGCGACCCGACGGGTCGCCCCTACAAAAACGCCATGAAAACCCTCTCCAGCTTCGCCCGCCCGCTCACGCGCCGCAGGGCGTTCAACATGCTGATCTTCTTCGTCACCTCCCGGTGCAACTCCGTCTGTCGGACCTGCTTCTACTGGGACAGCCTCAACCGGAGCGGGGACCTCACCTTCGACGAGATCCGAAAAATCTCCGCCACCATGCCCTCCTTCACCGACCTCTGGCTGTCCGGCGGCGAGCCGACCCTCCGGGAGGACCTCGTCGAGATCATCGACCTCTTCTGCGCCCAGAACGGCGTCTCCTCCCTCCGCCTCCCCACCAACGGCCTGATGACCGGCCGCCTCGAAGAGATCGTCGATCAGGTCTGCTCCCGGCACCCGAACGCGACCTTCCACGTCAACGTGGCCCTGGACGGCCACGGGGCCACCCACGACCGCATCCGGGGCGTCCCCGGCAACTTCGAAAAGGCCCTGGACAGCATCCGGGCGCTCTCCCCCCGCAGGGCGAGATACCCCGGCCTCCGCCTGTTCGTCAACTCGGTCATCTGCAAGGAGAACCACGATCAGTTGATCGACCTGGGAGACTTCGTCCGGGACCACCTGAGCGTGGACGGGCACTACTTCCAGATCATCCGTGGGAACGCCCCGGACATGGGCCTGATGGACGTCCCCACGGAGAGCCTCAAGGCCATCTATCAGAACGCCATGCAGCTCCATCGACACTACCTTTCCACGACGCGGGAGCGCCCGTCGAGCATCCCCCCCTCGGTCTTTGAGATGTACTACCTGGGGACCTACCTCTTCACCTACGAGACCCAGTTCAACAACGCCGACCGGGACGCCCTCTGGGCCATGCCCTGCACCGCCGGCACGACCTCCGCCGCCCTGGACTTCGACGGCAAGCTCCGCATCTGCGAACTGCGGGAGCCGGTGGGGAACCTGCGCGACTACGACTGCGACTTCAACCGGCTCTGGGAGTCGAAAGTCATGAAGGAGGAAGTCGGCCAGATGCACAGGGACAAGTGCGACTGCACCCACATCTGTTTCCTCTACAACAGCCTGAAGACCAGCTCACGGGCCAGATTCTGGGAGATCCCGAAGCGCTACCTCAAATACAGGTTCGCGGGCCAGAAATTCTCCTGGCTGCGCGCCACAAAGTGACCATGTCCACCGCCTTTCTCCATCATCCCGACTGCCTCCTGCACGACGTCAGCCCTTTTCATCCCGAAAACCCGGAGCGCCTCCGCGCCGTCCTGGACTGGATCGAATCGAGCGACCTTTCGGATCGCCTCCTCTGGACGACACCCGATCCCGCCGAAGTCCGATGGGTGGAGAAGATTCACAACCCCAACTACGTGCAGGCCGTGCAGGAGGCCTGCGAGAAAGGCGGAGGGCATTTCGACGCTGACACGGCCGTCGTCCCTGCCTCCTACCGCGCCGCCCTGCTCGCCGTGGGGGCCGCCCTCCGGGCTGTGGACCTCGTCGCCTCCGGGGAGGCGCAAAACGCCTTCTGCGCCGTGCGCCCGCCCGGCCACCACGCTGAGCGGAGCCGGGCCATGGGCTTCTGCCTGTTCAACACCATCGCCATCGCCGCCCGCTACGCCCAGGAGCAACATCGCCTGAAACGCATCCTGATCGTGGACTGGGACGTCCACCACGGCAACGGCACGCAGCACGCCTTTGAGCGCGACCCGACCGTCTTCTTCTTCAGCACCCATCAGCACCCGCACTATCCGGGCACCGGCCTGGTCAACGAGATGGGGATCGGCCCTGGCGAGGGCTACACCCTGAACGTCCCCCTGCCCCCCGGGTGCGGGGACGAGGAATACGAAGCCGCCTTCCGCGAAAAACTCCGCCCGTCGGCCACCTGGTTCAGCCCCGATCTCGTCCTCATCTCCGCCGGGTTCGACGCCCACCGGGACGATCCCCTGTCCTCCATGCAGGTGACGGAGCGGGGCTTCGAGACTATGACCCGGACGGTCAGGCGGATCGCTGACGACCTCTGCGGCGGACGCCTGGTCTCCCTCCTCGAAGGCGGCTACGACCTGGACGCCCTGGCGCATTGCGTCGAAACGCACGTCCGCGTTCTGATGGAAGAATGAGACCCCTCCCCCCATCCCCATCCCCCTCCTTCGACTACGCGGCTAACGCCGCTCCGCTCAGGATGCGGGAGAGGGGAGAAGTCTGGTCCAAACGACAAGGTGGCGCGACGTCCCGGCTTTCTAGCAGAGCGTCCGTTCAGGCACGGTGGGGTACGAGCGACGCGAAGCGGCGCGGGTGGGTGGGTGGTGGAAGGGGCTCGTCTTACCACGGGACCCAGATTACACCACTGGACAGAGTACGGCGCACCAAAGCCTCCCGCGGCGTCTGAGCGGGCGTGCTTCTTTTGCCCACTTTTCTTGCACGAGCAAGAAAAGTGGGAATGCCACAATGGTGAAGCTGAGTATTTCAAGAACTGACGGAGGTTCTCCTTCTTGAAAAAACTGACCGTCGCCTTCCAGGGCGAACTCGGCGCCTACAGCGAACTCGCCGCCCGCGAGTTCTTTCACGCGAACGTGGAGGTGGCCCCCAGGCCCGTCTTCGAGGCCGTGTTCGCAGCGGTCAAATCCGGCAAATGCCAGCGCGGCATCATCCCCATCGAGAACTCCCTCGCCGGAAGCATCCACCAGAACTACGACCTCCTCCTCAGGCACCGGCTCCACATCGTCGGCGAGATCAAGCTCCGGATCGTCCACACCCTGATCGTCAACCCCGGCGTGAAGCTCAGCGACGTCCGATCCATCTACTCCCACCCCCAGGCCCTGGCCCAGTGCGACAGATTCATCAGGGGACTCAAACGCGCCAGAGCCACGCCCGTCTACGACACCGCCGGGGCCGTCAAGATGCTCAAAGAAGAAGACATCCGGGACGGCGCGGCCATCGCCAGCGCCCAGGCCGCCGCGGACTACGGCCTGAAGATCCTGAAGTCCGGCATCGAGAGCGACCATCAGAACTACACCCGCTTCCTGATCCTGTCGAAGCAGAAAGCCCCCAGGGCCCCCCACGCCAGGACCTCCATCGTGTTCGCGACCCGCAACGTGGCCGGGGCCCTGTTCAAGAGCCTGAGCGTCTTCTCCCTGCGGGACATCAACCTGCTCAAGATCGAATCCCGCCCCATCCAGGGCCGGCCCTGGGAATACTTCTTCTACCTCGACTTCGAGGGCCACGCCGCCGACCCGCCCTGCGCCAAGGCCCTCGACCACCTCCGGGAGATCGCCACCTCCCTCCGCGTCCTCGGCTCCTACGAAAAGGGCCGGGATGCCGACGGCCGCATCCACAAGCGATAGGGAACTGGGAATGAATAAAGACCTTGCAGATCAAATCCACCGTCGCGCCGTCGTGGTCGTGGACCACGACCACCGGCCCATCGGCCCGGACCTTCCGCTCATGCTCGCCGGCGGCGTCACAGCCAAAGTCTACCAGGTCACGCTCGATGTGGACCTGGTCACGGGCTTCAAAGCCTCCAGAACCCGCACGGAGGGCTGGCTCCGGCTGGCCACCCAGGGGATGGAGGACGCCCTGCGGGAGATCGAGGCCCACCCGGGGCAGTGCGTCCTGGTCCGGAGCGCGGGCGATGTCCTGCGGGCCAAACAGGAAGGCCTCGTCGCCATCCTCCTCGGCGCGGAAGGGGGACGCTGGCTGGAGGAGTCCCTCGATCCCCTTCGCCTGTTCCACCGCCTCGGCCTCCGGGAACTCCAGCTCACCTGGGCCTTCCCCAACCCCCTCGTGCCCGACGGCTGCCTCAGCCCTTTCGGCAAAGAGGTCGTCGCCGAATGTGAGCGCCTCGGCATCCTGGTGGACGTGACCCACATCCAGGAGCAGGCATTCCACGACGTCATCGGCGTCGCCCGGAAACCCGTCATCGTCTCCCACGGGTCCGCCCGGTCCGTCACCGTGGACCTCAGCGACGACCACATCCGGGCCCTCGCCTCCACCGGCGGCCTGCTCGGCATCCACTTCTACACGACCTACCTCGGCCCCACCCCGACCCCGGAGGGCGTCGTCCGGCAGATCGACCACGTCGCCCAGCTCGTCGGCATCGACCACGTGGCCCTCGGCGTGGACTTCTTCCCCACGGACGGCGTCTGGTACGACCTCCAGGTCTCCCAGGGCGCGAAGGACCTCCGCTGGGCCGTGAAGGACATGGCCGGGATGCCACAGATCACGAACGCCCTCGTGGAGGGCGGCTATTCCGAAATGGACATTCACAAAGTCCTCGGCGGGAACTTCCTCAGGGTCTGCCGGGAGGTGTTCGGAGAATGATCATAGACAGCCATTTGCACGTGTTCGACCGGGGCGTGGGGGGCGCGGACGAGAACTTCCCCCTCTGGCCCGGCACGCGCTGGGGCGCGGGGCCTGACGACCTGCTCCGTCAGATGGACGAGGCGGGGATTGAAAAAGCCTTCCTGATCAGCTACACCCCCGTGGACGTCATGGCCCACTACCCCCCGGAAAAGCGGGACCATATGATCACCGTGTTCCAGCACTACCTGACGAAGGACTTCTTCATCCGGGTCTGGGAACAGCACCCCGACCGCTTCTGCTGGTTCGCCGACTCCATCGACCCGCGCGTTCCAGGTTACTTAGAGCGCGCCGCGCAGGACCTGGACCGGGGCGCCGCCGGACTCAAGCTCCTCCCCCTGTTCGTGGACACGGAGATGGGCGACCCGCGCTGGCGGCCCGTCTTCGACCTGCTCCGCGAGCGCCGCCGACCCTGCATCATCGACCTCTCCTGGTGGTACGCGGACTTCCCCTGGTTCGCCCCGAGCGTCCACGGAAAATACGCCTCCTTCACCGACTATGTGCAGGGGTTGAAGCGCCTGATCTCGGACTACCCGGACGTGAAGGTCCAGCTCGCCCACTACGGCACGCCGAGGCTCCGGGACCGGGGCGACCCCGCCCGTACCCTGCATTATGACCGTCTGCAGGAGCCCATCGACCTCCTCCGGGACCACCCCAGCCTCTGCCTGGACCTGGCCGCCTATCAGCACGTGATCGGCAAGGACGAGCCCTACCCCTACGGGAGCGCCCTCAAGATCCTCGAAATCCTGGCCGAAGGCGTGGGGACCGACCGCATCCACTGGGGCACGGACTGGCCCTACCTCGGTGTACAACCCTATCCGGAGCTGATCCGGGCCGTCCGCGAGGCCCCCTTCCTGAAGGCCGGCGAGGCCGAGAAGGTCCTCGGCCTGAATGCGCTGAAGTTTCTGGAGCCATAGGTCCACGACCATGTCCACCCCTCAGCCCCTGGACCCCAACGCCTTTCGCGCCTTCGAGCACTCTGGCTGGCAGAGCGTCGGCGTCCGCTACCACGACGCCTTCGGAGACCTCACCGTCCAGGCCATCGAACCGATCCTCAACGCCGTGGGGGCAGGAGAAGGCGTGCGCCTGCTGGACCTGGCCACCGGGCCGGGCTACGTGGCCGGGACCGCAGCCCAGCGGGGGGCCCGTGCCACCGGCGTCGACTTCTCAGCGGCCATGCTGGCCGGGGCGCGCCAGCGCTATCCGGGCGTCGAATTCCGGGAAGGCGACGTGGAGGCCCTCCCCTTCCCCGATGACAGCTTCGACGCGGCGGTCATGAACTTCGGCCTCCTGCACCTGGGACAGCCTGAGCAGGCCCTCCGGGAGGCCTGCCGCGTGCTTTGCGCCGGGGGCCGGTTCGGCTTCACGGTCTGGGCCAGGCCCGAAGAGGCCGTCGGGTTCCACATCACCCTCCGCGCGATCCGGGCCTTCGGGAACCCGGACGCGCCCCTCCCGCCCGGCCCCCCCTTCTTCCGGTTCAGCGACCCGGACGAGTGCCGCCGCGCCCTGCTCGGGGCGGGCTTCACGGGACCCGACATCGTGCGCATCCCCCAGGTCTGGCGGCTCCCCTCGCCCGACGCCCTCTTTGAGGCGATGCTCGGGAGCACCGTGCGGACAGCGGGCCTGCTCCGCGCCCAGACGGACGAGGCGCTGAACGCCATCCGCACGGCGATGCGTCAGGAGACCGGCCCTTATCGGAAGGACGCGGGCATCGAGTTGCCCATGCCCGCCATCCTCGCGTCCGCCGTCAAACCATAAAAAGAGGAGATAATGCAAAGTGCAAAGTGCAGAGTGGAGAATGCAAAATGAAAGCCCTATTTTTTGCATTTTGCATTTCCTGTCCTCTTTAAGGAGCCTGCCATGAAAGCATTCCCCTCCCTCGAAACGAAGACGTTCATCGCCTACATCGCGGACAACGCCGCCCTCGGCATCCATCGCGCCGGCTACAACGGCATCGCCTCCCTCATCCCCCGGCACAGCGGAAACAACCTGTTCGTGCCCGTCTACGCCGGCCTGAACTACGAGACGATCTGGCTCCCCGGCCTGCCCCCCTATCAACAGGTCAGGGGCTCCAAGTTCGAGCCCCGGGCCGAACCCATGCAGATCGAGGCCGCGGATGCAAAGAGCGTCACCCTGGTCCAGCCCGAGACCTCCCACGCCCACGTGGGCGCCCGCATCACCTTCTCCGTCGAAGAGCCCTGTTACCTGCACCAGCGCATCGAAGTGACGTTTCACAGAAAGTTCTGCGGCAGCGGGGAGAAGAACCGGTTCAGGAGCCTCTACGCGAGCTACATGCACACACCCCCCGACCGCCACATCTACCTCCAGGCGGACCCGGCCTCCGGCGACCTGTCCGACTGGATCGGCATCACGAAAGCCGATCACGCCGCCCCGGACACGCAGATCCGGCGTCTGCCGGACGGGCGCGAACTCACCGCCGCCGAGCACCTCGCGGCCATGAACTTTGAGTCCCCCCTGTCCGAATCCGCCCTCTCCGGGACCGGCTGGCCCTCCACGGCCCTGCCCCGAAACCTCGACGGCCCGCTGAGCTTCTACTACGGCCTCTGCCACGACGCCCAGCTCTTCCTGATGATGTTCAAACAGCCCGAACGCTTCCGCCTGGCCTACTCCCCGTGCGGCGGGGGCCAGCAGCCCGCCTGGAGCCCTGCCTGGGACTACATCCTGCACCTCGACGATGCGGAAATCGGCCCCACCTACACCTGGGACCTCTGCCTCGCCCTGAAGCCCTTCGAGGGCCGGACAGATGTGCTCCAGGAAGTGAGGCGCTATCTGGGCGGGTGAGGTTTTTCGTCCCAAGGGACTTGCAAAACGTTGAAAACCCTTGTATCTTCTTGGCGCGCATCCTGACGGACGCCGTCCATAAAATCTACATTTTTCAATCTTCAATCTTCAAGGAGCCCCTGCATGCCCATTCTGCACCCCGTCTCCCGCGACGCCCTGCTCCCGAAGCTTCAGGACGCCTTCGACTTCGCCCAGCGACAGGTCCGGGCCGTCGTGGACGCCCACCCGGACTATTCCCCGATGTACACGGTCAAAGGCAAGTGGGCGCAGGAGAAGGACCTCTGGACGCACTGGTGCGAAGGATTCTTCCCCAGCCAGATGTGGATGTTCCACGACCTGACCAGGGACCCGAAGTGGCGGGGCCTGGCCGAGCGCTACACCGTCAAACTTGAACCCCGCAAAGACGACCGGAACGTCCACGACCTCGGCTTCATCTTCCTGAACACCTACGGCCGCTGGTACCTCCTCACCCGCGACCGACAGCTCCGCGACGTGATCGTCCAGGCCGGCCGCACCCTGGCCCTCCGGTTCAAGGAGAAGGGGGAGTATCTCTGCTCCTTCATCGGCCCGGACTCCCTGTTCATCGACATCATGATGAACGTCCCCGTCATCTTCTGGGCCGCCCTCGAGACAGGCGACGAAAACCTGATGTCCGTCGCCAGCCGCCACTGCCTCACCTCCCGGAAATACATCGTCCGAGGGGACGGCTCCGCCTCCCACGAGGGCATGTTCGACCTGAACACCGGGGAATTCCTCCGGCAGAGCACCCACCAGGGCTACCGGAGCGACTCCTGCTGGGTGCGCGGCCTCACCTGGGCGCTCTACGGGTTCGCGACCTCCTATCGCCTCTCCGGGGACGCCCGCTTCCTGGAGACCTCGCAGGCCTGCGCCGACTACTACATCGCCCACTGCGGCGAGGGCCTGGTCCCCCCGTGGGACTTCGACGTCCCCGAAGGCCCGGAGCGCATCTGGGACAGCTCCGCCGGGGCCATCGCCGCGTCCGGCCTTCAGGAACTGGCGGACCTCATCCCCTGTCCCGAAAAGAGCCGTCACTACCGGAACGCCGCCCTCACGATCCTGAACAGCCTCACCTCGGAGTCGTTCCTGGCCCGGTACCATCCCGGCCAGGAGGGCCTCCTCCTGCACGGCGTCTACCACAAGAACAAGGGCCTGGGCGTGGACGAGTCCGTGGCCTGGGGAGACCACTTCTTCGTCGAGGCGCTCTACAGGGTGTTGAAGGCAGAGGGGTGAGACCCCTCCCCTACAAGAGGGGAGGGGAGGGGAGAAAATCAAGAAGCGCGACAGCGCTCAAGGCGCGCCAGGGAGGTGGGTCGTGAGCGAGCGCAACGACAGGTGGGGTGGAGAAACCCCCACTACCACAGTACAGCAGAAGCACCCAACATGCCGGGGGCACATCATGGGGTGCGACAACTGAACGTCAAGGTTGCGGCGCGCCCAAGCCTCCCCGGCGTTTGAGGGGCGTGCTTCTTTTGCCCACTTTTCTTGCACGAGCAAGAAAAGTGGGAAATTGAAACGAGGTTACGATGCGACATCTGAAGCTCATCACCATCGCCCTGCTCATCCTGCTCTCCACCCTCCCGGCCCTCGCCGCGGACTTCAAGCCCAACGGCCTCATCGTCCTCCTGACCGACTTCGGCACGCGCGACTTCTACGTCGGCGCGATGAAGGGGGCCATCCTCCGCACCTCCCCCAACGTCCGCATCGAAGACATCACCCACGAAGTCCCGAAGTACGACATCGCCGAGGGCGCGTACACCCTCCTCAAGTCCGCCCCGGAGTTCCCGAAAGGGACCGTCTTCCTCTGCGTCGTGGACCCCGGCGTGGGCACGGCCCGCAAGCCCGTGGCCGTCCTCACCTCGGACGGCCAGGTCTACATCGGCCCCGACAACGGCCTCTTCACCCGCGTCATCGACGCCGCCGGCCTGGCCGCGGCCTACGAACTGACCAATGCGGACCTGATGGGCAAGGACCTCATCTCCAGCACCTTCCACGGCCGGGACGTCTTCGGGCCGGTGGCCGCCCACCTGGCCTCCGGGTTCCCCCTCGACAAGGTCGGCCCCCGTCTGGAGACCCTCGTCCGCCTGGAGTCTCGCAAACCCCGCGTGGAAGGCGAGACCGTCATCGGCGAGGTCTCCCTGGTGGACGAATACGGCGACGTGCTGACGAACATCCTGCGGAAGGACCTGGAGCAGGCCGGCATCCGGAAGGGAGACACGCTCAAAATCCGCATCGGAGACCGCGAGGTCGTAGCCCCCTTCCTGAAGACCTACGGGGACGTGCCGGAGGGGAAGCCGGTCTGCATGATCAGCAGCGGCGAGGTGTTCGAGACCGCGATCAACCAGGGGAACCTGGGCAAGTCCACCGGCGCCCGGCGCGGCGATCCGGTCACGGTACAAAAAGCAAAATAAAGGATCGGCCCTCACCCTTCCCCGGCGTTGTTGGGGCGTTCAATTGAACGCCCCTGCTTCTCAACCCCTGACTCCCGATATTTAAACCATGCCAACCGACCTCCTCCTCATCCGTCACGGCCAGGCCGTCCGGGACCTGGGCAACGGCCTCGTTGGATGGTGGGCCGACGTGCCCCTCTCCCAGACCGGGCAACGCCAGGCCATTCTGCTCGCAGAACGCCTCAAGGTGGAATTCTCTGTCCAGGCCCTCTACGCCAGCCCCCTGACGCGGACCTGGGAGACCGGCGACATCATTCGCCGGGCCATTCACCGCCTGCCCATTCGGGAGCCGGGCCTGCAGGAGCTGGACGGGGGCGACCTGGTGGGCCTGACCATCGAAGAGACCCGCCGGAAGTACCCCAACCTGGTCGGCCGCCCCCTGGAACTCCACGAGCGTTACCCCGGCGGAGAATCCTACCTGGCCCTCCACAACCGGGTGATGAAGACCCTCAACCGCATCGTGGCCGACCATTCCGGCACGACCGTCGCGGCCATCACCCACGGCGGACCGTTGAACGCCTACCTGCGCACCCTGTTCGGTCACGGGGCCGAGGAACAGCAGCTCCGTTTTGAGTGCGGCGACTGCTCCATCCACCACATCCGCTTCGGGGAGGCCGGCGACCGGACCATCGTGACCCTCAACGACACGGCGCACCTCCAGGGGATGCCGAAAAGCAGAGAACAGAAAAATCTTTAACCACAGAGATCACAGAGAACACAGAGGGTCAAGGAAATGCAAAGTGCAAAGCACTAAAGTGTAAAATGAAAAAGGGAGGTTGTGCTTTGCGCTTTACATCTTGCATTTTGCATTTTCCCCTCTCCGTGATCTCCGCGTTCTCTTCGGTACAATGTTCTTTTTATGCCCATTCATCCTGACCGCCTCCGCCGGCTCGACGACATGGCCCGGCGCGGCATCGACCCCTATCCCCCCCGCTGCCGCCGGACGCGCCGGATCTCCGCCCTGAAAGAGGGGGAGCCCGCGATCATCGCCGGGAAGCTGAACGCCCCCACGGCCGAATCGGGCGTCCTCTTCGACGGAAGCGGTTCCGTGGAGGTCTCCTTCGATCCCAACCTGGGCGGGGACCTGTCGGCCCTCCTGTTCGCGGAGTCCGGGGACTGGATCGAGGCCGAGGGGACCCTGAAGGGGGACCGCTTCACCGCCCGTGCCTGCTGGGTCCTGGCCAAATCCCTCGGGCCACCGCCCGACTTCGACCGGTTCTCCGTCGGTTCCGGCCGACGCCGAAAAAACCTGGAGATCCGCGCCCGGACCCTCACGGCCGTCCGCCGATTCTTCGAGAACCGGGGCTTCCTGGAGGTCGAGACCCCCCTCCTCGTGACCGCCGCAGGCCAGGAGCCCCACCTCATCCCGTTCGAGACCGAATACCGGGACACATCTCATCGCCTGCGCCGCTACCTGACCACCTCCCCCGAATACGCGATGAAGCGCCTCCTCGCCGCCGGGTTCGAGCGCATCTACCAGGTCTGCAAATCGTTCCGGGATGGAGACGGCGAGCGCGGCCCGCAGCACAACCCGGAGTTCACGATCCTGGAGTGGTACCGCGCCTTCGCCTCTTATGAGGACATCGCGCAGGACACGGAGCAGATGGTCTCCGCCGTCGCACAGGACGTCCTCGGCACGGCCCGCATCCGCTACCGGGACCAGCCCGTGGACCTGGCCCCGCCCTGGGAGCGCGTCACCGTCCGGGACGCCGTCCGGCGTCACGCCCGCATCGACCTCGCCGCGCACCCCGACGCCCCCTCCCTCTGTCGCAACGCCCGCGAGAACGGATTCTCCACCGTTGCCCCGGACGACGCGTGGGACGTGGCCTTCTTCAAGATCTTCCTGGACGGCGTGGAGCCCTGCCTGGGGCGCGGCAGACCCACGCTCCTGATGGACTTTCCGGCCTCGATGGCCGCCCTCGCCAGACGGAGAGCCGATACCCCCGACCTCGCGGAGCGGTTCGAAGTCTACATCGCGGGCGTGGAACTGGCCAACGCCTTCTCCGAACTGAACGACCCCCGCGAGCAGCGCGCCCGATTCCTCGCGGAGCAGGCCGTGCGCCGGGCGCACGGCGGGACCCCGCCGCCCCTGGACGACCGCTTCCTGGGCGCGATGGAGGCCGGCATCCCGCCCGCCGGAGGCATCGCCCTGGGCGTGGACCGTCTCGTCATGCTCCTGACCGACGCGGAAGACATCCGCGAGGTGATGGCCTTCCCGTTCGACGAAATATAGACCTCACCCCCCGTCCCCCTCTCCCTCCTTCGACTACGCGGCTGACGCCGCTCCGCTCAGGATGCGGGAGAGGGGGAAGTCAGGTCAGAGGGATAGCGGTCCTAAAGCAGTCCTGAAGATCCGACTCCAAGGCAGCGCGGCGTCGGAATCCCCCTCGACAATGGCCCCTTGGAGGCAACGCCCCTGTCGCGGCCGTCTACTCTCCGATCTGGCTGGGGGAGCATTTACGCCGCGCTCAAGCCCTCCGGAATTTGAGGAGTGCCCTTCTTTGGCCCCACCTTTCTTGGGCAAGCAAGAAAGGTGGGAGAGGCCGGTAAGGAAGACTCTGAGCGAGCATATGTCTTTGAAAGTCATGACCCCCTCCCTCTTCGCCATCCGCCCCGACAACCGCGCCCTCCTCGCCCTCATCGTCGGCCTCCAGGCCCTCCTCATCTCCCTGCTCCTCGCCCAGGGGGAGACGACCCTCTTCATCGGCGTCCTCCTCCTCGTCTCCGTCTCCTCCGTCCTCTTCTCCACGACCGGGGCCATCTTCGTCATCGCCCTCCTCACGGTCGTCATCCCCAGCGAGGTGATGGAGGAGAAGCTCCTCCTCCCCTTCAACTTCAAATTCTATGAGGGCCTCTACGCCCTCGTCCTCGCCTTCGCCGCCGTGGAGTGGACCTACAAAAAGCGATTCGCCGTCCGGCGAACCCCCCTCGACCGCCCGATGGCCTGCCTCCTGATTGCCATCCTGCTCTCCGTCGGCGTCGGGCTCTACCGGGGGCACGGCCTGTCCCGCATCCTGCCCGACGTGCGCTTCCCCCTCTACTACTCCCTCTTCTTCATCGCCGCGCAACTGTTCGAGCCCCGCAGGGCCTCCCGCTTCGTCGGGCTGCTGATCGCCGCCACGGCCGTCGTGGCCGCCCAGTATCTCATCGCCTTCTTCGCCGGCATCAACCTCTCCGTGGCCGGCACCTTCACCCGCATCGCCCGCGTCGAGGGCCTGATGCTCCCCATCGCCATGCTCTTCATCCTCAGCCTGGTCGTCTTCTACCCCTCTCCCGTCCGCCGGGGCGCGCTCCTCCTCCTCTTCATCCCCATCGCCCTGGCGCTGGTGATCACCATGACCCGGGCGATCTGGGCCTCGTTCGCCGTGGGACTCCTCAGCCTGGGGCTCCTGCTCATCCTGGACCGGCAGCGCCCCGACCGCCGCCTGGCCAGGACCCTCCGGCTCCTCGTGGCCGTCCCGCTCCTGATCCTGCTCACGGCCTACGGGTTCCAGGCCGTCACCGGCGCGGGCCTGGGAGAGGTGGCCTTCTACCGCTCCTCCAGCGCCATGCAGTTCAGCGACGACCCCTCCCTCGGCCACCGCCTCCTCTCCTACGCCGTGGCCCTGGACCAGATCCTCGCCCATCCGATCCTGGGCAACGGCCACGGCGCCACCATCACCTACCCCATGCTCATCTACGGGAAGATGAACATCATCACGACCAGCCACATCGACAGCCTCTACGTCGTCCTCCTCCACCGCCTCGGCCTGATCGGCCTCCTCCTGTTCGGCTGGCTCACGCTGCGGGCCCTCCAGCGGGCCTACCGTCTGTTCCAGACCAGCCGGTCCACCGCGACCCGGACCTTCTGCGCCGGGTTCATCGCAGCGATGGTCAACTGCCTCGTCGCCGGCCTGGGCGACGCCGCCATGTTCGTCGGCCGGTTCGTGTTCATCTACGCCCTCCTCTTCGCCGTCCTGGCCGTCCTGGACCGGGAGGCGCAGAGCCCCCCCACCGCGCCATGAAAAAAGAATCCTATGTCTTCTTCGCGACGCTGGCCATGGACACGAGCAGCCGCATGGTCAGCCTCTGCACGCCACTCCTGGCCCTGCGGTTCGGGGCCTCCTACGGGGACCTCGGTCTGATCGGCGCAGCCGGTGCGCTCGCCTACATCACCGGCTGTCTCACCTACCGTAAGCTGGCGGACCGGATCGGCTACCAGCGCTGCATGGCCGTCTCAACCGGCCTCGTCGCCGCGATCACCCTCCTCTATCCCTGGGCCTCCCGCGTCGCGCACATCGCCGCCCTCTCCGTCGCCACGGCCCTGCTTGCGTCGGGCTACTGGCCCGTGGTCCAGGCCTGGCTGGGGCACGGCCGGAGCCGGAGGGACCTCCTCCTGGCGCTCAGCCACTTCAACCTCGCCATCGCCCTCTGCTCCATCCTCGGCCCGGTCGCGGGGGGCGCGCTCTACGGCGCAGGCTTCACCCTCCCCTTCTGGGTCGCTGCCTGCGGCATCGGGGCCCTCTCCCTCTCCATGTTCGCACTCAGGTTCGAGGAAATTTCCCTGGCCGCCCCGGCTGCATCCCCGGCGTCCGCCCCCGACGCGCGCAGTTTCTTGCACATCGCCTGGGTCGCCAACTTCGCCACCTACTTCGCCGTCAGCAACCTCCGGTCCCTCTTCCCCAAGTTCGCCACCGACATCGGCGTGTCTCCTGGGACGCTGGGCCTGCTGATGGCCCTGATGGGCCTGACGCAGTTCGTCACCTTCTACCTGATCGCCCGCACCGACCGGTGGCAGTTCCGGCTAATCCCCATCGCGGCCCTCCAGGGCCTCGGCGTGGCGGGCCTGGCGATGTTCGTGGTCGGAGAGTCCTCCGGCGCGTTCGCCGCCGGGTTTCTCGCGATGGGCGCCCTGGCGGGCGTGACCTTCGCCGCCAGCAGCTTCTACAGCCTGTGCGCCGGGGGCGCCGGGAGCCGACGCGCCGGATTGCACGAGGCCGTGGTCGGGTCGGGGTTCCTGCTCGGTCCGCTCACCGGCGGGCTGGCCGCGGAGCGTCTGGGGCCGCGCGCACCCTACCTTCTGTGCGCCGGGGTGATGCTCTGCGCGCTCGGCCTGCAGACCTATCTGTATCGCAAAATCAGACGGACCGCGCGGGGAGCGGGGAAGCAGGCCGCCGAATGCGGGGGTGCGCCATAGGACGCCGCCATTTTCACCTTGCCTGGCCGTCCTGGACCGCGAAGAACAGGGAAAAGGCTTGAATTACAGCCTGAAAACAGGTAGATTTTAAGAATGAATTTGGTTTTGAACCTTGAACCTTGAACCTTGAACGCTATGAGCGAACCCGCCCTGCTCGACATCCAGACCGCTGACACACGCGTCGACCTCAAGGGCCTGCTCCCGGAGGAACTCCAGGCCTTCATCTCGACCCTGGGCAAGGAGCGCTACCGGACCAAGCAGCTCCTCGCCTGGATCTACGGCCGGGGCGCGGCCTCCTTCGATGACATGACCGACCTCTCCAGGGGGTTCCGGGCCGAACTCTCCGAGCGCGCCCGCCTCTCGCACCTCACCGAGGTCCTCCGGACGCGCTCCTCCGACGGCAAGGCCGTCAAGTTCCTGTTCGCCCTCTCCGATGGCCTCCAGGTCGAGAGCGTCCTGATGTTCGAGAAGGATCGCCGCACGCTCTGTATCTCCTCCCAGGTCGGCTGTCCCCTGGACTGCACCTTCTGCGCCACGGGCAGGATGGGCCTCCTCCGCAACCTGACGGCCGCGGAGATCATCGACCAGGTGCTCGCCATCCGCCGGGAACTCGTGGCCGGGGACGATGACCTCACCAACATCGTCATGATGGGCATGGGGGAGCCCCTGCTCAACTACGACGCCGTGACCCGCGCCATCCGGCTCATGGGCCTCGAGATGGGGCCGTGTCTCTCGGCCAAAAAGGTGACCCTCTCCACGGCCGGCCACGTCCCCGGCATCCTCCGGCTGGCCGAGGAGGGCCTCAAGGTCGGCCTGGCCGTCTCCCTCAACGCCACGGTGGACGAGATGCGGACGCGGATCATGCCCATCAACCGGAAGTGGCCCATCGCCGACCTCCTGGACGCCGTCCGGCGCTACTATCGCCGCATCGGACGCCGCGTCACCTTCGAATACGTCCTCCTGGCCGGGGAGAACGACGCCGACGCCGACGCCGACCGCCTGATCGCCCTCGTCCGGGGCATCCCCTGCAAGATCAACCTGATTCCGTGGAACCCCATCGCCTCCCCCGGTCCCCGGCACCAGCGCCCTTCCCAGGCCCGCATCGACGCCTTCGCCGACCGCCTCCGCGCCAGCCACCTGACCGTCAGCGTCCGCTACAGCAAGGGGGATGACATCGGGGCAGCCTGCGGACAGCTGATCACGAACCCTCAGGAAGGTAGGGGGTAGGGGACAGGGAGTAGGTGAGGAAACCCTACATACCACCTACCCTGTGCCACCTACCGGATTGGGGCGGAGGAGAAGGGGGAGGGCCGTTTTCCCCCTTGAATTTCCGGCGGATATGTCTTATACTTGACCCACTACGGAAATCTGTCCCGATAGGGGACACTGACATATCCCATCTCTCCCCGGATCTTTAGACGGGAGGCATCTCTCCATGGAACAGTTCATCATCGAGGGGGGCCGGACGCTCGGCGGGACCATCGCCCCCACGGGCAACAAAAACGCGGCGATGCCCCTGCTGGCCGCCGCCCTGCTCACGGATCAGAAGGTCGTCCTCAGAAACGTCCCCGACATCGGGGATGTGCGCACCGTGGTCGAACTCCTGACCGATCTCGGCGTCTCCATCACCCCCACCGGCGACCACGAACTCACCGTCTGCGCACAGAACATCACGCGTACGCAGCTCCGCCTCGACCTGACGCAGCGCGCGCGGGGCAGCATCACCATTGCCGGCCCGCTCCTGGCCCGCTGCGGGCGCGCCGTGGTCCCCCGGCCCGGCGGGGACAAGATCGGGCGTCGCCGCGTGGACACCCATCTCCAGGCGTTCGAGGCCCTGGGCGCGGACGTCCACGTCAACGATGTCTACGACCTGCGCGCCCCCCGGGGCCTTCGGGGGGCCGACATCTTCCTGGATGAGCGGAGCGTCACCGCCACCGAGAACGCCATCATGGCCTCCGTCCTGGCCAGCGGAGAGACCGTCATCCGGAACGCCGCCGCCGAACCCCACGTCCAGGAGCTCTGCCGTTTCCTGAACGCCCTCGGCGGGGACATCGACGGGATCGGCTCCGATGTCCTGACGATCCGGGGGGTGAAAAGTCTCGGCGGCGGGACCCACACCATCGGCCCGGACTACCTCGAGGTCGGCAGCTTCATCAGCCTCGCCGCCGTCACCAACAGCCCGATCCGGATCACGGACGCCCGTCCCCAGGACATGCGCTTTCCGCTCATGGTCTTCCGCCGCCTCGGCGTGGAGGTGGAAATCGAAGGCGAGGACATCGTCGTCCCCCAGTTCCAGAAACTCGAGATCGTCCCGGATATCGGCGACGCCATCCCCACGATCTCCGACATGCCGTGGCCCGGTTTCCCCGCCGACCTGATGAGCCTCGCCATCGTCGTGGCGACCCAGGCGCGCGGGACGGTCCTCTTCTTTGAGAAGATGTACGAACAGAGGATGTACTGGCTGGACCGCCTCATCGAGATGGGCGCCCGGATCATCTCCTGCGACCCGCATCGCGCGGTCATCGTGGGCCCCTCCAGGCTCCACGGGGAGCGGGTGGCCAGCCCCGACATCCGCGCCGGAATGGCCCTGATCCTGGCCAGCCTCTGCGCCTGCGGCCAGAGCATCATCAGCAACGTCGGCCAGATCGACCGGGGCCACGAGCGCATCGACGAACGCCTCCGGTCCCTCGGCGCGTCCATCGAGCGGAGGACGGCGTCGGGGGAATAGACCCCACCCCATGCAAGAGACTCCCGCCCTGAAGGGCGCGCTCCAGGTCGTCCGGGCACTCCGTGAGCACGGGTTTCGCGCCCTGTTCGCCGGAGGCTGCGTTCGAGACGCGGTCATGGGGCTTCAGCCTCGCGACTACGACATCGCCACCGACGCCGGCCCGGACGAGGTCGTCCGGCTCTTCCCGAAGACCTGCGAGGTGGGGGCGCAGTTCGGCGTCGTCAGAGTCCGCCTCGACGGGCATGACTACGAGGTCGCCAGGTTCCGGAGGGACGCGGGTTACACCGACGGAAGGCGGCCCGACCAGGTCATCTTCTCGGACGAGCGGGAGGACGCCTTCCGGCGCGACTTCACCCTCAACGGGATGTTCTACGACCCGGTCGAGGGCCGTCTCATCGACCACGTCGGCGGCCAGGAGGACGTGCGCAGGCGCATCCTCCGGGCCATCGGGGACCCTGAGCGGCGTTTTTCCGAGGACCACCTCCGCCTGATGCGCGCCGTCCGGTTCGCCGCGCGGTATCACTACGCCGTCGAGGACGCAACTCTGGCCGCGGTCCGGCGTCTGAGTCATGAGATCGTCACCGTCAGCCGGGAACGCATCCGGGACGAGGTGCTCAAGATCCTGACCGAAGGAGGGGCCCCGCTCGGCATCCGGATGCTGATCGACCTGGGTCTGATGCAGCATCTTATGCCGGAGGCCTGCGCCCTGGCCGGCGTCCCGCAGCCGAAGGCGTTTCATCCCGAGGGGGATGTCCTCACCCACACCCTGATCATGCTCGGCATGATGCGCGACCCGACCCCAACGCTGGCGATGGGCGTCCTCCTCCACGACATCGGGAAGCCCCCCACCTACGAGGTGGCCGACCGCATCCGGTTCAACAACCATCCAAAGGTCGGCGAGGGGATGACCAGGGACATCTGCGCCCGCCTGCGGCTCTCCTCCGAGGAGACCGAGCGGATCGCGGTCCTGGTGCGGGAGCACCTCCAGTTCATGCACGTGCGCGACATGCGCCCCAGCACCCTGAAGCGGTTCCTGCGCCAGGCGCATTTCTCGGAGCATCTCGAACTGCACCGTCTCGACTGCCTGGCCAGTCACGGTGATCTGAGCAGCTGGACCTTCTGCAGGGAGACCCTGGAGCAGATCGGGCCGGAGGAGATCCGGCCGGCGCTTCTGATCAACGGAGACGATCTCGTGGCCCTCGGCTACCGGCCCGGCCCGCCTTTCAGGCGCGTGCTGACGGCGGTCGAGGATGCCCAGCTCGAAGGCCGCATCGGCTCGCGGGAGGAGGCCCTCGCCCTGGCGCAGGAGGAGTTTGAAAAGCTGGGACTTGGGCACGATAGAGACGTGAAGCGTATCTCGTGAAGCGTGAAGCGTGGGAAGCGGTGGAACGAGATACGAGATACGAGCCACGCATTGAGGTTTTCATGGCCGACGAACTTGAAGTCACAGAAGCGACGGAAGCCGTTGGAGGAGGAGGGGGCCTTCTCGATACGGCCAAGAAATATCTCCCGCTGATCGTCGGCATTCTGGTCGTTCAGATCATCATCTTTTACATATTGGCCAAAGTGTTTTGGAGTTCTTCCTCCGCCCCTCCGGCTGAAGAGCACGCAGCGAAGGTCGAAAAACCAGCCGAGGGGGCTGAACACAAAGCAAAACCGGCCAAGAAAAAGGACAAAGGGAAGCATGAGGAGGGTCTGGAGCCGGCGGACGACGTCGCTGTCATCTTCGACAAGCTCGACCTCATCACCATCAACCCGGCGGAATCGGGAGGAAGTCACTATGTCCAGATCCAGGTCAATCTGGGCCTGGCCCATATCGAAGGAACCAAGCCGGAGGAGGCGTTCCACCTGGTGGAGTCCCGGAAGGCCAAGATCATGGACACCATCATCCGCATTGCCACCTCCAAGACCCTGGACGAACTGAACACCGAGGAGGGCAGGACACAGCTCAAGCAGGAGATCCGCAAACAGATCAACCTCTTCCTGAACGACGAGCACGAAATCGTCAAAGAGGTCTATTTCGCCACGTTCACGACCCAGTGAAGAACCGCAGAAAGGCTTTCCACGTGCCACGCATCTCTCTTCTATTCATCGTCCTTTCCCTGTTCGGGTCCGCCCCGGCCCTGGCCTGGAAGCCCGCTGTACCCCCCCCCGACACCACCGCGTCCTCCTTCGCCTTCGTCCCCTATGAAAAGGCGACGAAAGGGCCATACCGGGACGCCCTCCAGCACCTCGACGAGGATCGCCCCAAGGAGGCCCTTCTGATGGCGGAGGAGGCAAACCGTCAGGCCTCCTCCGACGCCCGCTGGTGGCCCCTGATCGCGATGGGCCACCTGCAGCGGGGGAAGGCGGAGGAGTCGCTCAACCTCTTCCGGCGCTACCTGGAGGCCCTCCCCCCGGGTGAAAGGGCTTACTATGAGAACCTCGGCCTCGTGGCCTCCAGGGAGGAGGCGGAGCGCTATGCCAACCTCCCCCCCTCCGAGCGCAGGGCCTTCCTGGAACGGTTCTGGTTGCAGCGTGACCCCACGCTCGTCACCGGCGGGTCTGCGCGACAGGCTGAGCACTACCGTCGCGTCTGGTTCGCCCGCACCTTCTACTCGAAAGGGGCCACCCCCTTTGACCGCCGGGGGGAGGTCTACGTGCGCTACGGGGACCCGGACTGGCGCGCCCGTCGGGGAGGCCCCAACACGCTCCCCCCTCCCAGAGTGCAGGAGTTCCGCGAACGCCTCGCCCAGATCTTCTACGGGCAGGTCCCCAAAAGCGAAGGCATCACCCTGAGGCGGAACTTCGAGGAGACCGGAACCTTCATCGGCCCGGTCTATCCCATTAAGAGCGACATGACCAAACCCGCCGACTCTCAGAACAACATAGCCCCGACCGTCAGCGGGGACTACCCGTTCGGTTTCCACCGTTACAAGCCGGTCCTGGCGGGGTTTGACGTCAGCGCGGTCAAGTGGGAGACCTGGGTCTACACGAAGATCGGCAACGGCGTGGAGATCGACTTCACGGATGAGCTTCGAATGGGAAATTTCAACTACGCCCCGATCCCGACCCTGGACAGGGAAGATTACATGAATCCCTCATCCGGCATAGAACCCGTGAACGCCCTGCAGCTCTTCCTCAAGTATTCGCCAGAGAACATCATGAAGACCGAGACAGCCCGCACCCCCGAACGATATGACCCCATCATCCGCATCGCCCCCCTCAACTTCTACTATTCCCTGGCCGACTTCCGGGGGGAGGGGGGGGGCACGGTCTTTGAACTCTCCACCGCCGTTCCATTCGATCAGACCGGGGTTCCGTTCGGATCCGACGTGGAGGTGGAATGCCGCGTGGCCCTGCTGGCCCCTGCCGGCGGACAGGGCTACCGATCCGCAGGCACGGTCAGCGCCCCGGGCGATCAATGGACGAAGGGTGGGATGCTGCTTGAGCAGGCCCGTCTCAACGTGCCCCCCGGGACCTACAAGCTCGCCGTGCAGGCCCGCAGCCTGAACGGAGACCGGATACAGATCTACTCACAGGGCATCACGGTCGAGTCTTACGGACGGGATACCCTCCAGCTCAGCGACATCCAGGTCGCCCACGCCGTGGTCCCGGCCCCGGAAGGGGGAAAGTTCGCCAAGAACGGCCTCCGCATCACCCCCCTGCCCACCGCGACCATCCGGTCGGGCGATAAGATATTCTTCTATTTCGAGGTCTATAACCTCGCCAGAGACGCTGCGGACCAGACCCGCTACCGGGTGGAGTATACCGTGAATGCCGCAGGCCGGTCCATCGCCGCACGGGTCCTGTCAGGGCTGGGAAAGCTCGTCGGCGCCTCCCAGCAGGAGCCGTCCGCCAGCGTCGTCTACGAACAGTCCGGCGCAAAGGACTGGGAGCCCCACTACGTCGAGATGGACCTCGGCCCCACGCGCTCCGGGGAACACGTCGTCCGGGTGACGGTCACGGACCAGATCGCCGGGCGCGCCATCTTCAAGGAGGCGAAGTTCAAGGTTGCGGAATAATATCGAATCACGCACGAACAGCACAAGCCCCGGACGGGAGAACCCCGCCGGGGCTTTTTGATAGCTCACAGGAGCGTCTTGATCTCTATTGCAATTCCTTCCCCAACGACAGGTGCTCCGGCGTCAGTTCCTCCCCGTCGCAGGTCACCAGCGCCTTTTCATCACGTGCGCGCTTTATCTCACACCTTCTTCCCGAACGCATCTGCAAAGAGGAAAAAGTCATTGAGATCGACCTCGTCACTGCCGTCCAGGTCGTAATTGCTATTGTCCCCCGTAGCCTTCTTTCCAAACGCCCCGGCGAACAGAAAAAAGTCATCGAAGTCTACGAAGTCATTGCCATCAAAATCAGCCGATGGACTGCTGCTTCCCGGGGTTCCCTCCACCCGGCGGATGCGATGATTGCCCTGATCGGCGATGATGACATTCCCTCTGGCGTCCACGGTTACGCCATACGGGAAGTTCAACCGGGCCTGGAGGGCAGGTCCCCCGTCCCCCGAAAAACCCGCAGTCCCTATCCCGGCAAGCGCCGTGATGATGCCTTCAGGACTCACCCGGCGGATGCCGTGATTGTCATAGCCAGAGAGGTACACATTCCCTCCGGCGTCCACGGCAATGCCAAGGGGGTTGCTCAACTGGGCCTGGAGGGCAGGACCCCCATCTCCCGAAAAACCATAGACGCCCGTCCCCGCAAGGGTCGTGATCAGGCTGTCCGGCCCCACCCGGCGGATGCGGTGATTGCCCTGATCGGCGATATAGATGTTCCCTCTGGCGTCTGCGGCTATTCCCGTCGGGAAGTTCAACTGGGCCTGGACGGCAGAACCCCCATCTCCTGAAAAACCCGCAGTCCCTGTCCCTGCAAAGGTCGTGATGATGCCTTCCGAACTCACCCGGCGGATGCGGTGACTGCCTATGTCGGCGATGTAGATGTTCCCTCTAAGAAGCTGTTTTAAAACTCGCGTGACAGTAGGTTTTCCCGTAAGACCGGTGACTGACAGATCACGTTAACCCCCTGATTTCTGGGGTTTTGCAGTTTTAGCGCTTCGCTCAAGTTGCTCGAAACTGCCAGACAGAGGGATTTTAAA
>SICM01000055.1 GCA_009694805.1 Candidatus Latescibacterota bacterium
GACATTCGAAAAGAGCGGGCGTTGGACTCCACTATGATGGGCCTGCTGGGGGGGCGGACCGTCACACTCTTCTTAGCCGTGCAACGATGGGGACCTTGGCAAAGACAAATCCTCATCACAGCAATTTTCTAACCGGACAATACTGGATCTGGAAGTCAAAGGCGGAGGGTTCATCAAAGGTCGTGCTGGATGCGGGAAGGGATTCAATCAGATCAATCGCATAGGCCATGTAGATGAGGACCTCATCGCGCACGCGATAGCCAAAGTGGAGTTCCTCGGGTTCGAGGATATCGTTGATTTCGATGAGGGCCTGGTTCCACCGGACTGCGGGGTGGCCTTCGCGCACATCGGGCAATTTTCGGTAGGGACGGTAGCCGAGGAATTCGCCCAGGCCTTGAAGATGGTCCAGGTTCAGGGGAGAATCGTTCCAGGCCTCGGTTTGCAGGCGGAAGTCGATTTCGTTGAACTCTATCGTATTGGCCCTGTCAAGCACTTTTCGGCTGAAGGGATAAGTGGATTCATCCACATTGACAGTACCGAAAAGCACGAGGTTATTCGGGATAGATTGCCTGGTGGGGGGGGGATCTGTCTCATCCTCGGAGGGAACCAGGGAACAAGACCCAGAGGATAGAGAGATCGTGTCCGTGGACCATTTTCCGTCTGGAAATCGACGTCCGGTCTCCATCACGCTCAAGATGTCGGCAAAATAGTGTTCCACGCGTGCGAGGTTCATCTCATCGAGACAGACGAAATAGGGACGGTCGGGCCGGGCCTCGGCCTCTCGGATGGCCCTGAGAAGATCGCCCATTTCGTAGCGGCCTGTCAGCAAATTGGCGAATCCGAGCAGGTCCCGCCGATCCTGCCAGTCGGGCCGAACCGGGATGAGACGGTAGCCCTGCGGGTTACCGTCTCGCACGCCGTTGATTCCTTTTCGGGCGGAAAGACCTTTCCGACGAAGAAGGTCCGGCCTATCCGATCCAGAAAACCAGGGTTCCAGAGAGGCGCGTTGATCGGGGACCGGAGGACGACGTCGTCATTGAAAAAGCAATGGTGGGCAAGAAGACGTAATCGCCGACGAGATGAGCGGAGGAGAAGGCGAAGTCGTCCGGAGGGCCACCAGCCCGCAGAGAGGCCTATGGAGAGGCTGTCGCCGTGCAGGTATATGCCGAGCTGTGGGAGGCGCGGGAAGGAAGATCGCTTCAGGGCGCGATCCACAAAGATCAGACAGGCGTGATCCCGGGGACGGTTCCGGTTGGGCCTGTAGTTCCGGTCTGTGTAGACCGGTGAGATGACGGGCACAAGGCTCTCATCCAGCCGGGAGACCTGCGGGGCAAGGCTTTCGGCAAGTTGCCGCATCCTCCTGCCCAGCCGTTCAGCGCCCACCTTTGTCCCGTTGCAGGAGAGGAAGTCACCTTTTGTAAAGCCGTTGAATCTGACTGCCATGACAGGTTCACCCGAGGATCATTTTTCAGGGCGCGACGGTTGCTCCATCCCCGATTTCACGCCCGCGCCGTACTCATACACGAGTCTCCCTCCCGAATAGCCTGTGGCCATCAGGAGTCCGCCCGCAATCAGACTGATGAGAAGGTAGGTTGTCCGGAAGATCGAAACGAAACGCCCCTTGGTCACCAGATAAAGGCGCGCCAGCAGAAGGGCGAGGAAGAGCCAGATCGTCCCTGTCCCAAAGTCTTCGTGCTGTTCCACAGCCTCTCTGAGAGCGGGCAGGGGGGCGACTGTCTCCGAGGCCCGATCTCCTGACACGCCCGCTGCGATGGCCCCGACCGCGCCGAGAATCAGAAGAAAAAAAGCGATCTCTTTGAAGACCGACCCCGGGCGCAGGAGGCCCAGGAGATCCGCCAGGATGCTCGTCAACAGGAGGGCAATGGGGAAGTGGACGATCAGAGGGTGAACACTCATGGTTGTTCTATGCCTGGACGGGGCTGAGCGGGGTCGGTGAGGCATCTTGAAGTAAAAGATATATCGGGTCGCTCTTTACGACAAGAGAAATTCGGAGGGGTTGCGGGTTAAGCAGGCGTTCGGGCTCTACACGCTTGTTTCCGGGGGTGACAATTCGTATATTGCGTTTTGGGGATGTTTTCACCGAACTAAGAGGAGACCGTCATGCTGCTGAAAGACCGCGTGGCTGTGATCACTGGGGGAAGCTCAGGGATCGGGAGGGGCATCTGCCTGGAGTTTGCCAGGGAGGGGGCGCGGGTGGTGGTGGCCGACGTGCAGGAGGCCCCGAAGCGGGGGAAGTATCACGAACAGGAGACCGCGACGCCCACGGTGACGGAGGTGAAAAAGCTGGGAGCGAAGGGCCTTTTCGTGCCGGTGGACATCTCGGATGAGGCCGGGGTTCGAGGCCTGGTCGAGAGGACTGTCCAGCACTTCGGGGGCCTCGACATCCTCGTCAACAACGCAGGTATTCATATCCCGGGCAGCAGTCAGGAGCTTTCCGTGGCCGACTGGGATAGGGTCGTGGGCCTCAATCTGCGCGGCATCTTTCTGGCGACCAAGTTCGCTGTCCCGCACCTGAAGCGCTCGAAGATAGGCCGCATCATCAACATCGCCTCCATCCACGCCTTCGGCGGCGGCGGGGGGCCGGCGTACGCCCCGGCCAAGGCGGGGGTCGTGAACCTGACCCGGGACACCGCGGTGGAACTGGGCCGGGACAACATCACGGTCAACGCCATCTGCCCGGGATACATCGAGACGGCCATCCAGGACTACCTCACCCCGGAACAGATCGAGGCGTGCCGCAGCCGCACGCCCCTCCCGCGCCTCGGACTGCCGAAGGACATCGGCCGCGCCAGCGTCTTCCTGGCCTCGGAGGATGCGGGCTGGATCACCGGCGTGGCCCTGACCGTGGACGGGGGCTGGCGGGCGCGCGTCGGATAGAAAAAAGTGGAAGGCAGAAGGCAGGCCCTCACCTTCTCCTATCTCCAGAGCCTGCACCAGGATACCCCCTCCCTCTCCCGGAATCGGGAGAGGGAGGGGGCCAGGGGGTGGGTGAGGGCCGGGGACCTGTGACTCGCGATCTATACTTTCATGGACATACTGCCCCAGAGAGGGTCCTTCTCCGCCACGCTTCGTCGGGATAACCTGTGCCGGATGTCGGAGGAGGTCTTCGACATGTTCGTGATCGGCGGGGGCATCACGGGGGCGGGCATCGCCCGCGAGGCGGCGTACCGCGGTTTTCGCGTGGCCCTCGTCGAAAAGGACGATTTCGCGTCGGGCACCAGCGGTCGATCCACCCGGCTCATCCACGGAGGGCTCCGCTACCTGGAGCGGCTGCACCTCCGGCTCGTGTTTGAGGCCAGCCGGGAGCGACGCATCCTGATGCGGATCGCCCCTCACCTCGTCCATCCCCTCCCCATCCTCCTTCCGATCCCCCGTCTCAGTCCCCACGGTTATTACAAAGTGGCTGCGGGCATGTGGATGTACGACCTCCTGGCCCTGTTCCGTAACGTAAAACGGCATCGCATGCTGCGTCCTGCCGACGTGGCCCGGGTGGAGCCGACGCTCGACCGATCCGAGGTCGTGGGCGCGGCTTACTTCTACGATGCGACCACGGACGACAGCCGCCTGACGCTCGCCACGATCCTTTCGGCGCACGATGCCGGAGCGGTCGTGGCCAATCATGCGGAGGTCATCCGTTTGATTCAGGAGGGATCGCGAATCGTCGGGGCGGAGGTGGGGGACAGGATCGACGGTTCGGAGCGGATCGTGCGGGCCCGGCTGGTCGTCAATGCCTGCGGGCCGTGGGCGAATCGGCTTCAGGGGAATGGAGGCCAGGGCCAGAGACGGCTCTGTCTGTCGAAGGGCGTACACATCAACCTGCCTCACACCCGGCTTCCCCTTCGCCAGGCCGTGGCGATGGCCGCGCCGGCAGACGGGCGACTGATGTTCGCGGTCCCCGACGGGGCGTTCACCTACGCCGGCACGACCGACACGCCCTACGAGGGCGACCCGGACCGAGTGGCGGCAGATGCTTCTGACGTGCGGTACATCCTGGAGGCGATCAACGCCACCTTTCCTGGATGCCGCATCACGGAGGGGGACGTGATCAGCACGTGGGCGGGGCTTCGGCCGTTGATCGACAGGGATGCCCGAAACACCTACGAGACTTCGCGGGAACACGCCATCTGGGAGCGTGCCCCGGGCCTGCTGACGATCGCCGGAGGCAAGCTGACGACCTATCGCGCCATGGCCTGTGACCTGCTTCGTGTCGCCGAGCCGAGTTTGCGGGCTGCCGGGGTGCGCCCCCAAAACGTGAGAGATACTGCCCGCACGCTGCTGCCGGGTACGCCTGAAAGAAGGGTCTTTTCGGAGGGGGATTCGCAGGGCCCGGCGTGGGACGAGGTGGACCGGATTGTGGAAGAAGAGATGGCGCTGACGCTCTGTGACGTCCTCATCCGCCGCACGCGTCTCTTTTATGAAGCCCTGGATCAGGGACTCTCCCTGGCGGGGGCCGTCGCTGCGCGGATCGGTCCAGCGCTCAACTGGGACGAGGCGGAGCGTCGCCGTCAGGTTGCTCTGTACGAATCGGAGGTGGCTCTGAACCGGGCGTGGAGAGAGGGATGAAAAGGAGAGAACGGGGATGGACAGGATAAGAGCGACATCTTATGATGTCAGATAGAGGGGTGAACCGGGGCGTCGGAGAAGAGGATCCAAAGAGGTCGTGCGGTTTTTTTCACCGCTTTTCATCCCCCTTTGGGTCCTCCTGCTGACCCTCCATCCGTCTGTCTTTTTTCTCCCCTGCCAGCAGGGCGAGGGGAATGATCACGCAGTAGCCGGCGACGAGCAACAGCGGGGCCACGGTCATGGTCATGAAGCCGTTCACCGGAGGGATGCCGAGCAAGATGTAGCCCAGGCCGATGAGGCCCAGGCCGATCCAGAACAGCCGCCAGTTCCGTCCCGTGTAGGGGAGCGGCTGAGGTTGGACCGGCCCCCGGCGGGTCTGTCGGCGGGCGGAGCGAGGGGGTCGGTTGGTCTGTCGGTTCATGAGCAGCCTCTAACCAGAAAGGGGCAGGCACAGGGGCCTGCCCCTACTTGTTTTACCGTCCGTCCGCCTCTGCGATCCGGGCGGCCTTGCCCCGCAGGCTCTTCAGGTAGTTGAGGCGCGCGCGCCGGACCCGGCCTCGCCGAATCCGCTCGATCTGAGCGATCCGGGGGGAATGGATGGGGAAGATGCGCTCAACGCCCACCCCGCTGGCGACCCTTCTCACCGTGACGGTCTCGGAGACGCCAGCGCCCTTGCGCTGGATCACATCCCCCTCAAAGATCTGAATCCTCTCCTTTTCTCCCTCGATCACGCGCACGTGTATTCGAAGCGAGTCTCCAGATTTAAATTCAGGAACATTGTCTTTAAGGCCTTCGCGGTTGACCGCGGCCAGGATGTCGATCGGCATGGCTCTGCTCCTCTGTGTGAAAAAGTAAGGTCAGGGGTCGGGGGGCGGGGGTCAGGAAAAACAAGGGAAAAAGATGCCCGCTCTTCCTGATCCCTGATCCCGGTCCTGTTTCTGCGGTTCAATCCGCGGCTTCGATCTGCGCCGAGGGCTTCTGGGAACGGTTCCTGAAAAACGCCTCGCGGTCGGACGCGGCGAGGGGGATCATGGCTGAGACAGGGTCGAGGAGCGCCATCGATTCCTCCCTCTTTTTCAACGTGCGCCAGACCGACCAGAGGCCGCTCAGGCTGAGGCCAGGAATACCCTTCAGCAACCGATCCCATCGACGCAGGGGGTTGTAGAACGTCAGGTAAGCCTTCCGGAGCTTCGCTTCGATGACCTCTCCCGGGACGGAGTCCCGGTGGAAGACAACCTTTGCGCCTGTGAAGTTCCCCCAGTTGTTGTCGAAGATGCGGTCCTTGTTCCGATCCCAGTCAGCGGTGCCGGGATAGGGGGTCAAAATGGAGAACTGGGCCTGATGGGCGTTCAGGTCCTTGGCGTACTGGATGGTGCGTTCGATATCGGCCTCGGTCTCGCCCTCAGCGCCGATGATGAACGAAGTGAGCGCCCGGATGCCGTGGCTGCGGAGCAGTTCGACGGCTTCGTAACCGGTGCTCAGGCTCATCTTCTTGTTCCAGTGGACCAGGACGTGCTCGTTGCCGGATTCGAGGCCGAGGAAGACGTTGGAGCACCCGGCCTGCGCCATGTGTTCGACCAGGTCCGGGTGTTTGACCAGGATGTCCGCGCGGGACTGACACCACCAGTGCACCTTCAGGCCGCGCTCGATGATCTCGGCGCAGAGTTCGTGGATGCGTTTGTGATCAGTTGTCAGCAGGTCGTCTACCAGGAGCGCGCCCGTGAACCCGTACTCCTGGCAGAGGTCCTCCAGCTCATTCACGGCCAGCACGGCCTCCCGCGACCGCCATTTGCGCTTCTGGTAGAGGGTGGGGACCGAACAGAAGGTGCAGTCGTAGGGACATCCCCGGCTGGTGATCATGGTCGTCACCGGTTGGCCCATCAGCCGCGTGATCTTGTAAGGCTCCATGTTCAGGAGGTGTCGGGCGGGCCGGGGCAGGTCGTCCACGGTCTTGATATCTGCGATTTGCGGATTGTCCACCACGGCCTTGGCGTCCGCATCGTACCAGGAGAGGCTGGGGACCTTCCGGGGATCGAAGCGAGACCCCTCCTCCTCCAGGTTGCGGGCCAGGATGGAGACGGCCTGCTCCCCCTCCCCCCGGATGACGAAGTCCACGTAGTTGAGGCGGAGCGTGGTCTGCGTCGTGAAGGTGACGTGCGTGCCTCCGATCATCGTGCGACACCCGGCGTCGTGGGCTTTCTGGGCATACTGCAACGCCTCGGGATACTGGGACGTGGTGCAGGTGATGCCCACGAGGTCGAACCTATCGTAGGTCTCCGGCCCCTCGTGGAACGACATATCCCGGACTTCGACGTCATGACCGTCGGCGTCCAGCCTGCCCGCCACATAGAGAAGCCCCAGGGGCGGGATGATCACACGCGTTGCAAAGTAGAGGCTATGAAGAGGAGGACTGATGAGCAGGATTTTCACCTTGGGGCCTCCGGGGTTATGGCGCGCGCTTCGGGTATCTCAGTTTCCATCTCGGAGAGGGCCTCTCTGTCGAGGAGTTCGGGCCTCCGCTCCGCCGTGCGAAGAATGGCCTGGCGTCGTCTCCACCGGGCGATCTCCCGGTGATTTCCGTTGACCAATACGTCGGGGACCGGCATCCCCTCAAACACCCTGGGACGGGTGTACCAGGGACAGTCGAGCAGATCCTCCTGGAAGGAGTCCGACTGTGCGGACTCGAAGTTTCCGATTGCCCCGGGCAGGAGTCTCACGATGGCGTCCACCAGCACCATGGCCGGGAGTTCGCCGCCGCTCAGGACGTAGTCGCCGATGGATACTTCTTCGTTGACGTAGAGCGTGCGGATGCGTTCATCGATCCCTCTGTAGTGACCACACAGCAGGATGAGATGCGGTTCCAGAGAGAGGTGATTGGTCAGGCGCTGCGTCAGCGGCCTCCCCTCCGGCGTCAGAAAGATCGTACGGTGCGGACCCTCTGCGGAGATGAGCGACTGAAGGGCTCGCGCGAGGGGCTCGGGCCTGAAGACCATTCCCCCCCCGCCTCCGTAGGGGGTATCATCGACGGTGCGGTGCCGATCTTCCGTGAAATTTCGCAGGTCGTGGATGCGGATGCGGACAATCCCTGCCTTCTGCGCTTTCTCCACGATGCTCTGGTTGAAGGGGCCTTCGAACATCTCTGGAAAGATGGTCAGGATGTCGATCTGCATGGAGAAATTGCAAATTAGAAATTGAAAATTTTAAGAGGAACCTAATTCCAGCAGTTCTTCAATTCCTCGCACAATGATCTTCCTGTGTTCGGGGTCGATCCGCACGAACTCCCGCACCGCCGGGATCAGGACCTCGCCGGTGCCAGGACGGGGAGACGACCCTTTGAATCGTCCGGGATGGAGGCGCACGACGTAGGCGTCGTTGGCCGGGTACCGGAGGACATCGTTCAGCGTTCCGATGGGTTGCCCCTCCTCCGTCTGCACGTCGTATCCGATCAGGTCGAAGACGTAGAAGACGCCTTCGGGGAGAGGAGGGGCGTCCTCCCGGCGAACGAGGAGGAAGGCGTTCCGGAGGGCGTCGGCCTGCTCCGACGAGTCGATGCCGTGAAACTTGAGAAGGGAGTCGCCCCCGCTCACGGACTCGATGGTCAGGGTCACGATTGTCCCGTCCACCTTTTCGACGACGACCTCTTTCAGCGTCCGGAAACGGCCGGGGATGTCGGTCAAGGGCATCACCCGAACCATCCCCTTCAACCCGTGCGGACGCGTAATCCGGCCGATGGCGATCATCTCTGAAGGCGCCATCCCCCTACCCCCTGCTGCGATCCCTGCGGTTCATTCTGTCAGGCGTTCGGAGCAGCATCCCCGGGGGGGGCGGCTGGCGCCAGCTTCCCCTTCCGCATCGCGTCCCACTTCTGCAGGAGGCCCTGGTTCCGCAGCAGGCTCCGGGCAGTGTCCGTGGGGACCGCGCCGCGGCGGAGCCACATGAAGACCTGTTCTTCATTAATTTTGACGATAGGAGGATTTTTAATCGGGTTGTAATATCCCAGTTCATCGATGGTTTTGCCGTTTCGGGGGACGTTGTCCGTTGCGACCACGAGACGGTAGAAAGGGGCCTTCTTGGCGCCCATGCGCTTGAGACGAAGTTTGACAGCCAAAGAACAACCTCCAAGAAAAAATAGCCGTAAGTGGTAGATGATAGGTGGAATCGGCCTGTAGGCGACTTACCCCCATCTCTTTTACCTGAACATCCCCATCATCCCCCGTCCGGGTTTCATCCGACCGAGGTTTTTCATCATCTTCTGCATCTGCTGGAACTGCTTCAGGAGCCGGTTGACCTCCTGCACGTTGCGCCCGCTCCCCTGCGCGATGCGCCGGCGGCGGCTGCCGTCGATGATGTTCGGCCTCCTGCGCTCCTCCCGCGTCATCGACTTGATGATCGCCTCGACGTGAACGAACGCCCGGTCGTCGAGTTGGAGGCCCTTGAGGGCGCGCCCTGCGCCGGGGATCATGTCGAGCAACTGGTCGAGCGGTCCCATCTTTTTGACCTGCTGCAACTGTTCCAGGAAGTCCTCGAAGGAGAACCCCTCTTTCCGAAGCTTCTGCTCGAGGGCTGCGGCCTGCTCGACGGAGACGGCCTGTTCGGCCCGCTCGACGAGTGAGAGGATGTCCCCCATCCCCAGGATTCGAGAGGCCATCCGGTCGGGATGGAAGGGCTCCAGGGCGTCCACCTTCTCCCCTGTCCCCACAAACTTGATCGGGACGCCGGTCACTTCCCGGATGGACAGGGCCGCTCCCCCACGGGCGTCACCGTCCATCTTCGTCAGGATCACGCCCGTGAAATCGAGGCGACGCTTGAACTCGGCCGCGGCATTGACGGCATCCTGGCCGGTCATGGCGTCGGCCACGAACAGGGTCTCGTGGGGGGAGGTGCGCGCCCGGATGCGCTCCACCTCCGCCATCATCTCCTCATCGACGTGGAGCCGGCCCGCGGTGTCCAGAATGAGGGTGTCCGCATTGCCATTCCGGGCTGCGGCCAGGGCCTCTGCACAGATGTCCACCGGATCGGCCCCCTCCGCTCCCCGATGGACGGGCACGTCGATGGACCTGCCGAGGATCTCCAGCTGGTCCACGGCCGCGGGACGATAGACGTCGGCGGCCACCAGCACGACCCTTCGTCCTTTGGACTTCAGGAAGCGGGCAAGCTTGGCCGACGCCGTGGTCTTCCCGGCGCCGTTGAGCCCGACGACCATGAAGACGGTCGGTGGGATGTTGCTGAAGGCCAGGGCGTGGTGCCGGTCTCCCAGGAGATGGATCAACTCCTCGTGGACGACCTTGATGACCTGCTGGCCGGGCGTCAGGCTCTTGAGGACCTCCAGCCCGACGGCGCGCACCCGGACACGGTCGATGAAGGTCTTGACGACCCGGTAGTTGACGTCGGCCTCGAGGAGGGCGCGGCGCACCTCCCGCAGGGCCTCCTCGATGTTGGCCTCGGAGAGCTTGCCGTGTCCCCGGAGTTTCTTGAAGACTCCTTCTATTTTTTCGGTGAGCGCGTCGAACATAAAAAGCGTGAGGCGTGAGGCACGAGTTGCAAATGATTGAAGAGCGTGTAAGTATAACTATTTCCCCCTTTAAAATCAATCTATTTTTCAGAAGCGGCGGCCTCCCGGAGGGACCGGATGTTGGCCCCCACCTGTCCCCCTTTGAAGACGGAGGACCCGGCCACGAAGACCTCTGCCCCGGCGCGGGCGACGTCGCGGATGTTGGACAGGCCGATGCCACCGTCCACCTCGATCTCCACCCGGGCCCCGGTCCGGTCGATCTCGCGTCGCAGGGCCTCGATCTTCCCGATCGCGGAGGGCATGAAGGCCTGTCCCCCGAACCCCGGCTCCACGGACATGACGAGGACGAGGCCGATCCGGGGGAGGAGCGGCGAAAGGACAGAAGGGGGCGTGGCCGGTTTGATGGAGACGCCGGCGGTCCTGCCGCGTCCACGGATCTTTTCGACCAGCCCTGCCAGGTCTCCGCCGACCTCGTAGTGAAAGGTCAGGATGTCCGCCCCGGCGTCCAGGAAGGCGTCCGCATAGCGGGTCGGGTCGGAGATCATCAGGTGTACGTCCAGGGGTAGGGTCGTGCGCCTGCGGATGGCCTCCACGACGATGGGTCCGAAGGTCAGGTTGGGGACGAAGTGGCCGTCCATGACATCGAGGTGGATCAGGTCTGCGCCGCCGGCTTCGACGCGGCGGATCTCCGACTCCAGGTCTCCGAAGTCGGCGGAGAGAAAGGAGGGGGCTATCTTGATCACGACAAGTCCTCTTGCAGAAGGTCAGATGGGCAGGGCGACCACAAGGGTCGCCCCTACTCGCTGATGATCAGGTCGATCTTGTCTCCGGCCCGGACCTGGACGCCGGCTTCGGGCTTCTGTTCCAGGACTTTATCCTTCTGGGCCCCGGCCTCCTCGCGGTATTCGACATGTCCCACGGACAGGCCGAGGCTGTCCAGACGGGCGAAGGCGGTCTCCGTATCGGAACCCACCAGGCCGGGGGCCGGGAATGGAGGGGCCGATCCCCGGCTCACCTGGAGATTCACGGCGCTCCCACGCGAAACCTGGGTCCCCGGCTCCGGGCGCTGCCCCACGACCGTGCCGACGAGTGCCTCGGAGGGGATCTCCTCGACCTGGCCCAGGACCAGGCCCGCCTGCTCGACCCGAAACCTGGCCTCGCGCAGCGACATGCCGGTCGTCAGGTCGGGGACCGTAAAAGGTTTGTCGCCCCGGCTGATCGACACGTAAATGGTTCGACCCTCCTTGACCCGGGTGGCCGGGCCGGGCCGCTGAAGGAGGATATGGCCGTCCGGCACCCCGGGGCTCCACCGCTCCTCCTCCACGTGAAGCTTCAGCCGTTTTTGGGCCAGGATCGCCTGGGCCTCGGTGGCGGTTTTGCCGGACACATCCGGGACCTCGATCTGCATCCCCTGGCGGGTCACCATGGGCATGATCAGGAGGTCCAGGATCAGCCCCACCACCAGGGCTGCCAGGACTGCCCCGGCGCCGAGCAGCAGCGCCTCCCGTCCCAGGTCCTTCAGCGTCACCGGCCCCTCCGAAATCGCGCGGCGAACGATCCGTCGCAATCGTGACGGTGGGGCCAGGTCTGGACGTAGAGGTCCGCCGCCCCTGCGTCGAGGAGGTCCCGCGCAGGCTCGGTCTCAAAGTCCGGGTGGGTTGCTAAAAATGCCTCCACGACGCCCTCATTCTCCTCCGGCTCCGTGGTGCAGGTGCTGTAGACCAGGATACCTCCGCGACGGACGGCGCCCGCTCCCCGCGACAGGAGCTGTATCTGGACATCGGCGAATTCCTGGAGGTCCGAAGCCTGCCGGCGCCATCGTACGTCCGGGCGTCGGGCCAGGACCCCCAGCCCCGAGCAGGGGGCATCGACGAGCACGCGGTCGAACGCCCCTTCCGGGCCGGAGGTCAGGGCGTCCGACACGGCCGTCTCCACGCTCTGGAGGCCGAGGCGCCGGACGTTCTCCGTCAGGTGGCGCAGCCGTCCAGCGAGGCGGTCCAGGGCCACCACCCGCCCCCGGTCCCCCATCTTCTCCGCGATGAAGCCGGTCTTTCCGCCGGGCGCTGCGCAGAGGTCGAGGGTGGTCTCTCCCGGCTGCGGGTCGAGCAGGCAGACGGCGAGGCCGGCGCTCACGTCCTGAACCGTGGCCCATCCCTCCAGGAAGACAGAGGTCTTGAACAGTCCCCATCCCTCTTCGACCACGAGAAATCCTTCCTGGAGGGGGTGAGGCCGGACCCGAACCCCTTCGGCGGCCAGCCGGTCGAGCAGCGTCTGGAGGGACCCCTTCAGCCTGTTATGGCGCAGGATGACCGGGGGGACCCGGTTGTTGGCCTGGCAGAGGGATTCCGTCTCCTGGAGGCCCAGGCGGTCCGCCCATCGCCGGACCATCCACGCGGGGTGCGACCCGAGGCGCGCGACCCGTTCCACGGGCTCCACTTCTGCATCCAGGGAGTCATCCTGTCGGTCCGTGACCCGGCGCAGAACAGCGTTGACCAGCCTGGCCGTGCCCGTGTGCCCGTACTGCCGGGCGAGCCGGACCGATTCCGACACGGCGGCATAGTCCGGGATCTGGTCGAGGAAGCGGATCTGGTAGGCGCCGAGCCTCAGGATGTTGCGGATGGGGATCGGGAGGTTCTCCAGGGGGCGGCTGAGAAAACGGGACAGGACCCAGTCGATCCGGCCTCGCCAGACGACCGTGCCCCGCACCAGTTCGCGGGCCAGGTTCCGGTCTGCGTCGGACATGGCGCTGGCGCCCAGCCGGGCATTCAGGACGGCCTTGGGATAGGCCCCGGTCGTCTCCAGCCGGACGAGGGCCTCCAGGGCGACCTCGCGGGCGTCGGGGGCGTCTCTCCGGCGCCGGGGCTTCGGGGTAGCTTGGGATGTGGTGAGATCTGACATCTTGGGATGCTCGACAAGACAAAGGACTTGCGCGAAGTCACGGCAAGTCCTATTTTGCTCCGGAACGATCTCAATGCCTGGCCGGGAAGGTGAGCGTGAACGTGGTCCCTTTTTCGGCCTCGCTCTGCACGGCGATGCCCCCGCTGTGGTTGTCCATGATCCGTTTGCAGATCGACAGGCCGAAGCCGTGCCCCGTGCGCTTGGTGGTGAACCCCGTCTCGAAGACCTTGGCGAGGACGCCGGGGGACATCCCGGGCCCATTGTCGGCGACGGTCACGACCACCTTTCCCTCGGCCTTCCGAAGCGCGGTCATGGTGGTGACCCGATCCGCCCCGGCGTCTGCGGCGTTGGCGTAGAGGTTGAGGAGGATCTGCTGGACCTGGCCGCCGTCGATCTCCACGTAAGGGATCTGGTCTTTGAGGCAGAGGACGAACTTCACGTTCCGGTAGCGATGCTGGGGGTGGATGAAGTTGACGAGTTTGACGATCAGGTCGCCCAGGTCCGCCGGCTGTTTCTGGGTGGTCTGGGCCGAGAAATCCATCAGGCTGGCCGTGAACCGTTCGATCTTCAGGACCTGCTCATTGATGACCTCCGCGCTTTTGACGACGCGGGGAAGCGCCTGGATATCGGGGTTGGCGCCCAGGATTTCGGCGTGGCCAGAGATGATGGAGAGGTAGTTGTTGAGTTCGTGGCCGATGTCAGCGGCCATCTGACCGGCCATGGCCAGTTTCTCCGACTGGATGAGTTGATGTTCGAGCGATTTGACGTCGGTCACGTCCCGGTTGGCGATGACCGCGCCCACGATCTGGTCGCCGCGTTTGTAGGGGGCGACGACGGTGTCGATGTAGACCCGCCCCGAGCCCTCCTCCTCGTATTCCACCTGGAACCGGACGGGCTCTCCCAGCGTCATCACCTCTTCGATGCGCTCCCGAAACCGCTCCTGGAGATGCGGCAGAAGGTCGAACAGGTCACGGCCGATGAGTTGCTCCGTGGGGACGTCCTGGGCCACGATGCTCCAGCGACTGGAGACCCGGTTCCACTCCGTGATGCGGAGGTTCCGGTCCACCACGATCACGCTGTCGTAGATGCTCTGGATGAGATTTTCGTCCACCCGGCGCAGGCGTCCGGCCATGATCTTGACCAGATTCCCCAGCACGATGTAGTGGATCTCCGGGTTCTGGGCGAACACCCGGTCGAGGGCATCCCGGTGAAAGGCACAGACCCCGGTGTGACCCAGGGCGCGTACCGTGGCGCTGCGGGGTTGCCGATCCACCAGGGTCAATTCGCCGAAACATTCCCCCTCCCTGAGCGACACCAGCGCCTCCTGTCGCCGGTCGAGCGTGGCCTTCTCCACCTGCACGACGCCCGACACCAGGATGAAAAGGGCGTCCCCCTCTTCTCCTTCGGAGATGATCGCATCGCCGTCGCGGCAGGTCCGCTGCTCCGAGACACTGAACAGGGCGGCTCTCCCTTCGGGGGTCAGGCCGTCAAAGAGCGGGATGTGGAGCGCGCTGAACGTCGAGGACATGGGACGCCTCTTGGTCAGGGGTGAGCGATGCATGACGCAACCCGGTAAGAACCTGTACGAAAACTTCATCCAGGCTTCAAGGCGGACTCTAAGATAATCATATCCGGCAAAAAATCAAGAGAGAAGGCAGAAGGGCAAATTGGGAAATCAGGAAATTGCAAATTGCAAATTGTAAAAAGGGGTTAAGAGGGGGCGTGCGGCGATTCATCGCCACGCTAGGACGCCCCGTCCTGATTTTCCTGGCTACCTTCGGCGAGGCCTTCGGGCAACCGGCAGATTCTCTCTCCGTGCAGAGACCTGCCTTTTCAGGCGCTCTGGAGGACACGGAGGCGGTGCGCTACGAGGCGGATCGCGTCACCTACGACCTCTCGTCGGGGGAGATGGTCCTGGAAGGGCGCGTGAGGGTGCGCTATCGGGAGGTCGATCTGTCGGCGAATCGGGTGGTGTTCCACCGAAAGACGCGCATCCTGGAGGCGGAAGGGGCTCCGGATTCGACCGGCCGGATGGGGGGGCTTCCCGTGTTTCGCCGGGCAGGGGAGGAGGTGCGCGGCGTCCGGATGACCTACGACCTGAGGACCGGCCGGGGACAGGTGACGGAAGGACAGACGACGTTCGAGCGTAAATTTCTGCACGGCGCGACGATCCGCACGGCGCAGGACCGGACGGTCCACATCCAGGGAGGGTCGCTGACCACCTGCGATCTGGAACACCCTCACACGGATTTCTACTGTCAGGATCTGAAGGTCATCCCGGACGACAAGGCGATCGCCCGGTCGGTCCTGTTCCGCGTGGGGGGGGTTCCGATGGCGTGGGTGCCGTTCTACGTGTTCCCGCTCAAGAAGGGGCGGCATTCGGGCATGCTGACCCCCAAATTCGGGAGCAATGCCCGCGACGGCCTGTTCGTGACCGGCCTGGGCTACTACTTCGGGTCGAGCGACTACTGGGATGCCACGGCGAGCTTCGGCCTCCGGGAACGGGGCGGGGCGCTTGTGCAGACCGACACCCGCTACGCCCTGCGGGACCGTTTCAACGGCTCTCTCAACGCCGCGTTTGAGGCCCGGCGCAGCGGCGGGCAGACGACGGGGCGGGGCTGGCGTCTGGAGGGGGGGCACTATCAGCGTCTGGGGAGGCTGTCCAACCTGCGGGGCAGCGGGAGTTTTTTGAGTGACCGGGCGTTCAACAGCCAGAACAGCAGTGACCTGTACGAACGCCTCAACCGGTCTCTCCGGTCGAACCTCTCCTACGACCGACGCTGGGAGGGGTCCGGCAACAGCCTTCAGGTCATCTTTCTCCACGAACAGGACCTGGAGACGGAGGAGACCCGGTTTCTGTCCTTCCCCTCCCTCACCTTCCGGGCAGGGCACAGACCTCTCTGGAGGGCAGGCGGCAGAACAGGTGTGGGAAGTATGGGGAGTGTGGGAAGACGGTGGTATGAGACGATCTTCTACTCTTTCAACAGCGGGCTGACGAACGGCTTCACGCGGGAGAAGGCGCCGGGAAAGGATACGCAGAGCCTCGACCTGACCGGAGGGCTGTCCATGTCGAGCCAGCAACAGGCGTTCGGATGGCTCAACCTGACGCCGGGGCTGTCGATCAACCAGCGGCTCTCCCGGAATGACCAGGGTCTTCCGACGCGGTCGGAGAGCTACGCGGCCTCCACGTCGATGGGGACCACCTTTTACGGGCTGTTCCAGGTGCGCGCGGGCCGGTTGAGGGCCATCCGCCACGTAGTCCGGCCCAACCTTTCGTTCAGCTTCTCTCAGAACGCCGCGGTGCAGGGGGGGACGTTCGGGTTCGGCGGGCAACGGCAGGCAGGCGACCCGAGGCGGAGCCTGGCGATGAACCTGGACAATACGTTTCAGGTCAAGACCGAGGTGGATGGGAAGGAGCGGCGGTCGGATTTGGCGACGTTCGGCCTGTCCACCCAGTATGACTTCGACGCCCTGGGGGATGGATGGTCTCCTCTCGTCCTGAGCGCGGCGCTGAAGCCGGACCGTCGGTTCGATGTCCGACTGAACGCCCTGGCGGACCTGTACGAGGCCGGAGGGCGATTCACGCCGCTCCACCCCCATCTCAACAGTCTCAACATCACGTCCTTCCTGAGGCTTGCGGGCGGGCGGCGGAAAGAAGAGGATCGCGCGTCGCGCGTCGCGGGCCCTGAGTCGAGGACTGGCGGGTACGACCCCGGATTCGGGTTTGAGCGTGACCTCTACGCAGATGTGGCGGACAGCCGGCAGCCCTGGGAGGTCAGCCTGACGCACTACCATACCCTGACGCGATTCGGATTCTCCGGGGGCTCCAGCAAGACCTCGGTGCTCAAGCTGGGCGCGGCGTTCAACCCGACCGGCGGCTGGCGCCTCGATTACTCGATCAACGCCAGCCTGGCACCGGACCGCCGGCTCACGGCGCAGACCTTCTCGGTCTACCGGAGCCTGCACGAGTGGGAGGCGCGATTTTCGTGGTCGCCGACGGGGTTCAACAAAGGCGCGTACTTCAAACTCAACCTGAAGGACATCCCGCAGTTCAAGATCGAGCGCCGGAGCGGGGCGATGGGGGGATTTTGACTTGCCAAATGATCTGAAATATGATACATTAGCGCGAAACTCATCGTCGTTCAGAAAGATACAGCCACGGAGACACACAGAATCTCACGGAAAGATTAAGTTCATAACGGCTAGTTAGAAATCTTCTGTAGGTTTCCGTGTGATTCTGTGGCCGATTTTAAAGAGATGCGCGTACTCATTCAGAGGGTGAGCCGGGCGGGGGTCTCTGTGGACGGCTCCATCGTTTCGGAGATCGGAAGCGGGCTGATCCTGCTCGTGGGGGTAGGGGCGGGGGATGGGCCGGAGGACGCGGCGGCGCTGGCGGAGAAGTGCGCGCACCTGCGCATCTTCGAGGATGAGGCCGGAAAGATGAACCGGTCTGCGCTCGAAGTCAAGGGCGAAGTCCTGGCGATCTCGCAGTTCACGCTCTACGGGGATACGCGCAAGGGGCGGCGGCCCAGTTTCGTCGAGGCCGCGCCGCCGGAGCGGGCGAGGCCCCTGTATGAGGCATTTGTGGAATGCCTGCGGGGCCTGGGGTTGCGCGTGGGCACGGGGGTCTTCGGCGCGCACATGCAGGTGGAGATTCACAACGATGGGCCAGTGACGATCATGGTGGAGAGTTGACTTCTTAATGGTGAGAGGCCCCACCCCTTGTTTCGGCAACCCTTCTTTGGTCCCACCTTTCTTGCTTGCCCAAGAAAGGTGGGACCAAAGAAGGGCACCCCTCAAGCGCCGGGGAGGCTTGGCGCGCCGCAACCTCAACGTTTTGTGGACGCACCGAAATTTGTGCCCCCGGCATGTTTGGTGCTTCTGCTGGGCTCCGGTGGTGGGGGTTTCTGGCGGCGCGCCTCTTAGGGCCAAGCGGATCTATCGGACAGATGAAATTTCGATGAAACGTATTATTCTCGCTTCAGCGTCTCCACGTCGGGTGGACCTGTTGAGGATGATCGGGATGCCGTTTGAGCAGATCGTCGGCGGCGTTTCGGAGGAGACGGAAGGGACGCAGGGACCGGCGGAGCACGTGCGACTCCTCTCCCGGAGGAAGGCCGAGCAGGTCGCGCGCGATCTCTCCTCCGGCCTGGTGATCGGGGCGGATACGGTCGTCGCGATCGAAGGGGAGATCCTGGAAAAGCCGAGCGACGCCGAGGACGCGGTCCGGATGTTGTCGCGTCTGTCCGGGCGGACGCACGAGGTGTTCACAGGCATCACGCTTGTGGAGGCGGACACGGGCGTCACGCTGTCGGACGTGGTGCGCACCGACGTCGTGATGCGACGCCTGTCCAGGGACGACATCCAGCGCTACGTGGCCACCGGGGAGCCGATGGACAAGGCCGGCGCCTACGCTGCGCAGGGGATGGCCGCCCCTTTTGTGGAACGCGTGAACGGGTGTTTCTATAACGTCGTGGGGCTTCCGTTGGCTAGGCTGTGGGAGATGCTGAAAGAGATGGGTTGTGACCCGTGGGAGATGAGGCAAGATGGCGTCGTTGCACATAGAGCTACGTGAAAATCGGGAACGCAAGGGACTCACGCTGGAGACCCTTCAGGCTGCCACGCGTATCAACCCGGACTTCCTGGTGGCCATAGAGCGGGGCGATTTCGATTTTCTGCCCAAGACCTATATCCGGCTGTTCCTCCGGACCTACGCGACCCACGTGGGAATGGATCCCCAGTACGTGCTCGATCGCTATGAGGAACTGGTCAGGCCTGTCCCAGAAGAGATGGAGGCCCCTCCCGTCGAGGAGAAGCGCCATCCTCTCTCGTGGAGGGTCGTGATCGCGCTGGCCGCCGGCCTGGTTCTGCTCGGATTGATCGGGGTCTTTCTGTTCAAGGGACGAATGGGGGACATGTCCCCGGAAGGACCACGGGGTTTCTCGTCCTCTCCCGCAGACTCTCCCGGGCAGGCCTCTGTGGAAGGGCCCTCAGGGGGCCATCGGGATTCGACGGCTGAAGGGGCTCCCAAGGCCACGGTCCCCGATACCGTCTCCCCGCCTGCGGCAGTGGACCGGGAGGCGCGAGACACCACCTCGGTCCATTCGATCCCCGTTGAGGGGCTGGGGCAGGACTCGGTGATGGTCCTGGAGGGGGTGGGTGTCGAGGAGACCTGGCTGGACGTGTCGGCGGACAGCCAGCGCGCCTACCGGGGGATGATCAAGCCCGGAGACGAGCGAAAGTGGGTGGCCCGCGAACGGTTCTTCATCGTGGCCGGCCGGTCGAGCGGCGTGCAGTTCTCGTTTCAGGGGAACCCGTTGCCCCGGTCGAAGGGGTGGGCCTCGGAGATCCTCCGGATGTCGATCACGCGGGCCGGGGTCGTGGTGGAGCGAAAACCCCGTTCGTCTTCCGAGCCGGCAGACACCGCCACCCCCCGTCCGGCATCGACGGATACGGCGCACCGGGGACGATGAAACGGCCATGGAGCCTCTCTACGCCGAGGTCGCCGTTCCGGCGCCCCGCACCTCGCCCTTCACGTATCGGATCCCCGAGGGCCTCCAGGGGCGCGTTCAAGAAGGGATTCGCGTCGTGGTCCCCCTGGGGGGACGGCAGGTCACCGGCGTCGTGGTCGGCCTGTCGGAGGCGTGCGACCTCCCCGAGGTCCGGGAAGTCCTCGAAGTCCTGGACGAGAGGCCTGCCTTTGACCGGGGGATGCTCGACTTCTGTCGGTGGGTCGCGGACTACTACCTCTGCGGCTGGGGGGAGGCCCTGAGGACGGCCCTGCCGGCCGGGATCAGCGTCGGGAGCAGCCGGAACCTGGTGCTGGCCTCCCGTTATGCGCGGGCGACGGCGGAGGACCTCCACCTGCGCACGGTGGAGGAGCGCGAGGTCTTCGCGTCCCTGGCGTCGGGGGGGCGCGTGGGGGTGGAGGCGCTCCGGCGGAAGTATGGCGCGGCCGTGTCCCGGCGCGTCATCGCTGCGCTGAGCCGGGCCGGGATCGCGGAGGTCCGTTCGGAGGCGCAGGGGCCGCGCACCCAGGTGAAACAGGAGCGGGTGGCCCTTCTGGCATCGTCTGACCCCCGGTGGGTCGAGGTCGAGTCCGGGGCGCTGGACCGGCGCGCGCCCCGGCAGGCGGCCTGCCTTCGGCTCCTGGCCGCCCGTGGCGGGAGGGCATCCGCGGCGACGCTGGCCGGGGAGGGGATCGGCGGGGAGATCCTGCGGGCGCTGGTCCGACGGCAATTCGTGAAGATCGTGACCGAGGAGGTCGAGCGCGATCCCTACGGGGATGCCGCGTTCGACGCCCCGGAGGCGCGGACCCCCACGCCGGAACAGGCGGAGGTCATCCGGGACCTCGAGCGGTCCATCGCGTCGAAGGCGTTTCACGTGGCGCTGCTGCACGGTGTCACGGGCAGCGGAAAGACGTTCGTGTACCTCCGCGCGATCGAGCGGACCCTGGCCGGGGGGCAGGGGGCGATCCTGCTCGTCCCGGAGATCGGTCTGACGGCGCAGACGGTTCGGCCGTTCCGGGGGCGGTTCGGCGACGCGGTGGCCGTACTGCACAGCGCCCTGTCCGACGGCGAGCGCTACGACATGTGGCGGAGCGTCCTGCGGGGGGAGCGGCGGGTGGTGATCGGGACGCGGTCCGCTATTTTTGCGCCCGTGCGCGACCTCGGCCTGATCGTCCTGGACGAGGAACACGACCCCTCCTACAAGGAGCACGACCGGGACCCCCGCTACCACGCGCGGGACGCGGCCGTGATGCGGGCCAAGCTGTGCGGGGCCGTGGCGCTGCTGGGGTCGGCCACGCCGAGTCTGGAGTCCGAAGGGAACGGCAGGTCGGGGAAGTTCGCGCGCCTCCGGCTACCGCATCGCATCGACCATCGCCCGTTGCCCCCGGTGACGCTCGTGGACATGCGGCAGGAGGGGGGCGGCGGGGTCATCTTCTCGAAACCCCTGCGGGAGCGGATCAAGGCGCGGCTGCGAGCGGGGGAGCGCATCCTTCTGCTGCAGAACCGGCGGGGCTATGCCCCGTTCGTGCAGTGCTCGGACTGCGGGGAGGCCGTCCGCTGCCGGAACTGCGCGGTGACGATGACGTTTCACGCCCCGCGCCGACGGATGGTCTGCCACTACTGTGGCATGTCGTCGGCCGCGCCGACGGCCTGTCCGTCCTGCCAGGGCCCCGGACTGCGCTACGGGGGGATCGGAACGCAGCGGGTGGAGGAGGCGCTGCTGGCCCAGTTTCCCGGCGTGCGGGTCCTCCGGATGGACGTGGACACGACCCGCCGGAAGGGGTCTCACGACCGGCTGCTGGACGCCTTCCGGCGCGGGGAGGCGGACGTGCTGCTCGGCACGCAGATGGTGGCGAAGGGCCTCGATTTTCCCGGGGTGACCCTCGTCGGGGTGATCTCGGCGGACACGGCCCTCCACATGCCGGACTTTCGCGCCCCGGAGCGGACCTTTCAACTGCTGACGCAGGTCGCGGGCCGTTCCGGGCGCGGGGAGCGGCCCGGCGAGGTCGTCATCCAGACCTACCGGCCTGACGACGACGCCATCCGGGCCGCGTGCGCGCACGACTTCGACGCCTTCGCCGAGCGGGAGCTGGGCAACCGAAGGCCCCTGGGCTACCCGCCGTTCGGGCGGCTGATCGCCTTCCTGTTCCGGGGCCGGGAGGAGGCCGGCGTGACGGTCGAAGCCGGGGCCTGCGCGGACCATCTCCGCCACGTCGCCCCGGAGGCCGGGGTCGAGGTGCTGGGGCCTGCGGCGGCGCCCCTGGCGCGGCTGAAGGGGGAGTTCCGCTGGCAGATCGTCCTGAAGGGCGCGGCCCCGACCGCCCTGCGCCGCCTGGCGCGGGAGGCGATCGACCGGTTCGGGACGAGGCCGAGGCCGGGGGTGCGCATGAGCGTGGACGTGGACCCGGTGTCACTCTTATGAGTCGCGCGTCAGAACCTTTCGACCCGTGACCCGTGACTATCCTTTGTGATGTTCGACCATCTCAAGCGCCTGGCCCGGCACACGGCGGTCTACGGCATCGGCGATCTGCTGGGCCGGGCCGTCAATTTTCTGCTCGTCCCGCTCTATGCCCGCCGCCTTTTGGATGTCGAAAACGGCGTGATGGGCGTGGCGTTCTCGTTCATCGCGTTTGCGGGAATCTTTTGTTCCCTGGGTCTCAACCAGGCGCTGCTGCGCTACTTCGGCAGGAGCGAGGATGAAGAGGAACTCCGACGGACGTTCAGCTCGGCGCTGATCGTGACGGGGGCCGCCTCCCTCGTCCTTTTCGCGGGCGTGTGGGCGTGGGCGGACCAGATTGCGTGGTTTCTGTTCGGACTGGAGGGCTACAGGCGGCTTGTGCAGATGTCGGCGGCCATCCTGTTTCTGGACACGCTGTCGGGTGTGCCGCTGAACGCCCTGCGCGCCCTGGAGCGATCCGGGACCTACGCCGGGATCAAGTTCGCGCAGTTCACGCTCACGCTCGCCCTGAACATCGTCCTGATCGTGTATGTGGGACGGGGCCTGGGCGGGGCATTTGAGAGCAACATCCTCTCCTCCGCTTTTGCGCTGGTCTGCTGTATTCCTGTGATCCTGAGGTACCTGCGTCCGTCCCTGTCATCGGAGTCGCTGAAACGGATGCTGGCATTCGGGTTGCCCTACATCCCAACGGTCCTGGCGGGGATGGTCACCGAGGTGTCGGACCGGTGGTTCGTCCGACGGTTCTCAGGGGCGGCGGAAGCGGGTGTCTACACCATTGTCTACAAGTTTGGCATGGTGATGTCTCTGGCTGCAAGCGCCTTCCGGTCGGCGTGGCTGCCGTTCCTGGTGAACCTCTCCCGGAAGGAGGACGGTCGTCCGCTGTGCGCGCGGACGATGACCTATTTTCTGATGGCGGGCGTGGCGCTCTGCCTGGCCGTGACGCTGTTTCTGGATGAAATCGTGATCTATCTGGCGAGTCCGGCATACCTCCGGGGGAAGTGGGTGGTGCCTGTCGTGCTCGCGGCGTACCTGTTCAGCGGCGTGTATATCAATCTGATGGCGGGGGTCTACGTGAAGGAGCGGACGCGCATCCTGCCCGTGATCGTGGGGGCTGGGGCTGTGGTCAACATCGCCCTCAACATTGTGCTGATTCCTTTCATAGGGATGATGGGCGCGGCCTGGTCCACGCTGGCGGCCTATGTGGTGATGGCCGGATTGCTCTACGTGTGGGAGCGCGGGTTCTATCCGGTGTCCTACGAGTGGGGGCGCCTGACCAGGATCCTCTTCGCCGGCGCGACTGTGACGGCCCTGGCGCACTGGAGCGGTCTGGGCACGACGCCGCTGGGCGTGGCTGGCCGGGTCGCGATGCTGGCCGCCTATCCGGCGATCCTGTGGGGCCTGGGCACCTTTGAGCGGGGCGAGATCGACCGCCTGCGAGGGATGCTCCGCCGCAGGACGGGGGCGTGAAAAACGTTGAACTGTCAAGTCATCGGGTCTCTTTCGAGGGGATGGAGGACAGGGAATAAGTCAGGGATTGTGCAGAAGGATTTGATGCCCGGAACCGCGCAGGTGCGATAGACGTTAAAGCTTAAGAGTCCGTACGGAAATCCCATCCGGGCTTCAAGCGGCTGCGAAGGCGATGGCCTGCGTTACGCTCAGTCACCGCATCCGCCTTGCAGGATGCGCCTTCATTCGTGATCGGATAAGGGGTTTAAATGGCCTGAATGCGCTTCAACAGGAGCATTCGCGAGCGATTGGGATCGGCTACCTCTCTTCGGATCAGTTGTGTTAGGGAGTAGTCGGATGTTTTCACACCAGCATATTTGAGGACAGC
>SICM01000056.1 GCA_009694805.1 Candidatus Latescibacterota bacterium
TGTGGCTACATCAAACTCGAACTGCTGAAAGTCTCGACCAAACTCAACCACTTTGCGCTCAAGTCCAAACTCTACCTCAACGCGCTTCAGGTATCCTTCGATACTTTACGTCAACTCCAACCTGTCCGGTTGACTGCGTAAGGTGAGATGTAAACGTTTCAGGGCCGCGAAGGTTGCCCCCTCTTAGATCTCTTCGGCGTAGGGGATCAGTTTTTTTCCGCGCGTCGGGTGGCGCAGCTTCCGGAGAGCCTTCTCCTTGATCTGCCTCACGCGTTCCCGGGTAAGTCCAAATTTGACGCCGATCTCCTCAAGGGTCATCTCGTTCACGCCCCCCAGGCCGAAATAGAGCCGCACCACTTCGGCCTCGCGTTTCTCCAGGGTACCCAGCGCCATCTCGATCTCCTCCTCCAGGGAATTTCGCATCAGGAGGGCGTCTGGCGGCTCCTGCCGGCTGTCCGCCATGATCTCCATCAGGCTGTTCTCGTCGTTATCGTCAAAGGTGGCGTCTAACGACAGGATACGCTGACCGCTGGCCAGCGTCTCCATCACCTGATCCACAGAGATCCCCAGCTCTTCGGCGATCTCCTCTTCAGCAGGGCGCTGAGAGGTCTCCTGCTGCCTGTCGCTGGAGAACCTGGAGATACGACGGAGAAGGTCGACCCTGTTGAGCGGAAGGCGGACGACCCTGGAGTGCTCTGCCAGGGTCTGCAGGACGGCCTGCCGGATCCACCAGACAGCGTAGGAGATGAACTTGAACCCCTTGGTCTCGTCAAATCGTTCGGCAGCCGTTATCAGCCCGATGTTTCCAGCGCTGATGAGGTCCGCCAGGGGGACTCCCTGGTTCTGGTATTCGCGAGCCACGCTGATCACGAACCGGAGGTTGGCTTCGACCAGCTTTGTACGGGCGTTGAGATCCCCCAGTTTAATCCTCCGGGCAAGTTCGATCTCCTCCTCGGAGGAAAGGGGCTGAGAGGCCGCCACGTCTTCCAGGTACCGCTGTAGGGAGTCCTTGACGTCGTCATAAGCGCTGTGCAGGGCTCGGCTCAATTCAATTACCTCTGGGTAGCAGTCCTAAAAAGAAAAATGACCTTAAGAATGAGGTCATCGGAATGCGCTCCATATTCACACGGAACACATCCTCCTCATCAAAGGTTCCCAATATAGTAACTTGGTTTTAGTTCTGTCAAGATTTTTTTGTATAAGAAGTTTCCAGAATACGTCTCCCGCACTCCCTTCGAGGATAGCCCAGAGACAATTTTAATATCGGCAAATCCCTCTGAATTGTCAAATCAAGCCCCTGCTTGACACGCCCTATGGTTTGTGGTAAATTGTATAGGTTTCTATAGTTATATCAACCCCACCGGAGAGGGTACTTTTTTTATAGGGTGTCCTGCTCTCCGGTTCCATCGCCAGATATTCCAGATATTAATAGAAAGGAGTCCCGTGCAGCGCATAGAGTTGCTCAGTACCCTCGAGCGTCTGATCATGGCCCACTCCCCCAGTGGGGCGGAGTCGGAGGTCGACCGGATCGTGGAAGAGGCGTTCCGCAGCCGGGCAGACGAAGTCTACCAGGACGAAGCGGGCAATATCGTAGGGGTGGTGAAAGGGGAGGGCAGGGGACCCGGGGTGGCCGTGACGGGCCACAAGGATGAGATCGGAATGATCGTCAAGCGCGTCGAGGCGGACGGAAGGCTCCGCGTGCGCAATGTGGGAGGGGCCCACCCCTGGGCCATGGGCGAGGGGCCGGTGGACCTGATCGGGGAACACGGGGTGGTGACGGGCATCCTCTCCGTGGGGACGAAGCACGTCTCCTCCGAGAGCAGCGCCTTTGTCGTGAAGCAGGATAAGGCGCTGACCTGGGATCTCGTCTGGATCGAGACCAAGCTGTCGCCGGAGGCCCTGGCCGCCCAGGGGGTGGGGATCGGCACGAAGGCCGTGGTGGGCCGCCACCGGAAACGGCCGATCGTCATCGGGGACTATGTCTGCGGCTATGCCCTGGACTGCAAGGCCGCCGTGGCGATCATGCTGGATGTCATGGATCATCTCAGGGTAACGAAGCCCGCGCGGGACACCACGTTCATCGCCAGCGCCGAGGAGGAGGTCGGAGGGGTGGGGGCCACGTACCGGATCGGGGAACTCGACGTGGATACGGCCATCGCCCTGGAAGTGGGGCCGGTGGCCACGGAGTACCAGACCCAGAACACCGGCGACCCGATCCTCCTGTATCAGGATGCCGTCGGGCTCTACTCGGAGGGGATCAACCGGCGCCTCGAATCCCTCGCCAGGGGGCTCGGCTTCGGCATCCAACGGGCCTGTGTGACCTCCTTCGGGAGCGACGCCAGCATCGCCCGAAAAGCGGGCCGAGTGGCCCGTGCGGTCTGTCTCTGCTATCCGGCGGAGAACACCCACGGCTACGAGATCTGTTCCCTCCCGGGCATTGAAAACACGGCGAAACTGCTGCTGGAGTATCTGAAGCAGGGATGAGGGGGATCGAACAGGGCAACCAGGATAGACAGGATCGGGCCTAAATGAACACCCCCTCCTTCTCCCGGCCATCGGGAGAGGGAGGGGCAGGGGGAGGGTGAGGGCCGTCCGCTTCTCAAAATCTATTTATAATCGAGTCTATATATGGCCACTACGATATTTTTTGTCCTGATCGTCGGATTCCTCATCTTCGCCGCTGCCCGGCTCTATGGCAGCAAACCCTCTGCCCCACCTCCTCAGGACACTTTTCTGGAGGATCGTCTCCTGAAGATCATGTCCGCTGACCTGATCGACGAGATCAAGACCTATGCGAACAGGACGGAACAGACGGTTCGGGAGGTGATCGACGAGGCCCTGAGGGAATTTTTGCAGCGGAAAAGGGACGAAAGGGGGACGAGCCGGTGAGTCCTCAAGGAGGGGGGGAGGAGGCCGACCGTGAAGTGGCGCTCATCCGGAATCGTGCAGCAGCGATCCTGAGTTGTCAGAAAATCATCCGACGGCGCTTTCATGAAGGCGCCGGGGCCATCTCCTCTTCCTTCTCCTCCGTAGTCTCTCCGTAAAAATGATCCCATTCACACTCGCACCAGTGCTCGCTCCCGCACACGATGCAGGGGGTCTCAGGCTGGTCTTTGGATTGTGCGGCCTTGCCCTTTGCCGTCCCCCGCTTTGTTTCGGTCTCCTTGGCCATCTCAGGCTCCTCTCTGCAAAATGAATCGTTGGACGCGATGAAATGCGCCCATAGGGACGCGTCCATTCATCAATATAGAATTTGGCCGCCCGTTTGTCAAGCGGCCATGTTCGGCCTGCGTTATGGCACCTGCCAGGGCGCGACGTCCAGGCCGCACGCGGCCAGGGCCTCCATCAGTCTCCGCCACCCCTCTCCTTCAAACGGAATCCCCTCCCGCAGCCGACGCCCCCGCTCGGCATCTCCCCGCTGGCCCGGCAGCCGCACCTCCTCCATTCCCTTCATCGGCGGGCAGGCCCGGACGCTCCGGGTCAGAAAATCCACCCGCTCCCGGAACCGCTCCTCCCCGGCGAAGCGGGACGGGTCCAGGGCCAGTGCAAAGAAGCCGCAGCCGTAGGGGGAGGTCAGGTCCGACACGGGCGGCACGTCCTTCCCGCAGCAGGACCCCGACAGGGCCCCCACGAGCACATCCACCAGCAGCCCGAACCCGTAGCCGATCACCCCGCCCACCGGCAACAGCCACCCCTCCAGAGCCGTCCCCGCGTCCGTCGTCGGACGCCCCTCCCGGTCCAGCGCCACCCCGGGCGGGATCGGTCTCCCGGCCTCCTTCGCGCGTGCGATCGGGGCGGCCGCGTGGCCCGTGGCGCAGTCGAAGACGATGGGCGTCCCCGCCGGAATCGCGTAGGCGATGGGGTTCGTGCCGTGGACCCCCTCCCGACCGCCGTAAGGGGCCACGCGGGGGGTGGCGTTGGCCATGCAGAGGCCGATCAGCCCCCGTTCGGCGGCCCTCAGGGCGTAGAGGGAGATCGCACCGTTGTGGTTGAGGTTGAAGGCCGACACAGCCCCGACCCCGGCGTCGAGGGCCTTCGAGATGGCCAGGTCCATCGCAACGACGCTGGTGACGTGCCCCAGGCCCTGCCTGCCGTCCATCAGGGCCGTGACCCCGTTCTGGCGGACGACCTCCGGCTGGACGCCGGGCCGGATCTGGCCGGAGCGGATGCGCCGGGCATAGACCGGGAGGATGGTGATCCCGTGGGAGTCGATGCCGCGCAGGCTGGTCTCGACGATCAGGTCCGAGCAGGTGCGGGCCTCGTCCTCCGGCGCACCCAGTTGCGAGAAGACGTCCTGGCAGAAGGCGCGGGCGCGGTCGGCGGGGAGGTGGAGCGGACGCTGATCCTCAGGCGTGTCTGGCTTTTCGTGCGTCATGATCTCCGCGTGTACCGGAACTGCTGGTCCCGCTTGAAGTAGTGGAACAGGGACGCCTTTTTACGGCTCTCCGTCGCCGGGAGGCGCCGCTCCTCCCCGGAGGCCGGGTCGAACTCCACGACCGTCAGCGCCCGGATGCGGCCCCCATCGTTGAGATTCTGCACCATTTCGGCCATGTTGACCGGCCCCTGGTCGGGGAGGTACACGCCGAGCACGTTGAAGGTCAGGTCGACCCAGACCCAGCGGTTGAGGGTCTCGTCGAAGATCTCCGTCGTGCTGTGGCCCTCGGCCAGGAGGAGGTTGTGGTCCCCGTCGGACCCGTAGGGATGGTTCATGCCGATCCGGCGGGCCGGGACGCCCAGGGCGTTGCAGGCCCAGGAGAAGATGGCCGCGTGGTTGCCGCACCAGACGCGGTCCTGGCCCGATATGGCCCGCTCGAACTGCTGGAACGGAGGGGAGGCCCGCATCACGTCGGACGGGATGCCGCCGTGCGGCTTGAGGGCGATCATGATCGACCGGGCCAGGGCCTGCGCCTTTTCGTGCTCTGACCGGCATCCTTCGAGCAGCCCCCCCCAGCGCTCCCGCGCGTAGGCCCGATCCTCCTCCGGGGGGAGGTCCACGATCCAGTCCTCCACCGTGGTGCGGGACAGGGCCAGGTCCGTGTTCCCCACGATCACCCAGTTGGGCGCGGTCTGCCCGCTGGCGGCGTACAGCTCTTTTGGATAGTATCCGATGGTGATCTTGTGGGGTCTGGTCTTCTCGCCAGACACGGAGACAGCCTGGATCTCCGTGGTGATGTGCTGGGGTTTGGCGTCGCCCAGCCGGCGGAAACGCACGGTCACCTCCCCGTCCCCGCTCTCCTGCGGGGCTTCGCCGTTCTGGGAACAGAGATAGTGGGCGAAGTCCTTCACGCTCGTCCGGAGGGAGAGGAGCACGCCCAGGCCCTCGGAGACCTGTTTGACGGAGGCGAGGGCGATCTCCTCGCGGCGGGGGTAGAGTTCCCAATAGTTCGACTGGAGCGGGATGATCTCCGTCTTGGGCTTTGTATCTGTTACCGTAGCCATTTTGGCCTCCTTAAAGCGCGTTGTGCCAGACCTGTCCGTTCCGCACGGACAGGGCGCAGACCAGTCGCCGGTCCCCCATCAGGGTGTTCCTGTAAGCGTCGCGCATCTCCCACTGGCCCGTCTGCAGGTCGAGCACGGCGATGTCAGCGGGCAGGCCGGGTTTGAGGCTCCCCATCTCCCCCTCCTTGCCGATGGCCTGCGCGGGCCTGAGCGTGGACCGTTCGATGACCTCCTCCAGGGGCATGCCCAGGTTGAGGAACTTGGACATGGTCGTGGGGAGGTCGAACACCGGCCCGTTGATGCTGAAGGTGTGGATGTCGCTGCTGATCGTGTCCGGCGGGAACCCCTCCTCCAGGGCGACGCGGCCCACGTCGAAGTGGAAGCTCCCGGCCCCGTGCCCGATGTCGAAGACGATGCCCCGGTCCCGCGCGTCCCGCACCTCCGGCAGGACCTTCTTCTTCGCGTCCAGGATGGTGGCCGGTTCCGTGCCGTGGCAGCAGTGGGTGATGATGTCGCCTGGCCGGAGCAGGGGGAGGAACTGCGTGAGGGGCACGTCGCTCCCGCTGATGTGGACCATCAGAGGGGACTCGCACCGCTGCGCCGCGTCCACCGTGAGCTTGAGCAGGTCCACCAGGTCCGCGTCGCCCCCGACGCCCCGGTAGAGGCGCACCTTCACGCCCAGGGCCACGTCCCGGTTCTCCTTCACGACCTTCGCGCACTCTTGGGGCTGGACCCACCGCTCGTCCAGCAGTTCCCCCGTCCGGCAGGTCAGGCCGATGGCCGACAGGTGGACGAAGGCCAGGATGCGGGTCTGCGAGGGCTTGATGACGTAGCGCTTGAGGCCGGCGAAGTTGACCCACCCGGCGCTCCCCACGTCGATGGAGGTGGTCACGCCCGTCTTGGGGCAGAGGTCGTCGGCCTCGATCCCGAAGACGGACACGCCGGCGTAGACGTGGGTGTGGAGGTCGATCAGCCCCGGCACGACGTACTTGCCGTTCAGGTCGATGGCGCGTTCCGCCCGGTCTGCGGGCAGGTCCGGGGCAACCGCCGCCACCCTGCCGTTGGCGATGCCGATGTCCTGTTTTCCATCGATCCCCTGCGCTGCGTCGATGACGTGGCCGTTTTTCAGGAGGAGATCGTAGCGTGCGGTGTCTGGCATGAATATCCTCTTTCTATGGGTCCCTCTTGAGCCAGAGACGGATGTAGTGACGCCGGCGCTCGGGTTCGGGGTGGTCTTCGAACGCCGTGCGATTGTGGAGGATCCAGCGGTTGTTCGTGAAGAGCATCTGGCCGGGCTGCAGGGCGAACTCCACCCGCAGGTCGGGGCGTGTCAGCAGATTTTCGAGGGCGTCCAGGGCCTTCGCCTGGGCAGGGGTCAGGGGCTCGCCGGCCTTCTCGTGGCCCACCTGGATGTAGTAATGCAGGTACCGGGCTGTCAGGCCCCGGCCGTCCCACCGGAAGACCGGTGTCTGAGACGTGGGGCTCTCGCCCGCCTTGATCTCCCCCCGGCGGTCCAGGTGAAACGGCTGATAGAGGGTTTCGAGCACGCCGGGAGCGTGTCGCAGCAGTTCGTTGTGGAGGGCATAGGCGCTAATGAGCTGGCTGAACCCTCCCGCCTTCGAGGTCGCCAGGCAGAGCAGGCCCACGTAGTCGGGGATGTCCCTGCCGAAGGCATTGTCCGTATGAAAGGAGCTTTCGGCGTTGGTGACGGAAAATCGGACGCCCTGCGTCACCCGCTGGCCCGTGTCCCGCACGTCGTAGAGGAGGGTCCCCTTCACGTCCTGCTCAAAGGGGTGGCCCAGCAGTTGACCGATGACCCAGTAGATCGTGCGGGCCTCTTCCGGGGTGTAGCGCTCCGGGGGGATGCGGTCGATCAGCACAAAGCCGCGCCTCGACTCGAGCGCGGTCAGCGCAGGGCGGAGGTCCTCACGGCAGGCGTCCCAGAGGTCACCTCCGACGCGGATTTCCGGGATCGGGCGCGGGTGGTCCCGCAGGTCCGTCAGGATCTGATCCAGGGCGGATAGACAACGGGGGGAGAGAGGGCAGGACCAGGACGGAGGGGCGTCGAGGGTCTCCGCCCGCCAGGCCCGCCCATCGGTCACGGCCCCGGTCAACATTTGAGGGTGATCCATGATTTTACCTTGTTTGGTACGGCTCGTCTTGTTTAGTATGGTTCGTCGCCGAACATCTGGGTGCGCTTCATGGTCCGGCGCTGGCTGTCCTCGAAGGTCTCGCGCCGATGCATGGTGCAGCGGTTGTCCCACATGAGGAGGTCGCCCACCCGCCACTGGTGCCTCCAGGCGAAACGGGGATGCGTGCCGTGGGCGATCAGCCGGTCAAGAAGTTCCCGGCTCTCCTCCTCGCCGAGGCCCTCGATGTACTTCGTGAAGTGCGGGCTGACGTAGAGGACCTTCCGGCCCGTCTCGGGGTGGGTTCGGAACACCGGGTGGGAGGCGGGCACGGGGGGGTTCTGCTGGGGCCGGGAGTGCCGGTGGATGGCCCTCCGCCCGGCCAGCCGCTGTTTGAGGTCCTCGTCGAGCGCATCGTAGGAAGCGTAGCCGTTGGCCCATAGGGTGTCGCCGCCGGCCTTGGGCGCCTCGACGGCATAGAGGATCGAGATGGACCCCGGCTTCTGCATGTAGGCGAGGTCGGAGTGAAACTGGAGTTCCTCGTTTCCGAGCGCCCCGATGGGCTTGCCGTTCTCCTGCACGTTGGAGATGATGAAGATCTCCTGGATGGGCCGGTCGGGCTGTTCGCGGACGTGGGGGACCGGGTTCCCGAAGTAGCGACTGAAGCGGACCTGGTCCTCCTCGCTGATCCGCTGGTCCCGGAAGAAGAGCACGCAGTGGTCGAGAAAGGCCGCGCGCAGGCGGTTCACCTGCTCCGCCGAGAGGGGCTGGCTCAGGTCCAGGCCCCGGACCTCTGCGCCCAGGGCCCCGCCGGTGGGGATGATCTGTATGTCGCTCATAGCCTCGTTTCCTTCGTGATGAGATGTTGGGAACAGGGCTATTCAGGACGGACAGGATAGCCCCTGGTTCTTCTCGTCCTGTATATCCTGTTCATCCCTGTCAATATCCGGTAGCCCTTTCCCGTCGAACAGTTCCGGCAAGTAGGTCTCCAGGGATGAACGAAACCCGAAGGTCGCCTGAAGGCTACGGTAGGCGTCGAGGGCAGCGGGGGTCGGGCGATAGGTCCGCCGCCTGGCGCGGAGGAGGATGTTCTTGGGGGTGTGCTTGGCCGGGACGAATTCGACGACCTTGACGCCGTAGCCGGCGGCCTCGAGGGTCAGGGCGCGGATGGCGTCGGTGAGCATGACGGCGAGGCGCTCCTTGAACACGTGGAAGTGCCCGATGCCCGACAGGGGGTGGCGGGCGTCGAGCGTGCGCTTGACCTCCCGCTGGCAGCAGGGGGCCACGACCACGGCCATCGCCCGGTGCCGGATGCCGAGGGCGATGATCTCGTCCGTGGCCGTGTCGCAGGCGTGGAGGGCGTAGACAATATCCGGGGGGGATTCGAACCGCTGGTCGAGGGCGCGGCCCACCCGGAACTCCATGTTGCGGAAGCCGAGGTCGCGCGCGATGCCCTCACAGGTCTGGATGATCGCGGGGTCGGCGTCGACGCCTATGAAGTGGACGGGCCTTTTGACCTTGCCCGTCAGGACGTGGTTGAGGACAAAGGAGAGGTAACTCTTACCGCAGCCGCCGTCCAGGAGGAGCAGGGCCCGGTCGCGCTTCATGTCCCGCTCCAGGACCAGGAGATGGGTCAAAAAGGCGAGGATTTCGTGATATTTTTTCTCCCTCTCCCAGTAGAAGGTCCCGTTCTCCCGGGTGATCCGGACGGCCCGGAGAAGGTCCCGCATCTCCTGGGGCGTGACAGGGGGCAGAGAGAGGTCGATTTCCTGGCGCATGGCAAAAAAACCGGAGTCAGGGGTCGGGGATCAGGAAAGCAAAACCGGGGGCCAGGGGTCGGGGATCAGGAAAAATCAAAAATATTTGCTTTTGTGTTTTCCCCGACCCCTAACCCCAGCCCCTGTAATCTATACGATAAAAATGGGGTGTCAAGGAGAATTGCCCCTGGAAGCTCTAAAGCTTTTTCAGGATGTTCCGATAGTAAATACACAACCCAACCATGGACTCCACACCGCTCGCATCATCATTGATAGGAGGGCAAGATGCATCAACAGGACGTGGATGAGGCTACAAGAGACGGTGGATGGGACCCCAAGGTCGGCCCCCCAACAGCCTTGCACGGACGTGAATCGCTCGTTGCCGACGGGATCGATTACTCCCATACCCTTCTGGATAGCGATCTGGCTTTTTTCTGAGCAATACCTACAGATCGCTCGTTTACGCTGATGGTGGAGACTGACAAGGAGGTCACAGACATGCCAAGGCACGACTCAGAGGAGTTGATTCGCCAGTACGGTTTCCAGAAGGGACTGGGGCTTCTGAATGCCATGGTCGCCAAGGAACTGGGGATGATCGATGAGCATCAGTTGCGCCGATATCTGCACCAGAACCTCGCCTTCTTTCTGGGAAAACCTTTCTCGCCAAGATCTCATCTTTCGTGACCGGCGAACAGCAGATGCACAGGGGACGGGCCAAAGGCTCGTCCCCTATTTTACTGTACGGCTTCCTGGAAAGCCCTTGACATCGAATGCCTCTGGCCCTACATTTTGAACGGACGGTCTTTCAGCCCACGTATCCTGAAAACAGGAGGCCCGAGATGAACGAAGAGTTGCGGAAGTTCGCTCTGCGCCTGAAAGTGATCGAAATCCTCGGACACTACGCCGAGGCCCGGCGCCAGCTTCACGTCCTCCGCACGTGGAAGAGGATGCTGATCACACCCAACTAAAACAGAAGGCAGAAGGCAAAGACGGGTTGTTTACTGCCTTCTGCCTTCTGCTTGTGATTTTATGACTTTCGTCGATCAGGTCACCATCTCCATCCAGTCCGGCGACGGGGGAGGGGGGTGCGTCAGTTTCCGGCGGGAAAAATTTGTCCCTCACGGCGGCCCGGACGGGGGGGACGGGGGAGACGGGGGGGATGTTATTTTTCGGGCCGACGCCCGCCTCGGGACACTCCTGGACCTCCGCTACCACCAGCGCTACAACGCCGGACGAGGGGAGCGGGGGCGGGGAAAGAACCAGACCGGCAAACGAGGGGACGACGTGGAGATCGCGGTCCCCCCGGGCACGTTCGTGCGGGATGCGGAGACCGGACGGGTCGTGATCGATCTGGTCTCGAACGGGCAGCGAGAGGCCATCCTGAAGGGAGGCCGAGGGGGGAGGGGCAACGCCCGATTCGCCACGCCCACGCATCAGGCCCCTGACCGGGCCGATCCAGGGCAGCCCGGCGCCGAACTGCGCCTGGACCTGGAACTCAAGCTCATCGCCGACGTGGGGCTGGTCGGCGCGCCCAACGCCGGGAAATCGACCCTCCTCTCCCGCCTGTCCGCAGCCCGCCCCAAGGTCGCCGACTACCCCTTCACGACGCTCACGCCCCACCTCGGCATCGTCCGCTCCGGCGATTTCAACAGTTTTGTGATGGCCGACATCCCCGGCCTCATCGAAGGGGCGCACGTGGGAAAGGGACTCGGCTTCCGGTTCCTGCGGCACGTGGAGCGGACGCGCGTCCTCCTGTTCATGGTCGAATCCCTCAGCGAATCCCCCGGCCAGGCCCTCCACACGCTGCGCGAGGAACTGCACCTGTTCAACCCGGCCCTGCTGGAGAAACCGGCCCTCGTGGCGCTGACAAAGGTCGATCTCATCCCGGCGGCGGAGCGGCCCGTGAACCCCTTTGGCGATGGCGTCCCCTTTCTCTCCATCTCATCGGCCACGGGCGAGGGCCTGGAGGAACTGGTGAGACAACTGGGCGAACGGGTCGGGCAGAGCCGTCTCCAAAACCTCTCCGGACAGGTACCCTGATGCAAATCTCCTTCTTAGGCGCGGCCCGGACCGTCACCGGCTCCATGCACCTGCTGGAGGTCGCGGGCCGGCGCATCCTGCTCGACTGCGGCCTGTTCCAGGGGCCGCGCAAGGAGGCGTTCGAGCGAAACCGGCGCTTCCCATTCGACCCGAAGTCCATCGACGCCGTGGTCCTCTCCCACGCCCACATCGACCACTCCGGCAACCTCCCCACCCTCGTGCGGGCCGGGTTCCAGGGGGACATTCACGCCACGTTCGCCACGCGCGACCTGTGCGGGGCGATGCTCCTGGACAGCGCCCATATTCAGGAGTCGGACGTGGCCTACGTCAACAAGCGGCGCGGCAGGCAGGGGAAGGCCCCGTTCGAGCCCCTCTACACCACGCCTGACGCCGTCCGGGCCCTCACCCTGTTCCGGGGCGTGGGCTACGACCGGGCGTTCCCCGTGACGCCGGAGGTGACTGCCACGTTCCACGATGCGGGGCACATCCTCGGTTCGGCGATCACCGAGTTGACGATCCAGGAACCGAAAAAGGGGCCTGTGACGCTCGTGTTCACCGGGGACCTGGGGCGGAAGGGGATGCCGATCCTGCGCGACCCGACGACGCTCAGCCGGGCCGACCTCCTGATCTCCGAGAGCACCTACGGGGGCCGCGTCCACCCCGCGGACGAGGACGTGGAAGGGGAACTGGAGGAGATCCTCAGGCGCACGGCCGGGCGGGGGGGAAAGGTGATCATCCCGGCGTTCGCCGTGGGCCGGACGCAGGAGGTCGTCTATCACCTCCACCGGCTCTGCAAGGCCGGTCGCATCCCGGACATGCCGGTCTACGTCGATAGTCCCCTCGCCGTCAACGTCACGGAGGTCTTCCGACTCCACCCGGAGTGCTTCGACGAGGAGACGAGGGCTTTTATCCTGAGCGAGGAAGACCCGTTCGGGTTCCAGAGGTTGCACTATGTGCGAAAGGCGGAGGCCTCCAAGGCCCTCAACCAGATCCGGGTCCCCTGCGTCATCGTCTCGGCCTCCGGCATGTGCGAGGCGGGGCGCATCCTCCACCACCTGGCCAACACCGTCGAGGACGGCCGGAACACGGTCCTGATCGTCGGGTTCCAGGCGCAGGGCACCCTGGGCAGGCGGCTCGTGGACCGGGACCCCGTGGTTCGCATCCTCGGGAAGGAGTACCAACGCCGGGCAGAGGTGTGCGTCCTCAACGGCCTCAGCGGCCACGCGGACCGGAACGGGCTTCTGGAGTGGATCGGAAACGTGAACGGATCGCTGCGCCACATCTTCCTGGTCCACGGGGACCCAAACCAGTCGGAGGCGCTGGCCGGGACGCTCCGGGAGCGGAAGGCCTGCCCGGTGACGGTCCCAACGCCGGGAGAGACGTTTACGTTCTAAAGTAGGGGCGACCCGGCGGGTCGCCCCTACTCTTTTTATACGAGGTTTCCTATGTCCACGACCTGCCCGACCTGCGAGGGCAAGGGATACATCGAAGAGGAGATGACCTGCCCTGACTGCACGGGCATGGGGTGTGGAAAGTGCAAGGACGGGGTGCTGACCACGCGGCGGAAGTGCGTCAAATGTAAGAGAAAAGGGAAGACAGGGTAAAAGTCCAGAGTCCAGAGTCCAGAGTCCAAAGTCGATGGCCAGACCCTGGACTTGGGACTCTGGACTGTTTTTTTGATCAGGCGCTCATCAACTCCACGATTTTCTCCGTGGCCTTCAGCCCGGACCCCGTCAGCACGACCACTACCGTCCCGCCCGGGTTTCCGTCCAGCCATCGCTCCGTGGCGGCCAGGGCGACCGCGGACGTCGGCTCGATGTAGACCCCTGCCCGCCAGGCCCGCCGCAACGCCCTCATGGTCTCCTCTTCAGAGACGGTCAGCATCTCCCCCCCTGTCTCCCGAACGGCCCTCAGCATCTGCCCCCCCCGCACCGGCTCGGCCACGGCGATCCCCTCGGCCAGGGTCTCCCGCTTCTGGACCTTCACCGGTAGCTCCAGCCCCTGACGGAACGCCTCGCAGACCGGCGCGCAGGCCTCGGCCTGCGCTGCGACCAGGCGGGGCAGCCGGTCGATGACGCCGCCGGCCCTCAGGTCTGAAAACCCGAGGTGCGCGCCGAGGAGGAGCGTCCCGTTCCCGGCGGGCAGGACCAGGGCGTCGGGGGCGCGCCAGCCGAGCTGCTCGCAGACCTCGAAGGCGACGGTCTTGGTCCCCTGGAAGAAGAACGGGTTCCAACTGTGGCTGGCATAGTAGCTCGCCCCCGCGGCCTCCATCGCGGCGGCGGCCACGTCCTCCCGCGTCCCCCGGATGGGGTGGAGGGTCGCCCCGCAGGCCGCGATCTGCGCCAGCTTTCCGGGGGAGGCGTGCGCCGGGGCGTAGATGTCGCAGGCGATGCCGGCGCGGGCGCAGTAGGCGGCGACCGCAGCCCCGGCGTTCCCGGAGGAGTCCTCCACGACCTGCCGGATGCCGATGGACCGGAGGTGGGTGATCATGGCCGTGGCCCCCCGGTCCTTGAAGGACCCCGAGGGGAAGAGGTAGTCGAGCTTGTAGAACACCCCGGCGCGGGTGTCCTGGACCTGAACGAGGGGGGTCATCCCCTCGCCAAACGACACCGGCTCCCCCAGGACGGCCATCGCCTCCCGGTAGCGCCAGAGAGTGGGGGGGCGGCGGCCGTCGCGGTCAAAACGGGGATCGGAAACGGCGCCGAGCAACCCGCCACAGGCGCAACGCCAGACGGGGTCCGCCAGGGCATAGGTGCGGTCGCAGGCAGTGCAGCGGAGAAAGGGGGTCTGCATGGGCGCCTTTCTGACATAAAAAAAGGGAGATCACGGGTTGAGGGCCGCGATCTCCCCTTTCATTCAGAGGAAAGGAGGATGAATCTACCTTTAAAGATCGGCACAACCGGGTCCGGAGAATGTGAAGTGGATCACATATCCCCAAAAAGATTCACAGGCCCGCCTGGAGCTGCCGGGAGAGGGCCATCTCCTCCTCGGCCTCCGGGATCATCCCCTTCTGCTGAAACAGCCGGGAGAGGCTCGTGTGGACCAGGGGGTCTTTCGGGTCGATCTCGATGGCCTTTCGGACGGCGGCCACGGCCTCATCCAGCATCCCTTTTCGCTCGTATGCCTGGCCGACGGCGAGATGCCCTTCCAGAAAGTCCGCCTTGATCTCCACGGCCTGCTGGAAGCTGGCGAGGGCCTCGTCCAGATTCCCCTTGGCGAGGTGGGTCAGGCCCTGGATATAGAACTGTTTGTGATCGGCCAATGGTACCTCCTGAAGAGCAGGCAGTAGGCAGTAGGCAATAGTTCCCCGCCTCTTCTCCCTATTGCCTGCTGCCTGTTTCATCCGTCTTTCACAAACCCGTTGCCCCACTCGGCCTCGCTGAGGTAGACCCACTGGTCGTCCGCGGCGGCCACCGGGCGACCATACAGGAAACCCGTCGGCGTGCGGACCACGTCCATCGGATCCCCCTTCCGGCCCGGCCTGGGCCGGTAGACGCCGAGGTAGGCCCATCCCCGCCCCACGGCCCGATGCACGGCCTGAATGCGCATCTCGTCCTGCAAGGCTACCGCCTCTCGATGCGGACGCTCTTCATGACGACTTTTTCGGTCGGCTGGTCGTTGGGGAGCCTGGGCAGGCGGGCGATGGCGTCCACCGCATCCATCCCCTCGATCACCTTTCCATAGACCGTGTACTGACCGTCGAGCTGGGGAAGGTCGTTCAGGCAGATATAGAACTGGCTGCCGCTGGAGGCGCGTGTCGGGTTCATGTCATCGGACGTACGTGCAGCGGCCAGAGAACCCCGCTCGTGGTTGCGCTTGATCTCCGCCGGGACGGTGTAGCCCGGCCCCCCTGTCCCATTGCCGCTGGGGTCCCCCCCCTGGATCACGAAGCCGGGGACAACCCTGTGGAAGGTGAGGCCATTGTAGAACCCCTGAGAGGCCAGTTTCTTGAAGTTCGCCACGTGGAGCGGGGCGTCCTGATCGTAGAGCTCAACGACGATCGTCCCTCTGTCCGTCTCGATGACCCCCATCTCCTTCCGGCCCCCGCAGGCGCCTGCGGCCAGGAAGGACAGGATCATCAGGACCCTGAAAACATTGCGAAATTCAAAATAAGATCGCATGAAACCTCCGCCAATCAATAGTAATCCTTGCCCGCCTTCTTCTCTTTCTTCTCAGGCCTTCCAGAGGGCTTCGGAGTCTTCGCCGCCTCCCCCGTCAGCTCGCTCCCCAGCTCTTTCTCGTCGGCGATGCTGTTCCCCTCCATGATCCCGGTGGCCACGTAGACCGGCGTGCCGGTCCGGACGGAGAGGGCGATGGCGTCGCTCGTGCGAGAATCGACCGCGACCGCGCCCCCCCCCTTCAGGCTGAGCGCAATTTTGGCGAAATAGGTGCCGGAATCCCGCCTGCCCGTGGCCCTGAGGGCGTCCACCAGGACATAGCGGACCTTTGCCCCGGCGGCATCGAGCAGGGATTTGAGCAGGTCGTGGGTGAGCGGACGCGGGAACAACTCACCGTTGAGCTTCATCTGGATCGCATCCGCCTCAAACCGCCCGATCCAGACCGGGAGGAGGCGCTGCGTCTTCCGGTCCCTGAGGAAGACACAGCCGGCGTTGAGACAGGGATCGGGGGATTTCCAGACGGATTTGACATCGACCCTCACCATGTCGGGCTTGCCCTCGATGCCCACGTCCTCGGCCCAGGAATCCCCATACGCGACCAGCCCCACGAGGCCGATCAAATACGTGATCCTACGATGGAGGGAAGTCATAGCACGACCCCATCATAAAAGCTCAAGATTCAAGAGGTTAAACTTTGAACCCTGAACCTTCTAACCTTGAACCTTGTCTTTTCGATGGCGGTTCAGCTCTGCCCGCAGCCGCTCCGTCTCCCGTCGGGCCGCCTCTGCGAAGTCGTCCCCTCCGGACGCATACAGGACACTGCGGGAGACGTTGACGATGGCCCGCTCCCCCTTTGCGTCCGTCCCGTGATGGGCGACCGCCTGGATGTCTCCCCCCTGGGCCCCGACGCCGGGGATGAGCAGGGGGAGGTCGGATGCCACACCCCGGACTTCCTTCAGTTCGTCGGCGTGCGTGGCGCCCACGACCAGGCCGCAGGGACCCCGCTCGTTCCACGTAACGGCCTTCTCGGCCACGATGCGGTAGAGGGGCCTGGCGTCCACCCGAAGCCGCTGGAGGTCGGCCGAGCCGGGGTTTGACGTCAGGCAGACGAGGAGGGCACAGCGGTCCGGGTAGGCCAGGAAGGGCGCCACGGCGTCAAAGCCCATGTAGGGATTCACGGTGAGGGCGTCGGCCCCCACCTCGCAGTAGGCCATGTGCGCATATCGTTCGGCCGTGTTTCCGATGTCCCCGACCTTGGCGTCCAGAATGACCGGGATGCCCTCCGGGACGTGTTCCACCGTCCGGATGAGCGCCTCCCACCCCCGGAGCCCCATGGCCCCGTAGAAGGCGAAGTTGGGCTTGTAGGCGCAGACGAGATCCTTCGTGGCGTCGATGATGGCCCGGTTGAATCGAAAGGCCGGGTCGGGCCCGTCCTGCAAGCGCCGGGGGATCCGGCCGGGGTCCACATCCAGCCCCACGCAGACGAGGCTGTCGTTGGTCCGGGTCGCGCCTTCAAGCTTTTCAAGGAAGGTCATAAAAATCTCCAAGCCTTGAACATTTTTTTGACCGGAGTGGATCTGTAAGCCGAATTCTGTCCCCGAGCGCCAAAGCGCTCAGGGGGCGATCATTCCTCTGGGGCGCCGGTTGCCCGACGCCTCGATGCGGCCTACCCGAGAGTCATACCGAGGCGGGCCACCTCTCCTCTCCTATTCGGCCTTGCTCCGGGTGGGGTTTACCGTGCCGTCTCTGTCGCCAGAGACGCGGTGAGCTCTTACCTCGCCGTTTCACCCTTGCCCGCAACGGGGTCGAAACCCCGTCCGCTGGCGGTCTGCTCTCTGTTGCACTTTCCGTAGGGTTACCCCTCCTGGGCGTTACCCAGCACCCTGCCCTGCGGAGTTCGGACTTTCCTCACCTGTACAAGACAGGCGCGATCACCCGATCCACTCCGATCAATTTCGGAAGGTCGAAGTTCGAAGTTCGAATGAAGATTCTTACTTCGCACTTCGTACTTCGTACTTCACAACCCGCATTTCAAGTCCCGTCCCATACGAGGATGCGACCACAGCTCTCGCACAGGATGATCCGGTTGTTTCTCCGGACCTCGCTGGCCCTCTGGGGGGGAATCTTCTGGAAACATCCGCCACAGGCCCCCTTGGCCAGTCTGACCACCCCCAGTCCGCTCTTGCCTTTTCGGAAGCGGTCATAGGCAGCCAGCACCTGGGGGAGGATGTGAACCCGCACCGCTTCCCGTCTCTCCTGGTGTTGATCCACGTCTGCGCCGATGGAGTTCAGCCTTTGGGAGAGGGATTCCCGGTTTTTCAGCCGGTCATTCTCCACCTCGGCACAGCCCTCTTCCAGGCTCTTGATCGCGGGAGTCAGTTCTTCGAGGGCCCCCTCCGCAGCGAGAAAGGCGTTCTCGTGTTCGCTCACCCGGCCCCTGCACGTCTCGATCTCAACCTGGAGGGCATCGTATTCCCGGTTGGTCTTCACCTCATAGAGGCGGTCCTGATGCTTCTTGAGGTCAGCATTGGCCGCCGTCAGCTCTCGCTCGTGGTACCTCTGGGTTTTCTCCAGATCTTCCCGCTTTGCGTGCTGTTCCTGGATCTGTTTGCGGGCCTCCTCAATCTCCTGGTCGATCAGAGCGATCTGCGCAGGATAATCCCTGCGCGCCCGGTCGAGGGCGTCGACTTGATTGTCAATTTCCTGAAGTTCCAGAAGCTTGAACAGGCTATCCTTCATGCGAGACCTCTCCTCTTGATGGGACAAAAAAGGAGTGCATCTTGTGGATGCACTCCGCTCACGTTATGGCCCCCTCGGGCAGATGCTCCGGATATCCTCCTGACGCCAGAGACGCCCCTATTTCATCGAATGAGAGGGTGACCCGATAGAGATGGTGGGCGATACCGGATTTGAACCAGTGACCTCTGGTATGTGAGACCAGCGCTCTAACCAACTGAGCTAATCGCCCTATAACGCTCAAGCTCCGCATGGATGAATCGGTTATCCCGGTGAGACGCTATACTCTGTAGGGGATGCCACAGCCTGAGGCCATGACAACGCTTTTCGTCCAATTGGGCCCACAGGGACTTGAACCCCGGACCGGATGATTATGAGTCATCTGCTCTAACCGACTGAGCTATGGGCCCGTAAAGTCTAAAGGGTGAGAACGTGCTTGAGTAATCTATATAAAATACGAGAAACGTCAAGACTTTTTTTTGAAGGTCCGGAGGGACCGTGTTTTCGCGAGGGTCCCCCACCGATGCCAAAGGTGCATTTTTTTCACAAAAATCATCTTGCGAAACGGCGGATCGTAATATATATTCTAAATTCTAAATGTCTGCTACAGATTGACTTTGAGCTCCTCGTGGCTGCACCTGTCACATAAGGTTTTTATAAATCAAACTGTTGTCTTTTTAAAGTCATTATTTTTTAGAATTTATACTCTCACCAGAGAAAGGAGGCGGATTGGTCTCATGCCAGGGGTTATCGTACGGGATAAAGAACCGTTTGAGAAGGCGCTGAGACGGTTTAAAAAGACCTGCGAAAAGGCCGGGATTATCTCGGAGATGAAGAAACATCAGCACTTTGAGAAACCCAGCGAGCGGAAGAAACGCAAGCTCAACTCGGCCCGACGTAAGCGTGAGAAGTTTGACGAATAAGGTCTTCTTATGTCTTTGGGTGGTTCTGCGGTAGATAACCGCACCGATTCTTTTTCGGTGCGGTTATCTCTATTTTGGGCCTTACCGTGAACTTCGTGGACCTGGGCATCGTCATTGGCCTGTTGATCAGCGGGGCTTACGGCTGGCGAACCGGCCTGCTGAGGTGTCTGCTGGGCCTGGCGGCCATCGTGGCGTCGGTCTGGCTGGCCCTGTCCCGGGGGGGATGGGTCGGCGACCGGATCGGGGCGTGGGCTGGGCTCTCGCCCCCGGTCTCCGCCTGGGTGGGGGCCGGGCTGATCCTGGTGGTGGCATCCCTGGGCTTCACGTTCATTATCTCTCTCCTGGACAAGATGATCCGCACCTCCGCGCTGGGTCCGATCAATGCCATCGGGGGGGGCCTGGTCGGCCTGCTGAACGGCGCTCTCGTCATCGGCCTTCTGCTCCCTTTCCTCTCTTTTTATCCCCTCCACAGCAGGTTGCCCGCCACCCTTTCGGCCTCCGCTCTGGCCCGGCCGGTCGAGCGCGTCTGCGGGACGCTGGTGGCCGGCATTCGCAGGGTCTCGCCGAATGTGGAGGACCTGCTGCGCCGGATGCGGGCAGACCAGGGGTCAGTGATCAGCCGGAGCCCGGAGGTGGTCGAAGAGGTCTCCAGGCGCGCCGGTCAGGTCTGGGACGAGGTGGATACCCTGGTCGCGCAGGGGTTACAGAGGGCGGACAGAGACAGCACAGGGATCAGGGGGCAGGGGGCAGGGGCCGGACATCCATCTCAAAAACCCTGAAACTTAACAGGGATAGACAGGATAGGCAGGATGGAATCCTGTTCCATCCTTAATTTACCCTGTCCATCCTGTAAAATCAGCCGGAATATGGTAGACGAACACACGAGCCAAACCCTGGAGTTCGACAAGGTCGTCCTGCGGATCGCGGGCCATACGGCCTCGGCGATGGGCCGCGAGGAGGTCCTGGCCCTCGCGCCCGTCGGAGACCTGGAGATCATCGGGCAGCGCATAGGCCGCGCCGTGGAGATGGCGGACCTGATCGGGTTTGACGACCCGATCCCGGCGCGGGGGATCCCTGACATCCGGAGGGCCCTGGCCCGGTGCGGGGCGGAGGGGATTGCCCTGTCCACGGAGGAACTCTGGCAGATCGGGGAAGCGCTGAGCGCCTTCCAGCAGCTCCGGGACTATCTGGACCGGCGGCGGGAGAAGTATCCTGCCCTCCTCAGGATGGTGGAATGGCTGACGCCCCACCCCGAGGTCGAGGAGGCCATCGGCAAGGCCATCGGGCCGGAGGGAGAGGTGCGGGACTCGGCCAGCCCGGAGCTGGGGCGCATCCGCCGGGAGCGGGAGCGGGTCCGGTCGGACCTGCGGGAGAAGCTGGAGCGCCTCGTGTCCAGCCTGCCGTCGGAGACCGTCCAGGACCGGCTGGTCACCCTCCGGGAGGGGCGTTTCGTCATCCCCGTGCGGGAGGGGCACCAGAGGAATGTGCCGGGGATCGTCCACGACCAGTCCGACAGCGGGGCCACGGTCTTCGTGGAGCCCCTGGCCACGGTGGAGATGGGCAACCGCCTGCGGCAGTTGGACGTGGCGGAGGTGCGGGAGATCGAGCGCATCCTGCGCGCCCTGACCGACCGGGTGCGGGCCGTGCGGGAGGACCTTTTCGGCAACGTGGAGGTCTTCGGGAGGTTCGATGCGGTCTACGCGATCGCCGTCTTCTGCCGCGAGGTCGAGGCGCATCCGCCCTCCCTGAACACGGAGGGCCGGATCGTCCTGCGCGGGGCCCGGCACCCCCTGCTGGTCCTGCGCGCGCGGGAGTCGGGCCAGGGGCAGAAGGTGGTCCCTCTGGACGTCTCGCTCGGCGAGCGGTTCCGGACGCTCGTGCTGACCGGGCCCAACGCGGGGGGCAAGACCGTGGCCTTGAAGACCGTGGGGCTGCTGACGCTGATGGCCTGCGCGGGCCTCCCGGTCCCGGCCCATCTGGGGTCCGAGATCGCCACGTTCCGACAGGTGTTCGCGGACATCGGGGACGAGCAGTCCATCGAGAACGACCTGAGCACCTTCTCCTCCCACGTCCGCCGCCTGGCCCGCATCTGCGCCGAGGCGGACGGGGAGACGCTCATCCTGCTGGACGAGGTGGGGGGGAGCACGGACCCGGACGAGGGAGCGGCGCTGGCGATGGCCCTGCTGGAAGACCTGACCCGGCGGGGGGCGCGGACCGTGGCCACGACGCACCACGGGGCCCTCAAGGCGTTCGCCCACCAGTCGGAGGGGGTGGAGAACGGGTCGATGGAGTTCGACGGGGAGACGCTGACGCCGACCTTCCGGCTCCGCCTGTCCATCCCCGGCAGCAGCTACGCCTTCGAGATCGCCCGGCGCTGGGGGATGCCGGAGGGGATCGTGGAGGACGCGATCCGCCGGGTGGGGGGGAAGACCCGCCAGGTGGAGCGGCTGATCGCAGGCCTGGACCAGAGCTATCAGGAATACCGGCAGCGCAGTGAGGACCTGGCCCGGCAGCAGGGGGAGATCGCCCAACTGAGGCAGGAGTTCGAGGAGAAGCTGGCGGACCTGGAGATGCAGCGCCGGGCGCTCCGGAAGTCCGTCCTGCAGGAGTCGGAGCGCATCCTGAGCGAGGCCAACGCCCTGATCGAGCGGACCGTGGCCGACATCCGGCGGGAGGCGGCCAGCCGGGAGTCCATCCAGGAGGGGAAAAAGGCGGTGCAGGAGGCGCTCGTGCGGGTGCAGGCGCAGGTCGAACAGGACCGGCGTCAGCAGGCCTCGGAGGGACCCGACCCGGAGATCGGCGACTATGTCTGGATCGAACGCTTCGGCAAGGAGGGGGTGGTCCTGTCGGGCCGGAACGCGGCGGGCAGGGTGCGGGTGCAGGTGGGGAATGTGAAGGTGGAGGTGTCGCCGTCGGAGATCAAGAAGGTGGAGGGTCGATCTGTCCCGTCCGCCCGGGAGTCGGTGGGGGGAGGGGTGAGGACCCCTGCGGGGGGGGACCTGCCCACCTCGGTGGACCTGCGGGGGATGACGTTCGAGGAGGCGGCGGAGGTGGTGGATCGGTTTCTGGACGACGCCTTCCTGGCGAGGATGGGGCTGGCCACGCTGATCCACGGCAAGGGGACAGGGGCGCTGCGGCAGAAACTCGGGGCGTATCTCAAGACCCACCCGCGCATCCGATCCCAGCGGCTGGGCAACTGGAACGAAGGGGGGAGCGGGGTGACGATCGTGGAGATCGAGCAGGGGTAGAAGCAGGTGCCAGGTATCAGGTGTCGGGTGTCGGGAAAAGCAAAACCAAAGTTCCAGGGTTTATTTTTACCCGATACCTGAAACCTGAAACCCGAAACCGCAGTTGTCTTTTCACCGATCCCCGACCCCCGACCCCCGATCCCCGTCTTTCTCCATCTCCAGCCTCTTCACCCTGTAGGCCACGTCCTCGATCAGGCTCCGGTTGGCCGCGATCAGGTCGGCGACGATGCCGGTGAGGACCATCTGAAAGCCTGCCAGGAGCAGGATGGCGCAGAGGATGAGCGACTGGACGTGGGTGTAGCCCTCAGGCGTCAACAGGAAGTAGTAGAGGAACCGGAGGCCGAGCAGGGCGCCGATGGAGAAGGTCAGGGCCCCTGCGACGGCGAACATCTTGAGGGCCGCGTAGGAGGCGTAGACCCGGACCATGATGCCGAGGGAGCGGGCCACGAACTGGTAGACGCTGGAGAAGAGGCGGGACTCCCGGAACTTGGCGTTCGTGCGGATGGGGACGTTGACGACGGCGAGGCGCTTCTTGCCCGCCTGGATGACGTGGTCCACCGTGTGGTCGAAGTCGGTGAAGCTGCTCAGGCGCATGGCGGCGTTCCGATTGAACGCGCGGAACCCCGACGCCACGTCCGGCACGGGGATACCCGACAACCGGCTGACGACCCGGCTCCCCAGCCTCTGGAGCAGCTTCTTGGTGAACGAGAAGTGGCCGATCTTTTCGGGCTCCCGGTCTCCGATGACCAGGTCCGCCTTCCCTTCCAGAATGGGCCGGATGAGCTTGGGGATGTCTCCGCCGAAGTACTGGTTGTCCCCGTCGGTGTTGACGATGATGTCCGCGCCGAGGCGGAGGCAGGCGTCGATGCCTGCCTGAAAGGCGTGGCCGAGGCCCCGGTTTTGGGGGAACCGGACGATGTGATCCACGCCGGCCTCCCGCGCCACCTCCACGGTCCGGTCCGTGCATCCATCGTCGACGATCAGAACCTCCACTTCGTCGATGCCGTCGATCTGCCGGGGGATGTCCCGGACGGTCGGCGGCAGGGTCTCTTCCTCGTTCAGGCACGGGATCTGCACGATCAGCTTCATGGGTGTCCCTCCTTTGGACCTGTGAAATATAACACAGCCCCCCCCTCTTCTTCAAACCTAAAAAGGTGTTTTACATCACATTTGTCTGTAAATTTCTTGACAGATTACGGGCGGTGGTGTATATTCACCCGTTCAAATTTTTGTCCGTTGTCGCCAGTATTGTCCGGTTAGAAAATTGCTGTGATGAGGATTTGTCTTTGCCAAGGTCCCCATCGTTGCACGGCTAAGAAGAGTGTGACGGTCCGCCCCCCCAGCAGGCCCATCATAGTGGAGTCCAACGCCCGCTCTTTTCGAATGT